>NZ_CP013200.1:1234994-1543742 GCF_001445575.1 Arthrobacter alpinus | reverse complement strand
GCCGACTTCCCGGCCATGGGCCGCGAACAACGTAATTACACGCGCTGGATCATGCTCGATCCGGGCGCGCGCGTGTTGTTCCGGGACTGGCATGGTGCTGCCTCGGACGCGGTGGCTGCCTTGCGTGCCGATATTGGCCGGCATCCCGGTGACCCTGCCGCCACTGCTCTGGTGGGTGAACTCGCTGTCAACAGCGAGGAGTTTCGGCAGTGGTGGGCGCGGCACACGGTGGCCCAGCGAGCCTCGGGTACCTTGACGCTGCACCATGGTGTGGTGGGCGATCTTTCGCTGGATTTTGAACATCTAATCCTCCCCGATGACACCGATCAAAGCCTGCGAATCTACACGGCCAAGAACGGATCCCCCTCGCAAGACGCCCTCAAATTGCTGTCCTCCTGGGCTGGCGGCTCCGAATCTACTCAACAAGTTTCCACTTCTTCCGAAGGAACCACATGAGCATGTTGTACACCCAGTTGGGCCGCAGCGGCCTGTCCGTCTCCACCCTCTGCCTTGGCACCATGAATTTTGGCCCACACACCGATGAGGCCGATGCCTTCAAGATCATGGATCAGGCCCATGAGGCAGGGCTGAATTTCTTTGACACGGCCAATGGCTACGGCGGCAATGACCGCCGGGGCTGGACCGAAGAAATCATTGGACGCTGGATCGCCCAGGGCGGGGGTCGGCGCGAGCGGACCGTGCTGGCCACGAAGGTCTATGCCAATATGACCGATTGGCCCAATGATTCGAAGCTGTCAGCGCTGAACATCCGCCGTTCCCTGGACGCTTCCCTGAAGCGCCTGCAGACCGACTACATCGATCTGTACCAGTTCCACCATGTGGACCGGGATACTCCCTGGGATGAGATCTGGCAGGCCATCGACGTCGCCGTGCAGCAGGGTAAGATCCTGTACGCCGGCAGCTCCAACTTTGCCGGCTGGCACATTGCCGCCGCACAGGAGGCTGCCGCGCGCCGGCCCGTCACCGGGCTGGTCAGCGAACAGTCCATCTACAGCCTGCTGGAGCGCAGCGTGGAACGTGAAGTCATTCCCGCCGCCGAACACTACGGTTTAGGGCTGCTCCCGTGGTCGCCGTTGCATGGCGGGCTGCTCGGTGGTGTGCTGCAAAAGCAGAACGACGGCGTCCGCAGGATTGAGGGCCGCGCTGCCGAGGCGTTGGCCACCCACCATGACGCCATTGCCGCCTTTGAATCCTTCGCCGCGGATTTGGGGCATGCCCCGGGCGACGTGGCGCTAGCGTGGCTCATCCATCAGCCGGCCGTGACGGCACCCATTATTGGACCGCGCACCTCGGCCCAGCTCGAAGCGGGCCTGCGTGCTGTGAATCTTTCGCTGGACGCCGACGCGTTAGCTACCCTCGATAAGATCTTCCCCGGTCCGAAGACTGCCCCGGAAGACTACGCCTGGTGAGCGGCTTCAACGACGGCGTTGGTCAAGGATTGCACCTCCGCCAAGACGCACCCGGGGGCCTGGCCGATTCATCCTCCGAGGCCCAAAGGCTCGGAGGGGATGAAGGACTCTGGCGGCGCCCAGCACTGCGGGTGTTGTTCATTGGGGGAACGGGCACCATCAGTGCGGCGGCCGTGGCGCGGGCCGCGGCTCTGGGGTACACCGTGACGGTGCTGAACCGCGCGGCGAGTTCCGTGCGGCAGCTTCCCTCCGGCGTCGAACATCTTGTGGCTGATGTCAGGGACCCAGCCGCCGTTGCCGCAGCCTTGGGCACGCGAAGCTTTGACGTTGTGGCTGACTTCCTCACGTTCACACCGAAGCATGCCTACGCCGCAGTGGAGCTTTTCCGTGGCCGCACGGGGCAATACTTGTTCATCAGTTCGGCCTCGGCGTACCAGAAGCCACCGGCCCGCCTGCCCATCACGGAATCCACTCCCCTGCGAAATCCCTTCTGGCAGTATTCGCGGGACAAGATCGCCTGTGAGGATATTTTCACGCAGGCTTTCCGAGAGGACGACTTCCCGGTCACCATTGTTCGCCCGTCCCACACCTATGATCACACCGGGCTTCCGCTGCTGTTCGGCTGGACCGATGTGCACCGCATGCGGGCCGGGCTCCCGGTGGTGGTGCACGGCGATGGGACCTCGTTGTGGACGCTGACGCACACCAACGATTTCGCTGTGGGGTTCGTGGGGCTGTTCGGTCTCCCTGTGGCGGGTGAGGCCTTTACCATCACCTCCGACGACGTTCTGCCGTGGGATGCCGTGTACCGCAGCGTTGCCGCGGCGGCCGGGGTGCCCGATCCCGTGCTGGTGCATGTGGCGAGCGAGAAAATCGCAGCTGTCGCTCCCGCGTTTGGGCCCGGCCTACTAGGCGATAAAGCTCATTCGGTCATGTTTGATAACTCCCGGGTCAAGTCTTTGGTGCCAGCGTTTGGCACCACCATCCGTTTCGCGGATGCGGCCCACGCGATTCTGGCGTGGCATGTTGCTCATCCTCAGGCGCGCGTGGTGAATGCGGAGTACATGGCACTCTCGGATCGTTTGGCCGCCCTTTAACCAGCAGAAACTCAACTGGTGTTTGCGGGGAAAATAACGTTCTTTTTCCGCATATGAGGATATAGACTGCGAATATGACACTTATTCGCGTTTCAGAGGCAGCTCGTTTCTTGGGCGTGAGCGACGATACCGTCCGGCGCTGGCTGGATAACGGCATCCTGGGCGGCCAGAAGGACCAACAGGGGAAACTGGTCATTGACGGGATTGAGCTGGCTGCCCTGGCCAAGTCACAATCGATGCTGCCAGCGGACCCCACCGGTGTTGGCAGCTCGGCCCGGAACCGCTTCGTTGGGCTCGTCACCAACGTCATCATGGACAAGGTCATGGCCCAAGTTGAGCTCCAATGCGGACCGTTCCGCGTGGTGTCCCTGATGAGCAGCGAGGCGGTGCGGGACCTAAAGCTTGAGCCCGGCTCCGTGGCAACCGCCGTCGTCAAATCAACCAACGTCATCATTGAAGTTCCGAACGGCGGAAAATCCTCGTGAAACTCCCCTTCAAAAAACTTTCAGCCCTGGCCGCGGCCGCCATTCTCACCGTGTCGCTGACATCCTGTGCTCCCGCCAGCGACACCACATCAACACCAGCAGCAGCGTCAGCAACTGCCCCTGAGCTTTCAGGAACCTTGAGCGTGTTCGCCGCCGCATCGCTGAAAAAGACCTTTACGGATCTGGCCACAGCATTCGAGGCCGCACATCCAAAGGTAAAAGTGTCACTGAGCTTTGATGGCTCATCAACGCTAGTCACCCAGATCATCCAGGGGGCACGGGCGGATGTATTTGCCTCGGCCGACACCAAGAACATGACCAAGCTCAGCGACGCCAAGATGGCAGCCGGGGAACCCCTTGACTTTGCCACCAATTTTTTGACGCTGGTAGTCCCACCGACTAATCCAGCCAACATTGCCAGCTTTGCCGATGCCGCCAAAGCCGGCACCAAATTAGTGATCTGCGCCCCCCAAGTCCCGTGTGGTGCAGCTGCACTCTCGGATGCAACGAACGCGGGCCTGACTCTGGCGCCGGTCAGCGAAGAGCTGAATGTCACCAGTGTGCTTGGCAAGGTCACCTCCGGAGAAGCTGATGCCGGACTGGTCTATGTCACCGACGCAAAGTCCGCGGGCCAGGCGGTCACGGAAGTGCCCCTCAAACTCGCTACGCCGACGGTCAACAAGTACCCCATTGTTGCCGTTGAAGGTTCAAAGCAGCAGGAGCTTGCCCAGGCATTCATCGCACTGGTGACGGCTCCGCAAGGACAGAAAGTCCTCCAGGATGCAGGTTTTGGCACCCCGTAGCAGTCCCCGCCGAGTCGGGGAGCCGTGGCAGTTTCAGGCGGTTCCCCGATGGGTCTACCTGCTAGCCGGCGTGGGAGCACTGTTCATTCTGCTGCCCCTTGTGGGCATGGTCGCTCAGGTGGACTGGATTCAGTTCATCCCCCTGATCAGCTCCGAATCTTCCGTGGCTGCGCTTGGTCTGAGCCTGAAAACAGCCACGGCCAGCACCGTACTGTGCATCATTTTTGGCGTCCCGTTGGCGTTGGTTCTGGCCCGGGCGAGCTTTCGCGGCCAAGGTGTTTTGCGTGCGCTGATCCTGCTGCCACTGGTGGTGCCGCCGGTGGTGGGCGGACTGGCCTTGCTCTACACTTTTGGCCGCGTGGGTTTGATTGGCCAGACGTTGAGTACTTTTGGCATCGACATTGCGTTTTCCACAACTGCCGTGGTGATGGCTCAGGCGTTTGTGGCTTTGCCTTTTTTGGTGCTCAGTCTTGAGGGTTCGTTGCGGACCGCCGGGCAAAAGTACGAGGCCGTTGCCGCCACTCTGGGCGCCCGCCCTTCAACTGTGCTGCGCCGCATTACGCTGCCCCTCGTGCTGCCCGGTCTGGTCTCGGGCGCGGTGCTGGCGTTCGCTCGCAGCCTGGGCGAATTTGGTGCCACACTCACCTTCGCCGGGAGCCTTCAAGGCGTCACCCGCACTCTGCCGCTGGAGATTTACCTTCAGCGCGAGACGGACCCCGATGCCGCCGTGGCCCTCTCCTTCCTCCTGATTGCGGTCGCCTTGGTCGTGGTGCTTCTCGCGTACCGAACTCCTCGTTCACCCCTTCGGGCAGTTGTCCGCGGAACCGCTTCTCGACAGGACGTGCTGCCATGACGCTGGAGCTGAGCATGGCCATCGGCGCCCGAAATCTGGATCTCGCCTTGAGCGTTGGCCCCGCCGAAACCGTCGCGCTTATGGGGGCCAACGGCGCCGGGAAGTCTTCTGTGCTGCAGGCCTTGTCCGGACTGGTGAAGCCCGACGCCGGTCACGCCACCTTGGGTGGGCGGCCCTTGTTCCGCGTGGGTTCTGCCGGTTTTGGCGAAACAGGCGGTTCTGGCGGCACGGGCAGTACCTGGCTGCCGCCGCATAAGCGCGGCATTGGCACACTGGCCCAGGAACCCCTGTTGTTTCCGCACTTGAGCGTCTTGGACAATGTGGCGTTCGGGCCGCGCAGCGCAGGTGCCACAAAAGCTGCCGCTGCGACAACGGCCTTGCAGTGGCTGCGCGAAGTGGACGCCGGAGAACTCGCCGAACGTAAACCCGCTCAGCTCTCTGGCGGGCAGGCCCAACGCGTGGCACTGGCTCGCGCGCTGGCCACCGACCCGGAACTGCTCCTGCTTGACGAGCCCATGGCGGCCCTGGATGTCAACACCACGCCGTTTCTGCGCAGCCTGCTCAAACGAGTCTTGGCCAACCGGCGCGCCATCATCGTCACCCACGATGTCCTCGACGCGCTCATGCTCGCGGACCGGATCATCGTCATGGAGCAGGGCCGGATCGTGGAAGCCGGCCCCACCGCCGCGGTGTTGGCCCACCCCCGCAGCACCTTCGCGGCCTCCTTGGCTGGGCTCAACGTCCTTACCGGTTCCCTGTCCGGATCCACTCTCTTAATGCCCGACGGCGTCAAAGTGGCCGGTCGCCCCGCCGGAGAAGCGCTCTCTCAAGCACCTCTGCCCGCCCCAGCACCTCCGACAGAAGGTGGGCCAGAAGGCATGGCCGCGTTCGCGCCGTCGTCCGTGTCCGTGTTCTTGTCGCCACCGGCAGGAAGCCCGCGCAACTGTTTCCAGGTGCAAGTCACCGAGCTCGAGCCTCAAGGCGGACATATCCGGGTCCGTGCGTCTGGGCTTGCCGCCGATGTCTCCCCCGCCGCCATCGCTGAATTGGGTCTGGAGCCTGGAGCCAAGGCGTTCTTCGTGGTCAAAGCTGCCGAAGTGGTGCTGTACCCGGCCTAGGTCTCACGCCCGGAATTCGCGTCAGTCGCGGTCTCAATCCTCAAGCACGGTCTCGATTTCCACCCGGGAAACGAAAAACCCCCGGCTGTTAGGCCGAGGGTTTTCCTCATCATGGTTGCGGGGACAGGATTTGAACCTGTGACCTCCGGGTTATGAGCCCGGCGAGCTACCGAACTGCTCCACCCCGCGTTGCGTCCTCAACAGTACATGCCTTTCGGCGAAACACCAACTCGAGAGGCTCCTCGGGGCAAATTCTTTCCTCGAGTGTTCAGATAATGTACGTTTGAGCCCAAAAAAGGCCCGAAACCGTACATTATCTGAACACTCGAGCCATCCGCAGGTGACCAGAACCACTCTTAGCGGTGTTTGAAGTTGGCCGCGCGCTTTTCTGTGAAGGCCGCCATGCCCTCTTTTTGGTCCTGGGTGGCGAAACAGGCAAAAATGGAGCGCCGTTCCATACGGACTCCCTCGGCCAACGTGGTTTCAAAGGCAGCATTGACCGCTTCCTTAGCAATCATCGCCACGGGCTTGGACATGGAAGCGATGGTATCGGCCGTGGCCAGGGCGTCCTCCAGCAGTGAATCCACGGGTACAACGCGCGCCACGAGTCCGGCCTGCTCGGCTTCCATGGCGCCCATGACCCTGCCCGTCAGCACCATTTCCATGGCCTTAGCCTTGCCAATAGCGCGGGTCAACCGCTGCGATCCGCCCATTCCGGGGATCACGCCGAGCTTGATTTCCGGCTGTCCAAACTTGGCGTTGTCACCAGCAATGATGAAATCGGCGATCATGGCCAGCTCGCAGCCACCGCCCAACGCATGGCCCGCCACAGCAGCGATGATGGGCGTGCGAACCCGGGCCAGCTCATCCCAGGCCGAGAACCAGTTGCTCAGGTACATATCCACCGAGGACTTGTCCGCCATTTCCTTGATGTCTGCCCCGGCGGCGAAGGCCCGTGAAGAACCGGTGATGACAATGGCGCCGACTCCGTGATCGGCGTCAAAGGACTGCGCCGCGGCAAGGATCTCCCGTCCCATGGCATCGTTCAAGGCATTCAGCGCCTCGGGCCGATTGAGCGTAATGAGACCCACCCGGCCCCGTTGTTCGGTCAGGATGAAGGAAGGCTGCGTCATAAAAACAAGTTCCGTTCGGTTCAAGGTCGGTGAAGTGATCTAGTCGGTTTCAGGGTGGTCCGAGGCTGCCCGGATGGTGTTGATGATGCCGGAAAAGTCGGTGCCAGCGCCTCCGTCGAGGGCAAACTCACGGTAAATTTCCTCTGCGGAGCGGCCCAGCACAGCCTCCACGCCGGTGGCATTGAGCGCTTCCACCGCCAGCCCCAAATCCTTGGCCATCAGCGCTCCGGCAAATCCGGGAACGTAATCACGGTTGGCCGGGCTGGTGGATACGGGGCCGGGCACCGGACAGTTGGTGGTCAACGCCCAGCATTGTCCCGAAGCATTGGCCGCCACGTCGTACAGCGCCTGATGCGTCAGTCCCAACTTTTCACCGAGGACAAAGGCCTCGCTGACGGCAATCATGGACACGCCCAAGATCATGTTGTTGCAGACCTTGGCAGCCTGTCCGGCGCCCGGTCCGCCGCAATGCACGATCCGCCGCCCCATGACTTCAAAGATGGGAGCTGCTGCGGCAAAGTCGTCCTCGGAGCCGCCCACCATGAACGTCAACGTCCCAGCTTCGGCCCCCACAACACCGCCTGACACAGGAGCATCCAGGCCGCGGTGACCGCCGGCAACCACCATCTCGTGTGCCGTGCGGGCATCCTCAACAGAAATGGTGGAGCACTCCAAGAACAAGGCCCCGGCCTTGGCGGCCGCCAACAGTCCCCCACCAGGTCCTTCACCCTCAAACGCGGCAAAGACGTGCTTTCCGGCTGGCAGCATCGTGATGATGACATCGGCCCCCAGCGCGGCCGCAGCCGATGATTCGGCCACCACCACACCTGCCGCAGCGGCCGCTTCCAACGCAGCCGGCACCACGTCGAAGCCCGTGACGGAATATCCGGCAGACACCAGATTCGCCGCCATGGGACCGCCCATATGACCCAGCCCAATGAAGGCAACGGAGGTCTCTTGGACATCCTGCCGGCCCGAATTTTCGTAGCTCATGGTCAGCTCCCTTTCGCAGTTTTTTCAGGTGCCGTATCTAAAGGTGCGCTCAGCCCCAGCTCCAGCGCTCCCAAATCGGCAAAGGTGCCTTCCACCACAGCGTTGTCGACCTCGGACAGCGTTGCCGGCTGCCATGCAGGGTTCCGGTCCTTATCCACCAGCTGCGCCCGGATCCCTTCGGCAAAATCGGGCCAGCGAAGCGCCCGCAGCGAGACCCGAAATTCCTGATTCAACGCTTCCTCCAGCGAGCCTGCCAGCCGCGCCCGCCGCAGTGCCGCCAAGGTCACTGCCACGGCCGTGGGCGACTTCCCCGCGATAGTCTCCGCCGCCGCCGAAGCCGCGGGGTCGCCCATGGAGGCCAATCGCTCAAGGATGGTCCCGGCGTCGTCCGGGGCATACGCCTCATCGATCCACCAGCGCGCCCTGGCCAACGCGGATTCCGGCGGAACCTGCCCATAACGTCCGACGACGGCACTCGCCTCACGCTGCGCGAGCTCGGCTACCAGCGTGGGCAAGACGGCGGAATCGACGTAGTGGCTGGCCAGTCCCATGGCGATGGCGTCGGCCCCGCTGAACATGGCGCCGGTCAGGGCCGCGTGGACGCCCAACTCCCCGGGAGTGTGTGCCAGCAGCCAGGTGCCGCCCACATCCGGGACGAATCCGATGCCTGTTTCCGGCATGCCGATCCGGGAGCGTTCGGTCACGATCCGGTGCGAGGCGTGAGCGGAAATCCCCACGCCGCCGCCCAACACCACCCCGTCCATCAGCGTGACAATGGGTTTAGGATAGCGCTTTATTCGGGCGTTGAGATGGTATTCATGGCGCCAGAACGTCTCGCTGGAATCACCGCCGCTGCGGGCATCGTGGTAGATCGAGACGATGTCCCCGCCTGCGCACAAGCCCCGCTCCCCCGCGCCGGAAATGAGAACTGTTGACACGGCAGGGTCGTTTTCCCACTCATCCAGGGCGGCCGCAATGGCCACCACCATGCCGTGGTTGAGTGCGTTCATAGCCGCTGGCCGGTTCAGAACCAAGTGCCCCAGCTGGCCGGTGCGCTCCACGAGAACGTCGTTGTGCTCCATGTTTCCATCCTCCACGGTTCAGCGCTCCACGGCCAGACGGCCAATGATCAAACGCATGATTTCATTGCTGCCTTCAAGAATTTGGTGCACGCGCAGGTCCCGGACCAGTTTTTCCAGGCCGTATTCGCTGAGATAGCCGTAGCCGCCGTGCAGTTGCAGGGCCTGATTCGCCACCTGAAATCCGGCGTCGGTGGCGACAAGTTTCGCCATGGCACACAATTTCACCGTGTCCGGGGCACCGGCGTCAAGCGCTTGTGCGGCGCGAATCAGCATGGTCCGGGAGAGTTCCAGATCGGTGTCCATCTGGGCTATCTCAAAGAGCAGGTGCTGCTTTTCAATGAGCGGGCCACCGAAGGCCTGACGCTCTTTCAAGTACGCGATGGACTTCTCCAACGCAGCCCGTCCGCCGCCCAACGAGCAGGCGCCAATGTTCACACGCCCGCCGTTGAGGCCCTTCATGGCAATCCCAAAACCATCGCCCTCTTCGCCGAGCCGATTCCCCACCGGGATGCGCACATCCTGGAAAACCACTTGGCGGGTGGGTTGGGCCCGCCAGCCCATTTTCTTCTCATTCGCACCGAAACTGAGGCCCTTGGCATCCGCCGGAACCACGACCGCGGTGATCCCCCGTGCGCCTTTGTCGGCCGTCCGGACCATCACCAAATACCAGGCGGAGGAGCCTGCGCCGGAGATGAATTGTTTGGTTCCGTTGAGGATGTAATCCTCGCCGTCCCGCACGGCCCGGGTGGTGATGGCTGCAGCGTCGGACCCCACGCCGGGTTCGGAAAGGCAGTAGCTGGTCAGCTCGGTCATGGCCGTGATGCCCGGCAACCAGGCGGCGCGCTGCTCTTGGTTGCCGAAGGCGTCAATCATCCACGCCACCATGTTGTGAATGGAGATATAGGCAGCGATGGTGGGGTCCACGGCGGCAAGCTCTTCAAAGATCAACAAGGCATCCACCCGGCTCAGCCCGGATCCGCCATACTCCTCCCCACATAGATGCCGCCCATGCCCAGGGCGCCGGCCTCGGCCAGCACATCGACGGGGAAGTGTTTTTCCTCGTCCCACGCGGCCGTATGGGGAGCCATGGCAGTGGCCGCGAAATCGCGCACCATCTCCACCACGGCCTGTTGTTCGGCAGTCTGCTCATTCACGGGGTGCCTCCTTCTACCGCGTCATTGCGGTAACGGTGGTTAGCTGACAGTCCCTAGGATGTGGGGCCGCCGTGGGGCCGGGCACCTTAGGTGAGGTGTCCGGCGTCGAACTTTATTTGGTGACCTTGCCCATCAGGGATGCGACGGGGCGAAGGAACAGCGGCTGGGCCAGGAACCAGGCGGCGGCCATGACCACCAGGGAGCCGGCGAAGATGCCAAAGCCCCACCAGTTGACCACATCGCTGGAGGTGTACATGTGGTTGAGGTTGCGCAGGGCGCCCGTGGCCAGCACCAGTGTCACGTGGATGATGATAAAGGCCACGAAGTACAGCATGACCGGGAAGTGCAGTGCGCGGGCAGCTGTGATGGGGTAGATCTTGTTTAGCGTGGTGGCGTTTTTGGGCCAGGCGCCGGACATGCGCAGGCCGGTGGCGATGGCCAGAGGTGCGGCGATGAAGACGGTGATGAAGTAGGTCAGGAGTTGCAGGCCGTTGTAGTTGACCCAGCCGTTGTCAGTGGGCCAGTCGAGCGAGAGGTACTGCAGGCCGGCCGAGATGGCGTTGGGGAACACGTCCCAGCTGGTGGGGACGATGCGCATCCACTGGCCGGTGAAGAACAGCACCACGATGAAGATGGCGCCGTTGAGTACCCAGAGGGCGTCGAGGGTCAGGTGGAACCAGAGGTCGAGGCTGATCTTCGTGGGGGCGTTCTTGGTTTTGATGGCCCCCTTGTTGTTGCGGATCCAGTGGGCGGCGGGTCGCTTGGTGGTGCGGACCTGCCAGCCTGAGCGGATGATGAGCAGAATCAAGAACATGTTGATGAAGTGCTGCCAGCCCAGCCAGGCTGGGAGCCCCACGGGTGCGCTGGCGGGCAGTTCCGAGTGCCCCGGGTAGCTTTCCATGAAGCCCTTGACACCGTCAAGGCCGGTCAGCCAGCGCGCAGCCAAGACCGCAATGGCCAGCAAGATGATCAAGCTGGCGCCGGACACGCCGATTTTTGTCCACAGGCCCAGGGCTTTCCAACGCTCGGAGACGCCAGCGGCCTGCTTATTCTTAGGGGTCGACATGGTCTTGAATCCTCTTTCACGTGCTCCCAGTGGAAGCAGCCGGGCGGTGTCGGCACCGCTTTGCAACAGTTACTATTTGTAGCATTTGTGGATGTGTTTTCATCCATTGTCCGTCATGGATGGAAACGCGCCTTGCCCCGCCGCCACTACGACTCCGGGGCACTGGTCCGGGGTGGTTAGCGTTCGCGGGCCGCCAACGCTTCGATGAGCTGCGGTACAACGGTGAATACATCGCCCACGACCCCGAAATCGGCCACGTCAAAGATGGGCGAATCGCCGTCCTTGTTGATGGCCACAATGGTTTTAGCCGTCTGCATGCCGGCCCGGTGCTGGATGGCACCGGAGATACCGAGGGCCACGTACAACTGCGGGGAGACGCTGACACCTGTCTGCCCCACCTGCGCATGCTGGTCCACATATCCGGCATCGACGGCCGCACGGGAAGCGCCAATGGCCGCACCCAGTGCGTCGGCCAGCTGTTCCACCAGCACAAAGTTTTCCTTGGAGCCCAGGCCGCGCCCGCCGGAGACCACGGTCTTGGCGCTGCGCAGTTCGGGGCGGCTGCTGGTTGCCGGGGCGTCGTTGATGGCGGTGACGTGGGCGCCGGGGACGGTGCCGGTCAGGGCTGCGGTCACGAGTTCGACGGCGCCGCCTCCTTCGTTGGACACACCGTCGATGGCACCCTGGCGGATGGTGATGATGGGCAGGCCGCCCTCCACCGTTGATTCGACGTCGTAGGCGCCGCCAAAGATGGAATGGCCGGCCACAATGCGGCTATTCTCCAAGCCTGCAGAGTCCAATGCTGCCGGGTCCAAACGCACTGACACGGCATCAACCAGCAGCGCCCCGCCCACCCGCACAGACAACCGGGCAGCCACTTCGCGCCCGTCGACCGAGTTCGCCACCAGCACGGCGGCCGGCTGGTACGCCGCAACGGCCGCTTGCAACGCTTCCACGGCGGGGCCAGTCAGCAGCGATCCAGCTGCCGGGCCAATGCCCTGGTACACCGCAGCGGCACCGAGCTGTCCGAGCAGGGCTGAATTGACGGCGTCGACCTCGGCATTGGCAGCCACCACGGCAACAGGGTTCCCGAGTGAGGCGGCAGCGCCCAGCAGTCCGCGCGCCGAGGGGGCAAGATCGCCGGCGTGGGTGAGTTCAATGAGAGTCAGAATACTTGCCATGATGCTGCCTTCCTAGACCAAGCGGTTTTCAATGAGGTAGTCGGCCAGCTGCGTACCGGCAGTGCCATCGTCTTCAATCTTGCGGCCGGCCTCGCGGGCGGGGCGCTCACTGTGCGAGAGGACCACGGCGTGAGCCGGCGTTGCCGCGACGTCAAGATCCGCGAGCGTGAGCGTGGCGACGGGCTTGCGCTTAGCTGTCAGGATGCCCTTGAAATTCGGGAAGCGCGCCTCGGCGGTCCGCTCCGTCACAGTTACCACGGCCGGCAGCTGCGCGGTGACCTGCAGCGAGCCGCTGTCCCCCGACCGCTCGCCACTAACGTTCCCATTTCCAAGTTCGAGGGCGGAGAGCCCGCCTACCAACGGCAGGCCCAGATGCTCGGCAATCATGGCCGGAACCACGCCGCCGCGGCCGTCCGTGGACTCATTGCCGGCCAGGATGACATCGGCATTGGTGCCGCGCAGGGCAGCGGCGAGGACCGCTGCGGTGCGGGCCGCATCGGAGCCGGCCAATCCGCCGTCGAGCACGTGAATGCCGGAATCTGCACCCATGGACAGGGCCTTGCGAATGGCTTTGGTGGCCTCATCCGGGCCCATGGCCAGCACCACCACCTCGGTGGATTTGTCCGCATCCTTCACGCGCAACGCCACTTCGAGGGCGCGCTCGTTGATTTCATCCACCACGTTGTCTGCGGCCTCGCGGTCCAGCCAACCGGTGTCCGGTGCGAGCGTGCGTTCCTCGGCGGTGTCAGGCACCTGTTTGATAAGTACGACGATCTTCATTGACTACCCCTCCACTTTTATGTGCTGCAGGTCTCACTTAGGAAGAATACTAGGTAGCACTAGCATTTACTAGGTATCCCAAGTAAATTGTTGTTTGTCTTGGAAATGTGCCGGTTCCTCCGTCGCTAAATCAGCCCGAAAGGAGCTCCCATGGCTCCCGCATCCCCGCTGCCTATGGATCCCATTGCCGAAGCTAAACGGCAGTGGATCGCCCACGGCTGGGCCGATGCCGCCGATGCCATGGCCGCTTTTTCCTCCGTCATGCGCACTCACCAGATCATGTACAGCCGGGTTGATGCCGTGCTGAAGCCGCTGGGCTTGTCCTATGCCCGGCTGGAGCTGCTGCGCCTGCTGTCCTTCACGCGCGACGGCGCCCTGCCGATGGCCAGCGCCAGCGCCCGCCTGCAGGTGCATCCCACCTCCGTGACGAGCGTCGTTGACCGGCTGGAGCGCGATGCGCTGGTGCGCCGAGAGGCCCACCCGAGCGATGGGCGCGCCACCTTGGTGGTACTGACAGACGCCGGCCGGGAGCTGGTGGAGAAGGCAACCGCGGTGCTGAATGCGGATGTGTTCGCCAGCCCCGGCATCCCCGCCGCCGATCTGCAAACGATGACTGCCATCCTGGCCCGCTTCCGCCGCGAATCCGGCGATTTCACCGACCCGGTCCCATACCCCGACCCCCTCTAGACGCCGCACCACTTTCCGGCCGTTTCCTTCCGACCCTGCACCACCTTCCGGCCCTTTCCGCCAAACGCTCCCGCAAGCGGCAGCCCCTGCGTCACTACCCGGCAATGAAGTTGGTGCGGCGTCATGGAAAACACGCCGGAAGATGGTGCGGCGTCATGGAAAACAGGCCGGAAAGTGGTGCAGCGTCGGGTCACGGGCGGGCCGGGGCTCCCCTGGACACCTCGATGTTCACAGCACGGCCCTGCTGCTCGAGATACACCAGATGGCTTGCCGTTTCTGCGAGCGCCAGCCGCAACGTAAACCCGCGCAGCGATGCAAAGCCACGAGACCACGTCAATTCCTGCGCTACATTCCACACGCTGGCTGCAACACCAGTCTCCAGAACAGTGATGACCTCTCTGGAGCGTTCCAAGGTATGCTCCGTCAACTGGGCCACGCGGTCCGTGAGTCCAAGGAACCGGTATTCATGGGCTGGCAGCACTTCCATCTGCGCCCCGACGCCCATGCGTTCGAGAGAGCGAAGGTAGTCGTCCAACGGATTGAGCTGGTTGGTGGCTTCCAGAGAAACGTGCGGGGTGATGCGGGGCAGTACGTGGTCTCCCGTGAGAATGAGCTGGTTCGCCTCATCCACCAAACAAATATGACCCGGCGTGTGCCCCGGGGTGGACAGCACCCTCACCATGAGTCCGGCGACGGGCAGCAGCTCGCCATCGGCCAGCCGGAATTGCGGCTGCGCAATAGTGGTCATTTGCTCCCACGTGTGCGTCTGGAAACTGACCTCGTCAAGATATTCCACAGGTACTCCCCAGGCAGTAAATTGCGCCCTGTCTTCGACGACAAACCCTGCCGGGTCACCACGCCACTGCGCAGGCAGCGGCTCGTGCTCCCCCAACACCACCGGCGCGCCGGATGCTGCCCGGAGCCGTGCCGCCATGCCCAGATGGTCGGGATGAAAGTGCGTCACAACAATGACGGTAATCCTCTCGGGGGCTACCCCCGCAACAGCCAGACCTGCTGTGAGGCACTCCCATCCCTCATCCGAGTCCCACCCCGGATCAACGAGCGCAGCCTCCCCGTCTCCCACTAATAAGTAGGACAGGGTGTAGCGCATCGGGTTGCCAATGAAGGGCACTGGAATGGACCAGACACCCGGGCGGACCTCCTCCACGGGCGGCATGACATTGGCCTGCCACGCCTGAAACTGCGCCGGTGCGCTAACAGTGATCATGATGTCCTCCAAGAACTCAAAATGGTGTCAAAATCGCTCTCGCCCAGAGGCTGCCGGGCCACGGATGCGGTGCGGGAGAAGCGCGGTGCCGGGGCGGCCACCACATGCCTGCCACTGCCGGATAAGGTGCCACGCGCGGCCATATGGGAGTTTTCGGCAGCCTCCGCGTACGTGAGCACCGGCGTCACGCATGCGTCAACGCCGTCGAACCTCTCCGCCCAGTCATCCCGGGTGCGGGCCCCAAACACGGCCGCGAACGTGTCCGCGAGCAAAGGCCACTGGAGGGGGTCGTCACGGTCTGGCAGATCTTCCAAGGCGAGTCCCAGCCCCTCGAGCAGCAGAGCGTAAAACTGGGGCTCAAGGGCACCCACGGCAACGTGCCCGCCGTCGGAGGTTGCATAAGTGCGGTAGAACGGCGCGGCCCCGTCCAGCAGATTGGCGCCTCGGGTATCGCTCCACAGATTGACCGAGCGTAATTCCAGGATGATCTGTGAGAGCACGCTGACGCCGTCTACCATGGCGGCATCCACCACCTGGCCCCGCCCGGAGTGCTCGCGTTCCCACAGGGCGGCCAAAATGCCCGTCACGACGAACATGGATCCGCCGCCAAAATCGCCCACGAGGTTCAGGGGCGGCATGGGCACGGCGGCCGGGCCCATGGCATGCAGGGCGCCACTCAGGGCAATGTAGTTGATGTCGTGCCCGGCGCGCTGGGCCAACGGACCGTCCTGACCCCAGCCGGTCATCCGCCCATAGACCAGGCGCGGGTTCAAGGCCAGACACGCCTCCGGCCCCAAACCCAGCCTTTCGGCGGTGCCCGGACGGTAGCCCTCAAGGAAAACGTCGGCCGCGGCAACCAGCTCCCGCACACCGGCAAGGTGGGCGGGATCCTTCAGGTTCGCCCGGACAGTGGTGCGGCCACGCTGCAGGTGAGTGCCGACGTCGTACCCGCCAACAGGAGGCGCGGGCCCAACCACGCGCACCACCTCCGCCCCCATGTCCGCCAGCATCATGGCGGCATGCGGCGCCGGCCCCATGGCGGACAGCTCCACCACCTTCAAGCCCTGCAACGTTCCACTCATGGGCTACCCCTTTTCCTGCGCCGCGGTGTAGCTCTCGCGCAGCTCTCGTTTGAGGATCTTGCCAGCACCGGACATGGGCAGCGCCTCCGGGAACTCGAAGCTGCGCGGCACCTTGTATCCGGCGATGTGCTCCTTGCAGTGGGCCGCGAGCTCCTCGGCGCTCGCCTTGCGCCCCGGCACCAGAACCACGACGGCGTGCACGCGCTCGCCATACTTCTCGTCAGGGACGCCAATAACGGCGGATGAGGCGACGGCGGGGTGCTTGCTGAGGGCATTCTCCACCTCGGCGCAGTAGACATTTTCGCCGCCGGTGATGATCATGTCCTTGAGCCTGTCCACAACATAGACAAAGCCTTGGGCGTCAACGTAGCCCAGATCTCCGGTGTGCAGCCAGCCGCCGCGCAGGGCTTGTGCCGATTGGTCCGGGTTGTTCCAGTAGCCCAACATGACGTTGGCGCCCTTGGTGCACACCTCCCCCACGACGCCGGTGGGAACTTCCTTGCCGTCAAAGTCGAGGATGGCCACCTGGCTGTGGGGCGCCGCCCGGCCGCCGGAGCGTAGTGCGTCGCCATGGTGATCATCGGGCAGCAGCAAGGTGATGACCGGGGAGGCTTCGGTCTGGCCATAGGCCTGGGTCATGCGTAGTCCGGGGAAGCGTGCCATGGCACGCTTGAGTACTCCCTCTGAAATGGAGGACCCGCCGTAGAGCATGCGGGTCAGGGATGACAGGTCATAGTTGCCTGCGTCCGGGTGATCCGCCAGGATTTGGATCATGGTGGGGACCAAGAGCATGGCTGTGGGCTTGTGTTCGTCAATGGCCTTGAACACGCTGATCGGTTCGAACGCCGGCACCATGACGTGGGTGCCGCCCATGATGGTCATCCCTGACCAGATGGCGAGATCGGCCGCGTGGAACATGGGTGCGGCATGGAGGAGCACGTCTCCAGCTTTCAACAATTCCCCGCTTGCCACCGTGCCAAGACCCGACGTGACGAAATTGGTGTGACTGAGCATGACGCCCTTGGGGAATCCGGTGGTGCCGCCGGTGTACAGGACCCCGGCCAGATCATCACCGCTGCGGTAGGCGTCCTCCACGGGTTTACTCTCCGCCACCAATGCCTCGTAGGAGAGCATACCCTCCGGTGTGGGCCCGTCACCGCAGTGGATCAGGGTGGTGAGGCCCGGGGCCAGGTCCTGCAGGATCGGCACCATGTCCACAAAGGCGTCGTCAACGAGCAGTACACGGGTGTCCGAGTCATTCATGGAATAGGCGATCTCCGCCGGGGTCCATCTGGTGTTCACCGGAACCACTGCCGCCCCGGCCCACGGCACGGCCAACAGGTACTCGGCGTACCTGTCGCTGTTCAAGGACACCATGGCCACCCTGTCACCGGAATGCACACCCAGGGTCTGCAACGCTCCGGCAAACTTGGCGATCCGATCCGCGTGTTCAGCGTAGCTGCGCACACGGTCCTTGAAGATCGTGGCGATGGCCTGCGGGTCCGCCTGCAACGAGCGGTGCAGGCCTTGGGTCAGGTACATGGTGGCTCCTAGAAAAATCGACGGTGACTCTCAAACAGGAAATTCCAAGCCGGTGCTCCCGGCGTCAACTACTTGCCGGTAAATACTGCCGGGCGGCGCTCGCCCAGCGCCGTCACGGCCTCAAGCAGATCTTCGCTGTGCAGGAACGAGGCGTTCCACAGCGCCACGTGCCGCAGCCCGCGCGCAATGTCTTCTTCGCGTCCCTCGTTCAGCACGGCCTTGGTGCCGGCCACGGCCAGCGGTGAATTGGCCGCTATCTCCGCCGCCATGTCCAGCGCCGCCGCCATCAGTTCTTCAGGATCGGCGAACACGTCGTTGACCAGGCCGATCTTCTCCGCCCTGCTCACGCCAATGTCCTTGGCCGTCAGCGCCAGTTCACGCAGCTGACCCTCGCCAATGATGCCGCGCAGGCGCTGGAGACTTCCGACGTCGGCCACGATCGCCAGCCGCGCCTCCCGGATGCTGAACTGGGCATCCACACTGGCCAGGCGCACATCAGCGGCGCTGATCAGATCCACACCACCGCCAATGCACCAGCCATGCACGGCCGCGATGACAGGTTTCCGGCAGGTGGCCACCGAGGTGACGGCATCCTGCAGGCTTCTGATCAGGCCGTTCAGTTCGGTGCGCTGGGCAGCTTGGGCGGTGGCGCCGGGGCCCAGCTTTCCCAGCCAGGAGCCCAGCACCTCCTGCACATCCAAACCGGTGCTGAAATGGTTACCGCTGCCCGCCAGGACCACTGCGCGTACTGTTTCATCGGCGTCAAGGGCCGCGAAGACTTGAGGCAGTTCTGCCCAGAACGCGAGCCCCATCATGTTCCCGCGCCCGGGCCCCATCAGATGGACGACGGCGACCCCCGGGTTGGGCGCTTGTGCCACCGTGAATGCGGTCCAGGGTTGGGTGAAGGCGGGACCGCTTGCGGTCCTTGGCTGGTATCCGGCCGTCCGCTCGGGTCCGGCCGCAGCCTCAGCGCCCATCAGTACCTCCCGCCCTGCTCGGCCTTGGCCACGAGCGAGGCCGGGGGCAGGAAGTGCTCGCCATACGTGGCCGCCAGCTCACGGGACCTGGCCACAAAACCTGCCAGGCCGCCGTCGTACCCGTTCATGTACTGGAGCACGCCACCGGTCCATGCCGGGAAGCCGATGCCCAGGATTGAGCCGATGTTGGCGTCCTCCACGCTGCGCAGCACGCCCTCGTCCAGGCATTTGACGGTCTCGAGTGATTCGGCGAAGAGCATGCGCTCTTTCATGTCTTCGAAGGGGATTTCCGCCGATCCGCCGTAGTTTTCCGCGAGGCCTTCCCAGAGCCCGGTTCGGTGGCCGTCGGCGTAGTTGTAGAAGCCGGCACCGGCCAGCTTGCCCTTGCGGGAAAACTCCTCGATCATGCGGTCCACGATGCTGTAGGCGGCGTGATCCTGGTACTTTTGCACGCCATTCTCGGCCTCCAAGCCGGCCTTGGTCTCCTTCTGGATCTTGGACATGAGGGTCAGATTCAGCTCATCTGCCAGTTGCAGCGGCGCGGCCGGATAGCCGGCTTGCAGCCCCGCCTGCTCGATGGACGGGGCGGCGATGCCCTCGCCGAGCATGGCAATCGCCTCATTCATGAACGTGCCGATCACGCGAGAGGTAAAGAAGCCGCGGGAATCGTTGACAACAATGGGTGTTTTCTTGATCTGCTGGGCGATGTCGAAGGCCTTGGCCAGGGTTTCATCGGAGGTGTTTGCCCCGGCGATGATTTCCAGCAGCGGCATCTTGTCCACAGGAGAGAAGAAGTGCAGGCCGATGAAGTTCCCTTGGCTTCGCACGCCCTCGGCCAGCGTGGTGATGGGCAGTGTTGAGGTGTTGGAACCCAGCACGGCGTCCGGGCCGAGGAGATCCTGGATTTCCTGGAATGCCTTCTGCTTGACCTCCACGTTTTCAAAGACGGCCTCGATGACCAGGTCAACCCCGGCCACATCTGCCGCGTCTGCGGTGGGGGTGATCTTGGCCAGCAGGGCATCGGCTGCGTCCTGAGTTGACTGGCCGCGCGCCACTGCCTTGTCGGTGAGTGTCTTGGAATGGGCCTTGCCCCGCTCGGCAGCCTCGAGGGAGACGTCCTTGAGCACCACGTCCATGCCGCCGCGGGCACATACATAAGCGATGCCGGCACCCATCATGCCTGCGCCCAGGACGGCAACCTTCTTGGCCGTGTACTTTTCGTACCCCACGGGACGGCTGCCGCCGGCGCTGATGTGGCCCATGTCGAAGAAGAACGCCTTGATCATGTTCGTCGAGACCGGGCCGGTCACGAGCTCCACAAAGTAGCGCGACTCAATCTCCAGCGCCGTGTCGAAATCCACCTGGGTGCTTTCGACGGCGGCGGCCAGGATGGCGCGCGGGGCCGGGTAGTTGGCGCCCTTGAGCTGCTTGCGCAGATTCGCTGGGAAGGCCGGCAGGTTTGCGGCCAGTGCGGGGGTGCTGGGGGTGCCTCCGGGGATCCGGTATTTGGGCACATCCCACGGCTGCACGGCCTCCGGGTTCGCCGCGATCCAGGCCTTCGCGGCCGGGATCAGTTCCTCCACAGTGTCCACTACCTCGTGGATAAGGCCGATTTCAAGGGCCTTGCGCGGCTTATACTTTTGCCCCTGCAGCAGCACCTTCATGGTGGCGTCGGCAATGCCCATCAAGCGCACAGTGCGGACAATGCCGCCGCCGCCGGGCAGCAGGCCCAGCGTGACTTCCGGCAGGCCGATGACCGAGCCGCGCGTGTCCGCCGCAATGCGGTGGTGGGCGGCGAGGGCAATTTCCAGCCCACCGCCCAGTGCCGCGCCGTTAATGGCCGCAACCACAGGTTTGCCGAGCGTTTCCAGCGTGCGCAGCTGGGCCTTGATCTTTTGGCCCAGCTCAAAAATCTTCGCGGCGTCCTCCGGTGTGGATGCAATGAGATCCTTCAGGTCGCCACCTGCGAAAAAGGTCTTCTTTGCCGAGGCCAGCACGACGCCGGTGATGGTCTCCTTCTCTGCCGCGAGACGCTCCACCACGGCCTGCATGGAGTCGCTGTAGTCGCCGTTCATGGTGTTGGCTGACTGGTTCGGATCGTCCATGGTCAGGATGACGACGCCGTCGGCGTCCTGGTCCCAGCGGATGGTGTTGTTGCTTTCCTGCACTGTTGCCTCACTCATCGTTACTAGACCCTCTCGATCAAAGTTGCCACGCCCATGCCGCCGCCAATGCACAGGGTCACCACGGCCCTGCGCTTTTTGGTGCGTTCCAGCTCATCCAGCACGGTGCCCAGGATCATGGCCCCAGTGGCGCCGAGCGGGTGGCCCATGGCGATCGCGCCGCCGTTCACGTTGAGCTTCTCGTCCGGTATGCCTAGGTCCTTTTGGTATTTCAGCACCACGGAGGCGAAGGCCTCGTTGATTTCAAACAGGTCAATGTCATCGACCGACAGCCCTGCGGTTTTCAGCAGTTTTTCGGTGGCCGGTGTGGGCCCGGTGAGCATGATGGTGGGATCGGCGCCCGAGGTGGCCGTGGCCACGATCCTGGCGCGCGGCGTCAGTCCCAGCCGTGCACCCACCTCAGCGCTGCCCACCAAAACAAGGGCGGCGCCGTCGACAATTCCCGAGGAATTCGCTGCGGTGTGGACATGGTCAATCTTCTCCACGGCATGGAATTTTTGGAGTGCAACGGCGTCGAAGCCGCCGGCCTCGCCCATGGTGGCGAACGCGGGGCGCAACCCGGCCTGAGACTCTGGGGTGGATTCGGGGCGCATGTGCTCGTCACGGTCCAGCACCACCAGCCCGTTCTGGTCCTTGACCGAGACCACGGATTTCGCGAAGCGGCCCTCTTTCCAGGCCTGCGCGGCGAGGCGCTGCGAGCGCACTGCATAGGCATCGACGTCCACGCGGCTGAAGCCCTCCATCGTGGCGATGAGGTCGGCACCAATGCCCTGTGGAACAAAGTAAGTATCGTAATTGGTGGCCGGGTCCATGGCCCAAGCGCCGCCGTCGGAACCGATCGGCACACGGGACATGGACTCCACTCCACCGGCGATGATGAGCTGGTCCCAGCCCGAACGCACTTTCTGGGCGGCCATGTTGACGGCCTCCAAGCCCGAGGCGCAGAAGCGGTTAATCTGCACGCCACCCACGGTGTCCGGAAGGCCGGCGGCGATGACGGCCGTTCGGGCGATCACGGCCCCCTGGTCGCCCACGGGGGAAACAACGCCGAGAATCAAGTCATCGATCAGGTTCCCATCAAGGCCGGGGTTCCGTTCTCGGAGGGCATTGATGAGCCCCACCACAAGGTCGATCGGCTTGGTACCGTGCAGGGATCCTTTCTTACCGCGGCCTCGCGGGGTGCGGATGGCGTCGAAGACAAATGCTTCCGGTATTGCGTGTTCGGGCACGTGATTCCTTCCGTGGTCGTCGCGTCCGCGTCGGTGCGGGCGGGACAGTTGGCCGAGCTGTTTGATGCTGCGTGCTGCGTCCATTTAGTGCGGGAGCGTTCGGGATTTTTGGCCGATTAGTGATGGAGCGTTCTCGAATAATGGCCGTTTAGTGATGGAGCGTTTTTAAGCTGTGGCGGGAGCGGGCACGGCAGACAACTGCTTGGTTGTTGACATACCGCCAATAGTGCAAGACTATTGACACCGTGTCAATAGGTGACGCAAGCCTTTACTTTCCGTTCATGAAAGCGATTGGTAATGACCGCTGAAATCTCCACACCGTACACCGCCATCAGCTACACGGTGGCCGAGCGCATTGCGACGGTTTCCCTCAATCGCCCCGAGGCCCGCAACGGCTACACTCTGGCGATGGCACACGAACTCGAGCATGCCTTCCTGGCCGCCGACGCCGACCCTGCCGTCCAGGTTGTCGTGTTCACCTGCGTTGGCAACGACTTCTCCGTTGGCGCGGATCTCAGCGGCGGCGGCTTTGACATGTCCATGACAAATGCCGCGAGCGATTGGCAGGAACCGGCCGGGCGCTGCTCCAAAACCATCTTCGGCATGAACAAGCCCGTCATCGCGGCCCTGCGCGGCGTATCGGTGGGCGGCGGCATGACTATCACGCTCTCCTGCGACTTCCGTCTGGCGTCCACCGATTCGCGTTTTTCCTTCCCGTTCAGCCGCCGCGGGATCTTCCCCGAGGGCGCCTCGGTCTGGTACCTGCCGCGTCTGGTGGGGGTTTCCCGCGCCACGGACTGGATGCTGACGGGCCGCCTTTTCGGTGCCGATGAAGCGCTCGACGCCGGACTCGTCACCTCGGTGCACGAGCCCGAGAATGTTTTGGAGGCAGCCTATGAACTGGCCCGGGACATGATCGCCAACACCTCCGAGGTGTCCACCGCCGTCATCAAGCAAATGCTGAACCGGCTCAGCGGGCTCGACTCCCCCGTCCCCGTCCATGCCCTGGATTCGCAGCTGATTGCCGGGTTGCCGGGCCACGCCGACACGGTGGAAGGCGTGAAGTCGTTCCTGGAAAAACGCCCGCCGAACTTCCCGCTCACGGTGCCTGACGGCATTCCGCAGTGGCTCCCCTGGATAGAACGCCCCCGCATAGAGACCGACCCAACACCGTGACCACCACCAACCCAACGCCGCACTCCACCTCCACTTCCGCGCCTGCGGAGGTGACCGGCGTCGAACGTCCCGAAGAGCCGCGCAGGCAACGGCTCAATCCGGATGAACGGCGCCAACAGATTTTTCTCTGCGCACAGAAGCTGTTCAACGACGGGTCGTATGACGAGGTCTCCGCGACGGATATCGCGGCCGCGGCGGGTGTGGCGCGCGGGCTGATCAACCATTATTTCGGCAACAAGCGCGGGCTGTATCTGGAAGTCATCAAAGTCAGTTCCACCATGTCCGAATCGGCCGTGGCTGCGCTACCGGCGGGGCCATCGGAGCAGCGGATCGATGTGGCGGTGACCTGGTTTCTGGATTCCCTGGAAAAATCCGGCGCCACGTGGCTGTCCTTTGGCAGCAGCATGGGGCGGGCCCCTGATCTGGAGAAGATTCTGATCGCCGCCGAGAACGATTCCATCGAGTTGCTCATCCAGACCTGCGGGTTTGGCGGCAGGAGTGCCGATCGCGAACAGATCCGGGCCATTTTTCGCATCTATGCACAATTGGCACGTAGTGGCGCACGTGAATGGCTACTGCGCAAAACCCTCACCCGCCCGCAAGTCCATGCGCTGCTAGCGAGCAGCCTGAAGGTCATCGTGGACGACGTCATCCCAGCCATCTGAGCGCCCACCAGGAAACGCTCCATCACCGATTGGGGTGTTTTCGGCAACGCTCCATCACCGATTGGGGTGTTTTCGGCAACGCTGTATCACGTCAGCTTGGGCACGCGCCAGATATGATCATTCCAATGCCATTGGGGCATTCGACTGGCAGGATTGAAACGGAAAAACAATGAGTGCAGCAACTGGAACTCCGGCCTCGGCACCGACCCCGAATTCCTCCGGGACCAAGGTTTTGATCAGTTTGGCGGCAGCCGTCATCGTGCTGATAGGGCTCAGCCGCATTTCCTCTATCGTGGGACCCGTCTTCCTGGCACTCGTGCTGACCATTTGTGTCTATCCGGTCAAGCAAAGGCTCTTGGCCCGCGGCGTCCCCCCGGTGCTGGCCGGTCTCGCCACCATTTTGTCCGTCTACGCCATGATCGGGGCGCTAGTGGCCTCCCTGTGGGTCTCAGCCGTTCAGCTCACCCGGCTGTTGCCACAATTTGGGCCCCAGATTACTCAATTGCGTGCCGATCTAAGGATCTTCCTGCACGACAACCTCGGCATTGGGGACGACCAGGTTCGCGCCATTGTGAATTCCATCGATTTGCGGGTCCTGTTCGACACCGCCTACAACCTGCTCGGAAGCGCCATGAACGTGGGCTCGGGCCTGGTGTTCCTGCTCCTGCTGGTCATGTTCATGAGCATCGACGCCACCTACTTCCCGACGATTCTTGCCGTAGTGAAGGAAAAACGGGCACCGGTGGTTGAGGCCTTGAGTAACTTCGCCAAGCTCTCCCGTTCCTTCATGATCATGACCACGCTCTTCGGTGCCATTGTGGCCACACTCAACCTAACGCTCCTGCTGATCCTTGGCGTGCCGGGCGCTGGACTCTGGGCGCTGTTGTCCTTTGTGTGCGGTTTCATCCCGTTCATCGGCTTCTGGATCTCCCTGGTTCCGGCGGCCATCATGGCCCTGCTGGCCGGTGGGCTGCCCACCTTCATCGGGGTGGTGGCGTTCTACGGCGTCATCAATTCCCTGATCCAGTCCATCATCCAGCCCAAGTTTGTCTCCGGCTCGGTGAATTTGAACATGACGCTGACCTTCCTATCCGTCATCTTCTGGTCCGCGCTACTGGGCCCGCTCGGCGCCCTGATGGCCGTCCCGCTCACGCTGTTTGCCCGAGCTATCCTGGTGGACTCGCACCCGGACTCCGCATGGCTGAAGCCGTTCATTGGCGACGTCAGCGAATCCAAGGCAATGCTGGCACAACAGCGGGCAGCCGCCAAGGACGCCAAATCGGCGAAGTCCAAGCAGGCCTGACACCGGCCACAGCTTCAGGCAACCACCCCTTCCATGCACGACGGCGGGACTTGCCCCTCCCGCTGTCCGCCGTCCTTACGCCGCCGTAAAGTGATGCCGCGTCCGCCGAAACCCGCCGTAAAGTGATGCCGCGTCCGCCGAAACCCGCCGTAAAGTGATGCCGCGTCCGCCGAAACCCGCCGTAAAGTGATGCCGCGTCCGCCGAAACCCGCCGTAAAGTGATGCCGCGTCCGCCGAAACCGGCCGTAAAGTGATGCGGCGTCGGGGAAGGCTACTGGAGGTTGGAGGTCAGTCTGGCCGCGCTGTCCCAGAACTTCTCCCCCGCCGGGCGCTTGACCCAGTCGGCCAGTTCCAGCTCACGGCTGTTCGCCCGGTAGCCATCCTCAATGACCCGCAGTTGCTGCACAAAGTACTCGCTGTGGATGAGCACCGAGATCTCCATGTTCAGCGAGAAGGACCGCACGTCCATATTCGAGGACCCAATCACGGCCACATCCGAATCAATACTGAAGTGCTTGGAGTGCAGCACCTCCGGCGCCTTGTAAAGATAGATCTTCACACCGGCCCGCAACAGCGCCTCATAATAGGAACGCTGCGCGTGATAGACCATGGCCTGGTCGCCAATTTCGGAGACAAACAGCTCCACCGAGAGCCCGCGACCGGCCGCCGTGATGATGGCCATGAGCACCGAATCCTCCGGCACAAAGTACGGGCTGGTGATGCTGACCCGCTCCGTTGCCTGATGGATCATGGCCACAAAAAGCTTCAGGTTATTGTCATTTTCAAAGCTCGGTCCGCTGGGCACCACCTGCGCGTCCACCAGATGCGCAGCCGGATCCATGACCACCGGTGAGGTATCCAGCTCCAGCAGTACGTCGGTTTCGCTGTACCAATCGGTGACAAAAACGGCGTCGAGCTCCCTGACAGCGGGCCCGTGAATGCGCATCATCAACTCGTGCCAGCGCAGCCCCCGGGCAATATTCTTCTTCTTGTTATAGCTCTCGTGCACCAGATTCTGCGAGCCGGTGAAGCCAATGGCGCCATCGATCACCAACAACTTGCGGTGGTTGCGCAGGTCAATCCGCTGCCAGTGCCCCTTCCACGGCCGCAGCGGCAGCATGGCCTGGTATTGCGCGCCCATATCCGCCAGCACGGCCAGAGTTTCCTTACGCCCGGGGTTCATGAGGGCTGCCAAATGGTCGCTCATGACCCGCACGCTCACTCCCCTGGCCACCGCCCTAGCCAGCGCTTCGAAGAAGACCTTGGTGACGTCGTCGTGCACCAGGATGTAAAACTCCACGTGCACATACTTCTGCGCCCGATCAATCTCCGCCGCCATCGCCGCAATGGACCCGTGGTAATCCGGAAGAAGTTCGACGTCGTTGCCTCCCACCATGGGCAGCGCACCGAGCGCGCTGTTGAGTGTCACCAGCCCGGGCAGCCCCTGGGGCCAGTCCTCCCGATGGCTGAGCTGGTCGAATCCTTGCGTACGTTCCAGGATCAGCTCGTTGACATACTTCTGCTTGTCACGGCGGGCCTTGGGTAGGCGTGAGAAGCCCACCAGCATGAACGCCACAAGCCCTATGTAAGGGATAAAAATGATGGTCAGCATCCAGGCGATGGCCGTTGCGGGACGGCGCCGAGCAGAAATGTAGGCCACGGCGATGGCGCCAAGGATGATGTGGCCGGCGAGCAACAGCCAAGCGAGCACGTCCGGGTGGATCATCGTGGTGGGGTTCCGCTCTGTGTCTGTGTAAAAGTCTGTGTGAAAGTCTGTATCAAATAGAGCGGCGGCGGAGGGCTCGCTGGGAGTCCTCCGCCGCCTCTTCATCGATCCTAGCTAGTGGATCGGCCGCAATGCCCTAGGGCTTGGTGTAATTGACGATGAATTCGCTCAGCAACCGGGTACCAAAGCCCGTGGCACCGATGGGGCGCCACGAGTCGTTCGAGTCACTCTTCATGGTCCCGGCGATGTCCAGATGCGCCCAGGGCGTGCCCTTGACGAACTCGGCGAGGAAGAGTCCGGCTGTGATGGCCCCGGCCGTGGGGCCACCCATGTTGGAGATATCGGCAATGTCAGAATCCAGCTGCTTGCGGTAACGGGATTCCAATGGGAGCTGCCAGATGGACTCGCCCGTAGCAGCGCCAGCCGTTTTGATCTGCTCCACGAGAGCCTGATCGTTGCCAATGACGGCACCGACCAAGGTGCCCAGCGCAGCCATGGCAGCGCCAGTCAGCGTGGCGGCATCAACAATGGCGTCAGGGGTTTCCTCCATGGCCAAGCTGAGCGCATCCATCATGACCAAGCGGCCCTCTGCGTCGGTGTTCTTGACCTCAACAGTGGTGCCGTTTCGGGCTGTGAGGACATCGCCCAGCTTGGTGGCCGTGCCAGAAGGCATGTTGTCGGTGCAGACCAGCCAGGCGCTGACCGCGGCTGTGGCACCCAAGTCCCGCAGGCCCGTCATAGCCGCCATGACGGCACCTGATCCGGCCATGTCCATCTTCATGGCCAAGTGCATGGGGTCCGAGGGCTTGAGGCTGATGCCACCGGAGTCGTACATGATGCCCTTGCCCACCAGCGCCAGATGAGCTGTGGGTTCACTCTCGGGAACGTAGCGCAGCACAATCAGCCGCGGTTCCTCGAAGCTGCCAGCGTTAACGCCCAACAAGCCACCGCAACCCATGTCTATGAGCTCCGCCAGGCCGAACGTCTCCACGCTCAGGCCGAAGGATGGGCCCTGAACAGCTGCGAAATCAGCATACTCGGCGGCCGTGAGGTGCCCGGGCGGGTTGTTAGCGAGGTCGCGGGCCAGCGCTGCCGAACGGGCCAGTACCTTACCGCGAGCCGCACCGGCTTCTGCTCCCTCTCCGGTACCAACAATCTCAAGGCTGGCAACGGCCACGGACTTGGGATCACTCTTCAGAGCGTTGAAACGGTACCGGGCCAGCAAAGCACCCTCTACGGACGCCTGCGCGGCCGCATCGCCTGCAACTCCATGGCCTGCGGGCAGTACAAGCGCAAGCGTTTCGTGACGGGCAGCGGCTGCGGCAAAGGCTGCAGCGCCGTCCCGCAACTCATCCACAGTGCGCACGGCACCGCTACCGGCCCCCACGGCGATGACCGCCGTCGAACCTGCACGGGGAAGCACTAGGGACTGGCCTGCCGCGCCGGTAAATCCTGCGGACGCCAAGGTGGCCCGATCCAGGCCCAGTTCCGCCGGAACAACACCTTCGATGGAGACGTAATATCCGACGGCGCTTGCCTCACCACTTGGTGCCGACGAGGCGGATACGGATGGATCAAGCTGGAGGGAGGGCGCCGGATCGTAGGATTCCGGGATGAGCTTGTTGGGCGAATGTGCCATGGAGACAACAACCTTTCAAAGAATGCGGACTGACTGCAAAGAGAACGGGCCGGCAGGCGTGTGGACTAGGCCAGGGCCTTGGCCTTGAGCTGGCCGTATTCGGCTTCATTGATGACACCGGCGTCCAGCAGGTTCTTTGCGGCTGAGATCTGATCGGCCGGGCTCTGGGTTCCGGCTACGCGACGGAAGTATTCCTCGGTCTGCTGCTGCGCACTGGAGGCCACCTTGGCACTTCGCTCTGACATGCCAGCACCGCGGACAATGATGTAAATCAGGGCGGAGATGTAAGGCGTAACGAGAAGGAAGAAGATCCAGATTGCCTTGAAGACGCCGGACAGCGTTTGGTCCCGGAAGATATCAGCCACAATTTGGAACAGGAGGATCAAGTAGGCTAAAAACAGGAATGCAATGGTAATAGACCAAAAGACTTCGAAGAACTGCATTTTTGACTCCATGTGACTAAGTTGTTAACGCTCACCAACGGTGGCGCCATGGGACCAAAATACTGGTCCAATGTGTAATTATGGTGCCAGAATAGCAGCCTTGCGCACGAATTTGTCATGAATTAAGGTCACGATCTACGCACCGTAGAAACTTCCGTCACAATTGTCCTCGGCACTCTTGTTAACTAGCCTTTGCCTATGAGTGAAATCGCCGTAATGCTGACAATTCTGACAATTACGATTGTCATATTTGTCTGGAATAAAATTCCCGTAGAAATAGTGGCAATTAGTGTGGCGTTACTACTCTTCGCCACGGGAATCATCAACGTGGATGAAACATTTTCAGGCTTTGGTTCGCAGACCGTCATCCTCATTGCCGCGCTCTTTGTGGTGGCGGAGGCCATCGACGCCGCCGGCATCACAACCTGGATGGGCGGGTTACTGGTTCGTTTTGCCGGTGACAGCAGGCCACGGCTCGTCGCGCTGATTATGCTCTTTACCGCTCTCCTAACGGCAATCATTAGCGTCAATGGCGCCGTGGCGGCACTGCTTCCCATGGTGGTGGTGTTGGCAGTACGTCTGGGCAGGGAACCCGGACAGCTCCTCATGCCCATGGCCTTTGCAGCCCATGCGGGGTCCCTGCTTGTCCTGACCGGCTCACCCGTGAACATTCTGATCCTCGAAGCAGCCTTGGACACCACGGGCAAGGGTATTGGCTTCTTTGAGTTTGCCCTGGTGGGGCTACCGCTGCTCATCGGCACCATTGTGATTGCCATCTACCTCGGTCCGAAACTGCTGCCGCAACGAACCCCCGAGGACACACCCAAGGATCTCAGCGACCACCCTCGCGTTCTATTGCGCCACTACTGGCCTGACGAGCACGAACTTGCTCGCCTGCACATCCCGGCCGGCAGTAACCACGTAGGCGACCCCATTGCTGGCGTGTTGCCAGCCATTCGTGGCGGAGTCCACCTGATCAGTGTCCAGAATGCTGCCGGAAAGCCAGCCACAGAGGACACGCTCGACGCCGGCAACTACTTAGTGGTGCGCGGCACGGCCACTGACATTGCAGATTTCGCGGTCGAACACGAGATGACGGTGGAGGCTACCGGTGACCACGGGATTGCCTGCGGTCTTATCAGCAAATCTTTTGGTGTAGCCGAAGTGCTGGTGGCACCGCGGTCAAATCTTATTGGCACGAATGTCTTCCCGGGCATGGTCACCGAGAGCGGATCGCTGGTGGTGTTGGCCCACCAACGGGCAGGAAAAGTCGCCGCAGCTAATGTGCCAAACACCCAAGTAAGCCGCGTCAAGGCCGGAGATACTCTGCTCTTGCAGGGCGGCTGGCAGGAGTTGGACAAGCACACCCTGGATCACAACATCCTGCTGGTGGACTCCCCCGATGCCATCCGGCGCCAAACCGTTCCGCTGGGCCCGGGAGCCATCCCGGCACTGGTCATTTTGCTCGCCATGGTGGTCATGATGACTACGAACATTGTCCCGGCGGCCGTAGCTGCTCTTCTCGCAGCCATGGCCATGGTCCTGACCCGCGTGGTCACCATTGGCCAAGCACACCGCTCAATGGCTTGGCAGACATTGATCCTGGTCGCCGGAATGATCCCACTCTCTGCGGCAATCACCAAGACAGGCACCGCCACGTTGCTTGCCGACGGGATTGTCACGCTCACGGGAGGCGGGAGCCCATATCTGCTGCTCATTGGCATCTTCGTCGTCACCGCTGTGCTGGGGCAGCTGATCAGTAACACGGCGACAGCCCTGATCATCATCCCGATTGCCTTGTCGGTTGCCACGGAGGCGGGGATTTCACCGTTCACGTTGCTGATGTGCGTCAGCGTGGCCTCGTCCGCGGCACTCCTGACACCCATTGCAACCCCTGCGAACATGATGATCATGCGCCCCGCCGGCTATAAGTTTGGCGATTACTGGAAGTTCGGCTTGGTCATCATGGCTCTCTACGTAGCCGTTGCGGTATTCCTGGTCCCGGTGTTCTGGCCGTTCTAGGGCCCAGGTTAGGGGTTAGCGACCAGAAGGGAAGCTAACCCGGCGGTCGCCCCAGAGCCCGGACAACAGAAAACCCCCAGCCTGTAAGGCTGGGGGTTTTCTTGTGGAGTTGCGGGGACAGGATTTGAACCTGTGACCTCCGGGTTATGAGCCCGGCGAGCTACCGAACTGCTCCACCCCGCGATGTGATTATTACTTTACCGTCCATTAACCCTGGGGACAAACTGAGAGCACGTGACGTTCATCTCCTACCCCGAACCTACTTTCAGAGGGTAAGAATAAGGCCCGGCCACCGTGAGGTGACCGGACCGTATCGTGTCCTGCTTGTGGTGCTTTATTTAGCTAACGACGCCGGCGCTAGGGTGCCGCACTCGGGCTAGGTGTCGCCGTGGGCGCCGGGGTGGACGGCGTCACCGCAGCACCTTCGGCAGCCAAGGCAGCAGTGATGGCTGTCTCCAGCTTCTTCTGCGCATCACCGTAAGCGGTGAAATCGCCCTTGGCGAGTGCCGCTTGGCCCGCCTTCATGGCATCGCTGGCATCTTGGAGTGCCTTAGCCAGCGCCGGGTTGGTACTGGTGGCGGACGGCGTGGTGCCTCCGGTGCCGGAACCGCCTGCGGCGTCCGGGACCTTCGAGACATTAGCGTCGCCAGCCGCAGCACCAGAATCACCACCGAAGAGCTGATCCAACGCTTCATTCAAGGTCGCGGCGAAGCCAATCTTATTACCAAACGCCACCAACACACGCTGCAGCGTGGGGAAGGACGTTGCCCCCTTCGACTGCAGATAGACGGGCTGGACATAGAGCAGACCGCCACCCATGGGCAAGGTGAGCAGGTTACCGTTCTTCAACTCGGACTGGCCCAGCGTCAGGATGTTCAACTGATCCGACACAGTGGGATCAGTCCGGAATGTATTTTGTACCTGGCCGGGACCAGGCACCTGCGTATCTACTGGCAGCTCAAGTAGTTGCAGCTTGCCGTAATCCGGGCTCTTGACACCCTTGACATTTCCAGCATCACCGTTTGCTGCCATGAATCCATACAGCACGTTGCGGGAATCAGTTCCGGCAACCTCTTGTGGAATAAAGTCGGTAGTCAACGAGAAGGCTGTCTTCTCCGCACCGGGCATCTTCAGCGAGAGGTAGTACGGCGGCTGCTTGTCAACGGCGGTGGTGGTGGGGTCATCGGGGATGGACCAGGCTTCGGTGTTCTTGAAGAACTTGTCCGGATCGGTCACGTGGTACTGGCCCAGCAGCTCACGCTGGACTTTGAAGATGTCCTCCGGGTAGCGCACGTGGGACATGACGTCCGCCGACATTTCCGTGTAAGGCTTAACCGTGGTGGGGAAAACCTTCTGCCAAGCCTTGAGGATAGGGTCCTCGGTGTCCCAGGCATAGAGCTCAACGGAACCGTCGTAGGCATCCACGGTGGCCTTGACCGAGTTGCGAATGTAGTTGACGGAGGCATTAGGCAGCGTCGCCATGCCGTTGGTGGCAGTCAGGGAATCCGTGGTGGCTTCCTGCAACTGCTGCTGCTGCGAATACGGGTAGTAGGCGCTGGTGGTATAGCCGTCAACAATCCACTTGACCTTGCCATCAACAATGGCCGGGTAAGGGTTGCCATCAATGGTCAGGTATGGGGCCACCTTGGCAACGCGTTCTTCGGGAGTGCGATCGTAGAGAATCTGGGACTTATCGTTGACTCCATTGGTCAGCAGGAGGTCCGTTGACTGGAACTTCAGCGCGTACATGACGCGGTTGAACCAGTTACCCACGCTGGGTCCGCCGTTTCCGGAGAATGTTGTCAGCGATTCGGAACCTGTGTCTGCGGCATTGCTTGCGCTAGTACCACCTTGTGGGCGGTCCAACTCAATGGGCGCAGTTCCCTCGCCAGCCCCAACCAGTGAGTAGTCAGTCATGGACTGGCCGAAGTAGATGCGCGGCTGGTAGCTGGTGTCGGTGCCCAGCACACCCTCCGAGGGAACACCCTTCTGCATGAATTTGGGCTTGCCATCCGCTGTGACGGTATTGCCGTACGCTGCCACCATGCCATAGCCATGTGTGTAGACCAGGTGCTGGTTGTACCAGTTCTGCTGAGCCGGGTTCAGTCCGTTGGGGTTCAACTCACGCACAGCAATCACGGCGTCTTGAACCTTGCCGTCAATGGTGTACCGATCAACGTTCAGCGTTTTAGGGAATTCGTAGTACGGGCGGTACTGCTCCAGCTCGCGGAAAGTTGCCGAGAGCAGGTTCGGGTCCAACAGACGAATATTAGCCGCAGTGTCGGCGTCCTGACGCAGGGCACCGGCTTCCGCGGTGACCTTTGCGTTGTACGGGGTGACTTCAATATTGGAGAGCCCGTAAGCCTGACGGGTCATCTCAATGTTGCGCTGGATGTACTGAGCTTCCAAGTTTCCCTGTGAGGGTTTTACCTGCCAGGACTGGATGGCCAAGGGGTACAGTCCGCCGGCAACAATCGCCGTGACGGCCAGCATGCCGGCGCCGATCAGCGGCAGTTTCCACTTGCCAATGAAGGCAGCAACGATGAACAAGATGGCCACGATGATGGCAGCCGCGGCCAGAATGGCTTTGGTGGGGATCACGGCGTTGACGTCGGTGAACATGGCACCGGCTCGGAATCCACTGTTGTCCTGCAGCGTTGCGTAACGGCCCAGCCAGAAGTTTGCGCCGAGCAGCAGCAAGAACACGGCCGCCAAAATGGCAATGTGGATCTGCGCTGCACGGGAGGTGAAGATGCCACGCTCGGTCAGCCGAACGGCACCGTACAGGTAGTGGGTCAGGAGGCCGGCGATGAAGGCAATGACCGTGGCGCTAATGAGCATTCCCACCAGGAAGCCAAGGAACGGCAGGGTGTTGGTGTAGAAGCTGATGTCAAGACCGAACTCAGGGTCCGTGGAGCCGAAGGGAACCCGGTAGAGGAACAGCATCACCTTTTCCCACTGAGCCATGGCGGCCGTGCCGGCGAAGAGACCAAAGACGATCGGCACACCAATCATCACCACGCGGCGGATCGGCTCGAGCTGCAGCTGGTAGCGGTTGAGATTGTCCTCGTGTGCGTTGTCCGGGGCGTAAATGGGGCGCGCCTTGTAGGCAGCCCGGATGGAGAAGTACACCCCCACAGCCATGATGAGGAAACCGGCGATGAATATGAGAATCTTCGCGATGCGCTCGGTCCAGAAGACCTCGGAATAACCGACTTGGTTGAACCAGAGCAGATCAGTGTAAACCCCCGAAAAGATCAGCACTGCGACCACGAGCGCCGCCACCACAATGATGGTGGGCATCAATGCGCTACGTCGCTTGGGCCGGATGGAGTTGCTCGGCGGCGGGGCTGGGCGGGATGTCACTCTCTACCTCTTACTCAACTGTTGGAAAACAAAAACTGCGGGTACTTCCATAAGGGTGCCACGAACGGGTCGTGGGCCTAGTTCCGTGTGATGCGCAATCGTTACGCACCGGGAATCAATTGTTATTTGCATGTGGGCAATCCTGATCCGTCTTTACCTGAACCAATGAGGGCCACAGCGTCGTGGGCTTCTTTAAGCGTGCTGACCTTGATGACCTGCAGGCCATCTGGAATGTGTCCCACTACGTCGCCGCAGTTGGCTGCGGGGGCCAGGAAATAATCAGCGCCCGTACTGCGAGCGCCCACCAGTTTTTGGGCGATGCCGCCAATCGCACCAACGTTGCCCTCTGGATCAATGGTTCCCGTGCCGGCAAACTTCTTGCCTCCCGTGAGATCCCCGGGAGTCAGGCTGTCCATGATGCCCAAGGCGAAGATCATGCCTGCGCTGGGCCCGCCAATGTTACTCAGCGTGATCTTGACGTCAAAGGGAAACTTAAACACATTCTGAATCTGGACGCCCAGCAGGTATTTGCCTTCACTACCCAGTTTGGGAGTGAGGCTCAGTTTCTGTTCAGCATCATTTCTGCGCACCGTCAGTTGCACGGGTGCACCCTTGCCGTGCGCCAGTGCAGCCTGGATGACGCCCAAGTCAGTAACCTTCTTCCCGTCAATGGTGATCAGGACGTCATCGGGCTTCAAAATCCCTGTTGCGGCGCCGTCGGCAGGGACTGCGGCAACAGCCAAATTGCTCTCAAAGTCAATGCCCATGGCTGTCATGGCCGCGGCAGTAGCGTTCTCCTGCGAACCGGTCATGGCCGCCGAGTTCTCACTGTTGACGGCGTCCTGGCTGGTCCCGGGCGGGTAGATCAGTTCGGCCGGGTACACAGTGTCCAACGGCGAGAGCCAGGACTTCAGCGTGTCGAAGAAGTTGATGCGGCTATCGGGCAGTCCTCCTGTCATGTGGACAGTGGTCAAGGCGAGGCTGCCGGCGGCTGGCGGGAAGCTCTCGTGGCCGGAGACCGTGATGATGGGCTTGCCGTTGAAATCTGCAATGGTGTTGATGGCAGGGCCCGGGGACTCCACAACATACGGGGCGGGGATGGTCAGTGCGGCCACGCCAAGCACGAGTGCCAGCACACCCGAGATTGCCATGAGAGAGACTCTTTTGTCGCGAAAAGTTCGCGTCGGTGCGGTCGTTTCGGGTGTCTCCTGGCTCAAAGCAGTGACCTCTCCACATTCTCTCGGGTCTCGCATGTAACTGCGGGATAAACTGCGGTATAAAACGGGGTACCAACCCCCAAGCCTACTGTGTCTGAATGTGCTGTGCTTGTGCCCCGGCTGGGAGAGTGCAGTGAATCCGGGGCTCTGGCCACAGGGCGCCGCCCACCCTTTGCCTAGAGCGAACAGTGGGCCGCAACAGGGCGACAACGCACCAATGCGGCGGTAACGTGAAGTTATTCAGCGTCCACGCCAACGAACGGGCCATCATGTCTTCCACACCAGCCAACAACGACGACGAAACCCCGAAGGATCCACTTCAGGAGATGCTCGCCAATCTTTTGGGCGGGCAGGGCATGGAGGGTTTTGACCCGGCCGAACTCGCCAAGGCTGCTGGCCTTCCGTCGGATCCCAATGCGCTTGCGCAAATGTTCTCTCAGGTTCAGGCCATGATGAGCGGCTCCTCCGACACCCCTGTCAATTGGGATCTGGCCCATGATGCTGCCCGCAAGGCCGCCGCAGGCGATGACCCGTCCGTGACGCCCAAGCAACAGCGCGACATTGATGAAGCGTTGCGCTTGGCTGAAATGTGGCTGGATCCGTTTACGGACCTTGCCGCCACAGCCATTGTGGGGCGTGCGTGGTCCCGCGCCGAATGGGTTGAGGAAACCCTTGGCACGTGGAAGCGCTTGACCGAACCAGTGGCCAACAGCATAGCCTTTGCCATTTCGACGGCCATGAACGAACAGTTGCCCGAAGAGATGAAGTCCATGATGGGCGGGGCGGCCTCGATGATGCAGAACATGGGCGGGGCACTGTTCGGCATGCAGCTGGGCTCCGCCGTGGGCGCACTGGCCAAGGAAGTAGTGGGCTCCACAGACATCGGCATTCCGCTGGCCGACCTCCAGATGGCTCTCCTGCCGGCTAACGTCAAGGCCTTCGGGGAGGGCTTGGAAGTTCCCGAACAAGAGGTCCTGCTGTTCTTGGCCCTGCGCGAAGCCGCTCATGCCCGGCTCTTTGTCCAGGTTCCGTGGTTGCGCGCCCATCTGCTGGGCACCATCGAGTCCTACGCACGCGGCATTCACATAGACATGTCTCGCATTGAGGACTTGGCCCAGAACTTGGACCCCTCCAATCCCGAGGCCATGCAGTCAGCCCTGTCCGAGGGTGTCTTCATGCCGGCCCGTACACCTGAGCAAGATGCTGCCCTCGCCAAGCTGGAAACAGCGCTTGCGCTGGTGGAAGGCTGGGTTGACGAGGTGACCTTCGCAGCGGCAGCCAACCTGCCGGCAGCTGCTGCCATCCGCGAGACAATCCGCCGACGCCGGGCTACCGGCGGTCCCGCCGAGCATGCTTTCGGCTCCTTGGTGGGCTTGGAACTGCGTCCCCGCAGGCTTCGCGAGGCCTCTGCTCTCTGGGCGTCGTTGAAGGAACAGCGTGGCATTGTTGCTCGCGACGCCATTTGGGCCCACCCCGATCTACTGCCCACCTCCGCGGACCTAGACGATGCCGCAGGCTTCAGTGCTCGCCGTAGCGCCGAGGACGCCTCCGAATCAGACGTTGATGCGGCACTCGCCAAACTGCTGGACGGCGGCTTCGACGATTTCCACGCCGAAACTCCCGCGGACCGCGCGGGAGCTGGTTCAGCCGACGGTTCAGTAGAAACCGACAGCACCGACAGCGCCGAGGAAACCGACACCGACTCAGACAGTGGTTCGGACAACGGCTCAGACGCCGACTCAGGCCACGAAGACAAGAGCTAAAAAGCCCACGCCTCAAGCACCTCTACCGCCATTCCACACGGAATTTTGGCGATGTGACGGTTTGGCGATGTTCGGGTCCGGTCACCAGCGCGGCGGCGGGAACCACGGATGCACTGCTACGGCAGCCTTCTGTGGTTCCCGCCGCCGCGAGTCAGTTAACAACGCAAGCCAAATATCCCGCACACGAGCGCCGCCATTGGATCCGCTAGTGGGCGTCTTCAACACCACCGTCGTTGCCGTCATCCATGCCTGCTCCCATACCTGCGATGTTCCGAGCCGAGGCAAACGATGCCCCTTGCAGAAATGCTTGCGCAGCCTCCAGCTTCGGGTAGCCGGCCAATTCCGCCCAGAACGCAGGGCTGTGATTCGGATGGATTAAGTGGGCTAGTTCGTGCAGCAACACATAATCCAGAACCCAATCAGGCATCTCCTGCACGTGGTGGGAAATCCTGATGGTCCCCAGAGCCGGGGTGGCCGATCCCCAGCGCGTGTTTTGGTTGTTGACCCAGCGCACTGATTCCGGCTCGGCACGGGCTCCCAGATACTTGTTGGAGAGGGAAATGCTGCGTTGCAATAACGCCGCGTCACTCGCTGGAACGCGGCGCTTGCCAGCCAAGCGGGATTTGCTTTGTTCTAATTTGGCGGCCATGTGCGGCACCCAATACGCCTCGTCTTCAAGGCTGAGCCGTGCTGGGACGGCGATGACCGCCTGCCCATTTTCCCAAAAGGCAGATAGCCCGGTTTTCCGCCGTGCCGTTCTGCGGACCACGATGGGTTCCCCGCTGCTAAGCCGGTGGCGGGAGATCGAATCGCCCAAGGGTCCCTTGGTTCCCGTGCCAATGGGTCCACGACGTTCCGGGACAGACAGTGCCAGTTTCGAGGCAGCCGGTTTCGAGGCGGCCAGCGCGCTGGGTGATGGAGTTCTTGATGCTGTTCCCATACCTCGACGGTACCGCCAAGACCTGGCCCCGCGCGCACCAGTTACGTCATTCGGGGACAAGCTGTGGAGAACATCAGGCTGTGGATAACCCAAAGCAGGCTTGCCCGCCAAGTGCAATGATTTTAACTTGAGGCATCTGCCCATCAGGAATCACTGGGAGGTCATCATGACGGCTATCAATCCAGCCCTTCGCGTGGTCAGCCGCGGGAGGAGCAGCATACAGATAGGTTTGGGCCCTGGCGGCCTGATCTTGGAGGGGCTGGAAGGCCCGGATCTGGCATTCATCATGGCGTTGCGCCGGGGCATTGCCGATGCGCTGGTACTGGATCACGCCGTCGAACTTGGCGTTCCTGCCCCTCGAGCCCAAGAAATCTGCGCCATGCTTGCCACCGTGCTGTGTCAGGACGCCGAGCTGTCCACGCATGGCTATCGCGAAGAACGGCTACGCCCTGACAGGATTGCGCTGTTGGGTCTGTACCGGAAGTCGGCCAAGAAACTTTTAGCCCAGCGGAAGAAGAACGTGGTCCAGGTGGTTGGGCTGGGACGCACCGGGGCTGCCTTGGCCGGGGTCCTTGCCAATGCTGGGGTGGGCACGCTCCTGCTGGAGGACGACTCCCCCGTCACCGCAGCCGATGTGTCCCCCAGTTCCTTCCTCGTGGCCGATATCGGCATCCCCCGTTCTCTGGCGCTGCGCCGCCATCTCACAGCGCTGGATCCCGGCACTCAGATCCATATGGTGCACGACGGCGGGGCCGGAGGACCCAGCCTACGGAACCTCGATCTTGCCGTTGTGGTGGGCCAAGATGTGGCCCCAGCGGCCATCACTGCGCGTTTTATGAGCACTGAACTGCCCCACCTGGTGGTGTTGCACCGTGAACAGGACGGCACTGTGGGGCCGCTGGTGATGCCCGGGGAAACAGCATGTGCCGACTGCGTGGAGTGGCATCGCAACACAGGCGACTCGCACTGGTTGGAGATCTGCGGTGAACTGGCCGCGGGCGAAGTAGCCGCGGGCGAAGTAGCCGCGGGCGGCGGTTCGCCCGGCAAGCCGCCTGGCAGCCCGCCGAGCGGACGTGGCGGAAACCGTGGGGCTCAGCCGGCCAGCAGCGTTACAGGATTGGAAAGCACTGCGCTCTCACTGGCACTTGCCGGCACCGCAGCTACCCAGGCGTTGTTGTTCCTCGACGGAGTCAACCAACCCGGGGCTTGGTCTGCCGTCATGATGTTTCGCCCCGACACCGGTTGCTGGACGGAACAGGTTTTCAGTGCCCACCCCGAGTGCGGTTGCCAGTGGCAGAATCAGCCAGCAGCCACAATTTCCAGGACGGCTTCGCCATAACGTTCCAGTTTGGCGGGCCCCACTCCGGGCAGTGCCGACAGCTCCTCCAAATCAGCCGGAGCTGCCTCGGCGATGGCCATCAGCGTGGCATCGGTAAACACCACAAAGGCTGGCACGGACGCGGAGACCGATTCCTTCAGACGCCATTCACGCAACTGCTCAAACACTGCCTCGTCGTACCCGGGCGGGCAATCGGGACAGCGCCCTACCTTGCGTTCGGCCCCGGTGTTCAGGATCTTCCCGCAGACTCTGCACACTGATGGGCCCACCACCTTGCGTGACTTGCGGGTGGTAGCCATGCGCGGGCCCGTCGCAGCACCGCCCACAGAGTTGGGCCGCAGGCCATCCAGGAATCGGGAAGGCTTGCGATTCGCCCGGCCGCCCGGAGTACGTGCTGTTGACCAGGAAAAGTTCAAGTATTCCCGAGCACGGGTAATGCCCACGTAGAGCAGCCGGCGTTCCTCATCCACTGTCTCCGGGGTGTCCGCGAACGAGATGGGCATCAAGCCTTCGCTGAGGCCCACGAGGAACACGGCATCCCACTCAAGGCCCTTGGCTGAGTGCAAAGAAGCGAGCGTGACGCCCTGGACGGTGGGTGCGTGCTGGGCCGTGGCCCGCTCCTGCAGTTCAGCCACAAAGTCAAGGATGGAAAAAGTGTGCTCGGGGGTGCTGCGGGAGATCACCAGCTCATCGGCCAGGGCCACAATGGCGCTCAGAGACTCCCACCGTTCCCGCACGGCACCGCCCGTTTTGGGCGCTTCAGCTTGGTAGCCGAGGTTGCCCAGTACATCCCTGACCAGTTGGCTCAGAGATTCTTCTTCGGCCGCCCGGGAGGAGGCGCGCAGCTGCAGCATGGCGTCGCGGACTTCCTTGCGGGCGAAGAACCGCTCACCGCCACGCAACTGGTAGCCCAGCCCGGCAGCTGTCAAAGCCTGTTCATACGCTTCTGACTGGCCATTGGTCCTGAACAGCACGGCAATCTCGCTGGCGTGCGTGCCGTTGTCCACCAGCACCTTGATTCTGGCGGCGACGGCAGCCGCTTCAGCCTCGTCGTCGCTGCATTCCATGAATTCCGGAACCGGGCCGGCCGGGCGCTGGGCCACGAGTTCCAACGGCTTGGACCAGAGCGCATCGGCTTCCAAGCCGCCACTGCGCCGGTTGGCCAGCAGATTGTTGGCAAGGCCCACCACTTGCGGTGTGGAACGGTAGTCGCGGACCAGCCTGACTACGTTGGCTTCGGGGAAGCGTTTGGGGAATTCCAGCAGGTGCCTGGGCGTGGCGCCCGTGAAGGAGTAAATGGTCTGGCTGGCATCGCCCACCACGCACAGTTCATCGCGGCCGCCCAGCCACAGGTCAAGCATCCGCTGCTGGAGCGGGGAAACATCCTGATACTCGTCCACCACAAAATGCCGGTACTGATCCCGCACGGTGGCAGCCACGCGCGGATCTTCCTGCAAGATACCCACGGTGATGAGCAAGACATCCTCAAAGTCAATGAGGTTTCGATCCGCTTTCACATCTTCATAGCCCTGGAAGAGCCGAGCCACAGTCACCTTGTCCAGGCCTCCGGGTTCGCCGCGATCTTCGGCCTTGATGAGGTATGTTTCCGGGGTCATCATGGAGACCTTGGCCCACTCAATTTCGGCAGCCAGGTCCCGGATGGCAGCCCTGTCTGTGGGCAGCCGGAGCCGGCGCGCGGCCTCGGCAATAATCTGGGCTTTGTGTTCGAGTAGGCCAGGCAGTTGACCGCCGACGGCGTGGGGCCAGAAATACTGCAGCTGCCGTAACGCTGCGGCGTGGAAGGTGCGGGCTTGGACAGTGCCCACGCCCAGATCGCGCAGCCGGGTACGCATTTCTGCCGCCGCCCTCGCGGTGAACGTCACGGCCAGGAGGCGGTTCGGGTTGTAAACCCCGGTGTGCACACCATAGGCAATGCGGTGTGTGATGGCGCGAGTCTTACCGGTGCCGGCTCCGGCCAGCACGCACAACGGCCCGTTCAAGGTGGTGGCGACGGTGCGCTGTTCCTCGTCCAGACCAGAGAGGATCCGTTCTTCTGCCGTGTGTTCATCCATCACCGGCAGTCCTCGCTGGCTGGGGTCAAAACTCATGCGTGTTCACCTGGTTCCACAATTTTCCCGCCGTACCAATGCTCAATCAACTCCCGCGCAATGGAAAGCCGGGACGAAATTACTGCGTCCCCCGCGAGGACGGCCTCCTGCAGCTCCGCCCTGCCGAACCAGCGGGCCGCCCGTACTTCACTCAGATCGGGGGTGGCGACAATGTCGTCCGTGTAGCCAATGAATCCCAGCATCAAGGACCGAGGGAAAGGCCATGCCTGGGAGGCGAGGTATTTCAGAGAATGCAGGTGGACGCCCACTTCCTCGGCAATTTCACGCACCGCACCTGCTTCTGCGCTCTCGCCGCCTTCTATGAACCCTGCCACGGTGGAGTATCTGTTTTCTTCCCAGGCAAAGTTATTGGCAAGCAGAATCCGATCGTCGGCTCCCACGATCGCAACGATCGCAGCCGGGTCGGTGCGGGGAAAATGTTCTGATCCGTCGTGGCCACAGCGGCGCATCCAGCCAGCGGTCTGAATTTCGGTGGGGTTGCCGCACCGAGGGCAGAAGGCGTGTGTGGCATGCCAGTTGGCAACGGCCTGAGCCTGAATGAAAATCTCCGCATCGGCACCACCCATGTGTTCTGCGGCCGCACGGTAACCAGCGAAGGTGCTGCCCTCTGGCACCCAAGCCAACTCCCCGACGTCGTCCGGCAGTGCCAGCAGTACCAGCGCCGTTCCCGCGGCAAGAGCATGACCGCGTCCGGGCCGCACCCTACCCAGGTACACCTGCAGCGTTCCGACCGGCAGCTGGTGGGGCAGCCCCGAGGCATCGAGGTAGGCCAGCAAATCGAGGCTGGCACCGGCCATCAAGGCCTTGCCGCGGTGGAAGATCACAACCTTGTGGGCTGCCTTCGCAAGCACTGATTCCATAAACCCGGGTTCACTACGCTGCTCGCATTCACGGTCAAGCACAGCGTCAGGGGAAAGATTGGGTTTGGTCATGTTTCTACCGTACGCATGCGCCGCACATTTATACATTCCGCAGCACGTGATTGTGGACAACGTGGCTCCTGGATGCGAGCCGTGCAGGAGTATCCGTACAGGACTTCTCGCGACTCGCCGCCTCAAGGAAGCAAGGTTTAGTGCCTTCGCGTTCTACGGTGGAGGAGTGAGAAGAATGACTGCAATCGAACTGGCCGCCATCGCCAGCGCCGCCGTGCCCGGACTCAACGTCACAGCGTTTGGCCCGGAGCCCGACCATGCAGCCGATTTCTGCTCCGCTTTGCTGGTGGACTCGGAGAATCGGCGCTGGAGGGTTCGTTCACCGCGCCATGCCGAGGCCAGCACGCGCCTGGAAACTGAACGGCAAGTACTGCGCGCCTTCACCCCTGCCATCCGGGCCGAGCTGCCTTTCCTGCTGCCCACCGTGGCCGGGACCGTGCGGCAAGGCGAACTCATCACCTTTGTGTACTCCCATATTCGGGGAAAGGCCTTCACGGTAGAGCAACTGGCTGCCGGAGGTGCTTCTTTGGCCATGGAAATCGGGGCTGCCATTGCAGCCATCCATGATCTCCCCCAGGAGCTCGTGACCAATTCTGATCTCCCCAGCTATACCGCCAATGAATTCCGCCAACGCAAGCTCAATGAGCTTGACCAGTCGGCCACCACAGGCAAGATCCCCCCATCTCTGCTGCGCCGTTGGGAACACGCCATGGAAGATGTGGCCTTGTGGCGTTTCAATGCCTGCGTGGTCCATGGCGATCTCCACGAGGACAACATTTTGATCCACGGCGATCAGGTCTCCGCCGTCAACGGCTGGACCGAGCTACGCGTGGGCGATCCCGCCGACGACTTTGCGTGGCTCGTTGCTGTCGATGACCCTGATTTTGTCGACACGGTGCTGCAGGCTTACGCCGGTTCCCGCCATGAAACCCCTGATCCGCATCTGCTGCGCAGGGCTGCCCTGAGCGCCGAGTTTGCTCTGGCGCAGTGGCTGGTCAAGGGCTACGCCGCCGACAGTGCACGCATGGTGGAGGATGCCGAATCCATGCTGCGCACCCTCGAAGCCGACATTGCCGAGCACGGCGGCCAACCCATCAGCGTCGAGCCCACAAAGGCACCCGTTGCCGAAGTGGTTCCCGAAAAGAACACTCCTGTTGCAGCTGCCGCGAAGCTTGGCGCCCCTACCCCAGTGAAGGCAAACAACGCTGTTGCTAGTGCCTCCGCCGGTAGCGGAGGTGCCGAAGCCGTTGCTGGTGCCTCCGTCGCTAGCGCCGTTGCCGACGCCAGCGCTGCCGACACTGCGGGGACCACTGCTGGTGCCACAGCCGGTGCCGATTCGGCTGACTCAGAGGACTCCGCAGATACCTCGAACTCTTCAGGCGATGCTAGCGATGGCGGTGCCGCTCCCGGGGAAGTTTCCAGCACCAAGGCCAGCGACTCCTCTGAAGACGCCGGGGTTAGTGACGCCGGCAATGCTGAGGCTGGCAAGACCGCTATTGCCGGGTCCCCCGAGGACGTCGACACCACGGCGTTGAAGGTCATCCCCACCACGAAGTAACTGGCACACCAGCTGCCACCCCTCTTGAACTGGGCAGCTGGGAACTAGGCCGGGCGGCTCAGGAGGAGTAAGCGTTCGTGACGATGGCTTCAAGTTCGTCCTGACCGGCCAGATCAACTGGCCGAATGAGCTTGTCCTGACCCACGTAATAAAACGCTGCCCGCACCTGATCCAAGGGCACCTCCTTGAGTCGCGACCACGCAAGCCGGTAAACGGCCAGCTGCACGCCACGGACCGCCAACTGCTGCTTTCCGGGAACCTTGCCTGTTTTCCAGTCGATCAAGTCCCAGCCGCCGTCGGCATCCCTGAAGACCGCATCAATGCGGCCACGCACCACCACGTCAGCCACCCTGGTTTCGATGGGCACCTCTAGTTCGGCGGGGACTCTGGCTGCCCACGACGAGTTCCTGAACGTTTCTTGCATGTCGGCCAGTCCGTAGGCCTCGTCAACGTAGGAATCGGCTCCGGGAGCCTCATCAAAGTCCAGCTGCCCGGTGGAGCCGAAGAATTCCTCGATCCAAGTGTGGAACGCCGTCCCCTTGCGCGCTGCCATGCCTGGTTTGGTGGGCACTGGCCGGCGCATGGCACGGGTGACCTTCTCCGGATCTTCACTCAGGGCTACCAGCCGGGAGGCTGAAATGTGCGGTGGCAGTTCCACCCTGAGTTGGTCCGACTCCACTTGTTCTTGTGCCAACAGCACACTGGTTTCAAGCCCCCAGCGCGGATGCCTGGCCAAGAAATCGCTGCCACCGACAAGGGCGGAAAGCTGTTCCGGGGAGTACCCACTGGCGTCAATGGCCGCCTGCGCAACCTCGACGGCAGCAGCCGAGCGATTCACGTGCTCACGCCGGCCCGTGCGCTTCACGGCCCCAAGACGGCCTTGAATTTCAGGTCCGTTGAGTGGGTCATAGGGCCACTGCGCGCTTTCGGCACCTGCGCTGGTGGGGTTCTGGGCATCCTCTTCCGGGTCCGGGGACCATAGCGAGATCCGGGCACTCTGCCGCGCCCCTTCGGCCAGAATCAGCAGCTCAGAGATGAAAGGGGACGGTTGCAACGGTTTCTTACCGCTGCCCCACACCGTGCTGGAGCACATGAGGTAATCGCGGGCACGGGTGAAGGCGACATAGGCCAGCCGCCGCTCTTCCTCCTCGCCATGCAGGCTGACATCGGCGGCAAACAGCTTCTCATTGTCCATCAGGGTCTTCAGGTCCGGAACGTTCAAGTCCCATTCCGGCAGATCCTCGCGGTCACCACGCAGGGGCCAGGGCAGGGATTTCGCTCCCGTGCTCCAACGATCGGCCCGTGTGCTGGGAAATGCCCCCATATTCATTCCGGGAACAAACACCACGTCCCATTCCAGACCCTTGGAGGCATGGACGGTTAGCAGCGCCACCGCATCCGGATTACTCTCCAACGGCGTCATTTCCAGACCGCCTTCTTCGGATTCTGCCGTTTCGAGCCACCCGAGAAAAGCATCCAAATCAACCCGCTGTGCCGCCTGCATGAAGGTTGCGGCAGCATCGGCAAAGGCATCGAGGTTGCGCCGGGCATGGTGGATGCTGGCGCCGGGTTTGGCTGCCAGTTCAATGTCCAGCAGCATGGTCCGTTCCACCACACCGAGCAGATTACTCAGGTCTTCGCCCACAAAGGTGCGCAGCATGCGCAGCTCATCCCGCAGCGTCAGCAACCTGACCCGCGCCGTCTCTGACAGTGGGCGTAGCTGCTCCGGCCAATAGTCTGCACTGAGATAGTCCAGGGCTTCGATCAGGGATGAGGCATCAACGAGATCTGCCGTCACCACAATTTCCTGCGCACTGTCTCCGTCGTGCCCACTGTCATCAGGGGCGGCGTGGCTGGCAGCTAACTCCAGCTCACCGCGCAAGGCTGCTGCGTTGAAGCCCACCCTGTTTTTAGCAGCCCACTCTCGACGGCGGGCCAGATGCCGTGCCCAATCCGAAAATGCCATGAGGTCCAGTGGCCCAATCCGCCACCGTGCACCTGTCAGCAGCCGCATCAAAGCATCAGAACGCCCGGGATCGGCAACCACCCGCAAGGTGGCGACGAGGTCCACAATCTCCGGGGTACTCAACAACCCACTCAGTCCCACGGTTTCGTAAGGGATGCCGCGAGCCTCAAAGACGCTCTGTAGCCCCGAAAATTGCGCACGACGGCGGCACAGCACTGCCACTGTCATGGCACCTTGGGTGCCACTACGGTGCGTGAAATCCCCCTTCCGGGCCAGGATCTCATCGGCGATGGCTTCAGCCTCCGCAATTTCCGTCTCAAAACGGGCCAACACCACTTCCCCATCGGGAGCCTGAGGTTTCTCGCGCAGGGGTGAGACCACTACCCGGGGGCCGGCGGCGGCCCGTTCCGCCTCGGTCAGACCGGCCGCAAGTTTGGCGTTGGCCTTACGCGTTTGCGCTTGGGCAAGCTCTGCTGACATGACATTGGCGGTGTCAAGAATGTGAGCTGAGTTCCGCCACGCGATGGTGAGTTCGGCAGTTGGTGCGTACCCGCCGTCGGACTTGAGGAAAATCTCAGGGAAGCGGAACAGCTGCCCGGCGGACGCCCCGCGGAAACCATAAATGGACTGGTGGGGATCGCCCACAGCCGTGACGGGGTGGCCGGATCCGAAAAGTTCAGCGAAGAGCTGCAGCTGAGCGTGCGAGGTGTCTTGGAATTCGTCCAGCAATACCACCTTGTACCGCTGGCGCTCGACCTCGCCAGCGTGCGGGACTTCTTGGGCGATCTTGGCCGCCAATGCCACCAAATCGCCGTAGTCCAAGACGTTGCGCCGCCGCTTGGCCTCGGCATATTTTTGTACCAGCTCCACTACAGAGCCGCGGGTCCGCAAGACGTCCAGCTGCTTGTTGACCACGGCGGTGCGCGGCTTGGCGGTCTCGGCGATGTACGGCAGGGTGTCGAAACGGGCCAGATACGACGCAATGGTCTCTTGAACCTGCTCGGGCTCTTGCAGGTGCTCAGCGCATTCCCCGGCCAGATCCATGACGGACTGGATCAAGGTCGATTTGGCCGCCGTGAAATGCTCATGAGCGCCATTGTGGGCTTCCACCACCTCACTGGCCAATTGCCAGGCCTCAGCCGCTCCCAGAACCACGGCATCACGCTCGATCCCCAGGCGCAGTCCATAGTCGGTGACAATGCCGCTGGCGTAGGAATGGTAGGTGGAAACCTTGGCTTCCAGCGCATCCTTAGCTGCTGCGGCCGGCGCCAACTCCACCTCCCCGGAGCGGGCCAACGTCCCCAACTTGGCCAGCTGTCCGCGGATACGGGAGGCCAGCTCTCCTGCTGCCTTGCGCGTGAACGTGACGCCGAGAATCTCTTCCGGCAGCACCAAGCCGTTGGCCACTAGCCACACCACGCGGTCCGCCATGGTGGTAGTCTTTCCCGAGCCTGCTCCGGCAATGACGAGCAGCGGTTCCAAGGGTGAACAAATGATGGCTGCTTGTTCCGGCGTAGGCGGGAACTGGCCCAGCAGTTCGGCCAATTCATAAGGGCTCACGGGCTGTAAAAGTGTCATTCGGTGATTTGTTTCCCTTCCGGGCACAGCGGACAAATAGTTGGCAGGGGGCATCCGCTACGTTCGGACCAGTCGGTGCCGTGGCGGGCAGGAAATGCTGCTTGGGCCATCAGGAGCGCAGCTTCCATGACCTTGGATGTGGGATCGTTCTCGCTGCCGGGCACCATGGCCGGCTGATCTTGAGTCTTGACACCTTTGGTGCCATCACCGAGCGGCAACAGAGCTGCTCCCCCGGAGACGGATCCGGAGAAGCCAGCAGCTTCTGCCAGCTCGGCAAAGCCACCGGCTGTCACGGCCACTTGATAAGCACCCAACTGCGGATGGACCAGAACTTGATCCTTGGTGGGTTTGGTGCGGCCCGTTTTTATATCGACCACCACCAGGTTGCCGTTGGCGTCGGCCTCGAGCCGGTCTACCTGTCCGCGCAACCGCACCACGTGCCCGGGCGTGCCTGCGTGCTCATCCCCGAGAACTGTTGCAGCTTCGCTGTCTGCGGGTGCGGCTACCGTGGCAGGGATCTCTCCTAGTTCAACACTGAAGTCCTCTTCCACACCGATCAGCGTGCGGCCCTGCTGGCGCGCCTCCACCACGTACTGCGCCAACTTCCCCAGCATCTCTTGGGCGCGCTTGTAGTCCACCTGGGTTTCCCAAGAATCGGGCAGCCCCAGGGTGGGCCAGCGCTTGTCCAGTTCAGCAACGTACTCATGCCCTGCCCCATTCGGGATGTCTTGGGCGATGGCGTGAATGAGTGTTCCCAAGCTCCTGGCGAAATCGGTGGTCGCTTCCCCACCGGCGGCCCGGATGAACCAGTTCAACGGTGATTTGAGCACTTCTTCCACCTTGGACGGCGAGACGTTGACGGGTTCACCGGCAGGCACAATGGGCGCATCGCTACTGAGCGGCAACAAACCCCACCATTGCCCGGGATGGGCCCCGGGAACGTTTTCGTGGGCAAGCACGGCCAGCATTCTGGCGGCTTCCGGATCGGCATACATCTCCGATTCCTGACGCAGCTCAGAGACCAGTGAGCGCAATGTCATGGGCCGTGGGACCTGCTCCACCGGACGCACCGGATACTGCGACTCGCCACCTGAATCAGTGACAGGTTTGTACGGGGCGGCGAGGTCAATGAACTGCGAAGGCTGCAGATCGTGACCGGCTGCAGCCGTCAGGATTAGCTTTTGCCCGGCCCGTGAAATGGCTGCAGAAAAACTGCGCAACTCGTCATATCGAATATCTCGAATGCGCGCGGCCGGCTCTATCTGCCGGGCCGTCTCGGCTCCATTTTCCAGTACATCCACCAGCAACTGGCTGCCCAGCAGCTCCCCGCGCAGCCTGGTATTGGGCCATACCCCTTCCTGCAAGCCCGAGACAATAACCACCTGCCATTGCCGCCCGGCAGCACTAGCCGGGGTGAGGATCTCCACGGCGTCGGTCCGCTGAGCACGCGCCGCCAAGGTGTCCATGGGTAGTTCCTGGCTCAGCAAATAATCAAGGAACTGCTGCGGGCTCGATCCGGGCAGCTGATCCACATACCGTTCGGCCGTCTGGAACAACGCCATGACGGCGTCCAAGTCCCTGTCGGCGCGGATACCCGTGGGCCCGCCCCGCAACGCTTGGGTTTCCCACGTTCCGGAGCTGTCGCAGGCCTCCCACAACGCCCACAGGACCGTCTCCGCATTGGCGCCGGGCTGGGCTACCGCGTCATTCCCGGCAGCCAACATTGCAGCAATACGCGTGGCATTGCCTGCCTCCCAGCCCAACGGTGCCAACTTTTCCGGGTTCAATAACGCCTCAACGAGCAGTTCGTCGCTGGCCCGGCCTCCCCCGCCCTGCAGTTCCTGTTGCCGCAGCGCCTGACGCAGGCGGCGCAATTGCAGTGCCGTTGACCGGCCCAAACGGGACGTTAACAGCGCCACGCAAGCCTCGGCGTCGAGCTTCCCAGGATCAAGAGCCACCCCGAAGGCCTCCAACAAGGGACGGACGGCGGGCTCGTCGCGGACAGGGTTCTCCGCCACAGGCACCTTCACGGCGATGCCTAGCCCGCTCAAATACCTTTGCAGTGCAGCCAGTGCCGAACCCGTCCGGACAATCACGGCGATCTGATCCAGGCTGTGCTTCTCAATGTGCTGCAGGTGCAGGATCCGCTCCGCCACCAAGCGCAATTCATGGACCTCTGAGGCCACCACATGGGCCCTGACGTACGACGCCGGGTCCCCGGCTGCTGCTTCCACCCCACCTTGGCTAGCCGGTTCCGGCCACACAAGTTCGCGAGCCTTCTGCCCGCCACGGATCTGGAAAATCCTCTCGGCCACCCCCGACCACGCCCCCGCAACGGCGGGACTCATCCGGTGCGAGGTGGAGAGCACAAACTGTTGCAAGGGAAATTCCTCAGTACCCAGCGACTGAGCCAAGGACGCCACCATGTCTGGGCGGGCGCCACGGAAACCTTGAACTACGACGTCCGGGGCGGCAGCCACCAGAATGTCCTTACCCCGGCCCACCAACTGCAGCAGTTCATGGACAGATCTGTTGGCTTCTTGAATATCGTCAACCACAATCAGTTCCAGCCGGCTGCGTTCGGCGGCCAGGAATTCCGCGTCGAGTTGCAGGAGCGTGGTGGCTGCAGTGATGATCCCTGCCGGGTCAAAGGAGCCTGACTTGCCCCAATCCACCACATCCCGGTATTCGGAGTACAGCGATGCTGCGGCCACCCAATCGGGGCGGCGGTTGGCAATACCCAGCTGGGCCAATTCCTCGGGGAGGAGTCCGTATTCAATGACGCGGTCAAAGAGTTGACGGATTTCCTGACGGAAGCCGCGGGTTTCCAAGGCCTCGGACAACTCGTCGGGCCACTGCGGGTCCGTGCCCAAGCCCATCTTGTGACCGGCCAGCAGGTCCTTGATAATCAAGTCCTGTTCGGGACCGCTCATGAGCCGTGGTGGGCCGTCTAGGTGCGGCATCCGGCCCGCCACGGTGGCCCGTCGCAACAGGTCAAAGGCATAGGAGGACCAGGTCCTGGCCGGGGAGGTGCTGATGCTTCTCGTGAGCCGAGCGCTGAAGCCGTCACGAAGCTTGGCGGCAGCCAGCCGGGAAGGGGCCAGCAGGAGGGCGCCGCCTGGATCAACGCCGTGGTGCTCCATCCGTTCGACAGCCGCCTCGATCAGCACGGTGGATTTGCCGGTGCCCGGGGCACCCCACAGCAGAACGGGCCCGGTGCCGGGCGTCAGATCCACCACGGCCTGCTGATCGGCACTGAGCACCAGCTCAGTCTTGACGCTTTGCGAGGGCTGGACCAACACCAGCCGGGGCAGGGGCTGGAAGGACTTGTTCGCTGGCGTACTCTGCGCCTTCTTTGCGTTGTCTGGCTGTGTGTTGTCAGGCTGTGCGTCAGCTGGCAGCTGACGCACTGCCTGCTCGGGCTGCTTTGCCTGCTCTGCTTGCTCGGCTTGCTCTGCTTTCTGTGCCTGCTCTGCTTGCGTGCTCATAGTCTCAGTTCATCACGAGGCTCTGACATTCTGACACCCGAGTCAACAGTGTCTTCGGAGTCACCAGAGCCTACGGAGCCAACAGTGTCGTCCGGGTCTGAATCAGAGGCGGCATGTAAGGTGCCCGCAACGGCGTCAATGAGCTTAAACTCGGCCTCCTGCGGATTCCAGCGGGCACTTTTCATGTCCACGCGCCACGGCGGGTTCTTGCCCGGCACTGGCGCGGCCGCGGTATCGCCACGCAACGCCGTCGACTCTTGTCGATAATGCTCCAGCGCCTGCCACTCGTGGCCTTGTGGAGCATCCCCACTGGCACGGATCACCCGCCACCACGCCACGGCGTTTCCATGGGCGGACATGACGGCACCCACCTGACGCGGCCCGCCACTGTCCAACAGGGCAGCAATGTCCCCATACGACAAAACCTTGGACTCGGGGATCAACTCGGCCACCGCCAGAACTGCCTCGACATACTCTTCTTGCATGGCTCCAGCGTAGTTTGTGCCACAGCGCAGCAGTGGCACAGGCCTCGGCGGCCTCAAATGTGGATCCCAACAGGTACCGTAAGTGACATGACTAGCTGGAATATGCACCCCCGTGCCGCCTTTGACTTGGAAACCACTGGCAAGGATCCCCGCACGGCCCGGATCGTCACGGCCTCGATCGTTGTGGTGGATGAGGGAGGCACCGTGGTGGATACGCACGAATGGTTGGCGGATCCCGGCATAGAAATTCCGGAGGAGGCCGCTGCCATTCACGGCATCAGCACCGAGCATGCCCGCGAGAATGGCCGCCCCTCAGATATGGTCACGGCCGAGGTGGGCGCAGTTCTTGCTACTCTCTTTGCCAACAACATTCCCGTGATCGCCTTCAATGCCAGTTACGACTTCACCGTCCTGGCCCATGAAGCCCGCCGCCACAGCCTGAACCAAATTATCGCGGCCCCGGTCATTGACCCCTTCATCTGCAATAAGAACGTGGACCGGTTCCGCAAGGGCAGCCGCACATTGGTGGCCCTGTGTGAGGAATACGGGATCAATCTCAAGGACGCCCACACCTCGGCTGCTGACGCCGAAGCCACGCTGCGGCTGGCCGATGCGCTGGCGGCCAAGTACAGCGCGCTGCGTATTGATGTGATGGATCTGCACAACGCCCAGGTGGGGTGGGCTCGGGACCAGGCCGCCGATTTCCAGGCATATTTGCGCCGTGTCAAGGACCCTGCTGCGGTCATAGAGGGCGATTGGCCCGTCCTGCCCTGACTTTAGACACCAAAAGTCACCATTTATGAGCTAAATCACAAAGAAAATCTTCGGGCTGGGGAACTTCCTGCACGTCAGTCGTGCGCCTGCGCTAGCTAGAGCGTGATCGCTGCCGTGGTGAAAGCCCCGATACTCGCCGATTCTTTCTTTGAACGCACTTTTTGCTTCGCATAAGTTCGCATCTGCCATAATTTCAGGTGGGGTGACATAATTTAGTTTCGTTGGTTGAGTTCTGCTAAGAAGCTCCTGTGAGTATCTGCCCCGACTCCCACGCCACGCTTATCCCTGCCCGATCAGTCCTTCGAGCTGGGCACCTGCAATGAAAGTGAATGTTTGATGAAGAAATCTGCCCTGAAGTGGATCACGACCGTTCCGGTCGCCCTTGCTCTGGCCTTCTCCCTCGCAGCATGCGGCGGCGGCACGGATGCAAGCAGCAGCGCTGGCCCCACAGACGCCCTCGCCGGTAGCGACCAGGTCTCACTGGACAAGTACACCACCGCGGATGTCACTCCGTTGGATAAGATTGATGCTGCTGCCCTGGGTCTCATCACCCCCGGCACCATCACGGTTGGCACCCTCTCCGATGCCCCGCCGAACATTTTCATCAAGGACGGCAAGTTCACCGGTTACGATAATGAGCTGCTGCGCGCAATGGGTGAAAAATTGGGCTTGAAGGTCGAGTTCAAGTCAACATCCTTCGCTTCACTGTTGGGCCAGGTTGAGAACAAGCAGTTCGACGTCGGATCCTCCTCGATCTCCACCACGGACGCCCGCCGAAAGAACGTTGGCTTCACCAACGGTTACGACTTTGGCTACATGGCCGTTGTTGCCATGGACAAGACTCCCATCAAGGGCTTCAAGGACCTGACCGCTAAGACCCGCATTGGCGTGGTTCAAGGCACCGTCCAGGATGACTACGTCACCAACACCCTGAAGCTGGAGCCGGTCCGCTTCAAGGACTACAACATTGCCTACGCAAACCTGAAGAACGGCCAGATTGACGCTTGGGTTGCTCCTTCACAGCAGGCCGAAGGCCAGGTCAAGCCCGGAGACGGCGCCACGATCGTTGAGAGCGTTGTCAACACCCAGAACTTCACGGCCTACGCCGTAAACTCCTCAAACAAGCCCTTGACCGATGCGCTGAACTCAGCTCTGGATTCAGTTATTGCCGATGGCACCTGGTCCAAGCTGACCAAAGAGTGGTACCCCACCCGCGAAATGCCCACAGACTGGACCCCCGGGTCCAAGGCTGTAACGGTTCCGAAAGGATAGTTGATGGAAGTTCTCGATCAGCTGGCCAAGACGTTTCTCGACTGGGAGGCAATGGGGCAAGTAATCCCCGAGATGTTTGCGGTCGGATTGGCGAATACTCTAATTCTTGCCATTTGCTCCGGAGTTCTCGGCTGTATCCTCGGCATGATCTTGGCCGTCATGGGCATCTCCAGGAACCCGATTCCCCGCTGGATCGCCCGCGTCTACACGGATGTTTTCCGTGGCCTGCCCGCCATCCTGGTCATCCTGCTCATCGGCCTCGGTTTTGGCCCCATCGTGCGAATCCTGACCGGCAGCACCAATCCCTACCCGTTGGGCATCGCAGCACTGACTCTGATGGCTGCGGCTTACATTGGCGAGATCTTCCGGTCAGGCATTCAAAGCGTAGAAAAAGGTCAGCTCGAGGCTTCCAGGGCATTGGGATTCAGCTACAACTCATCCATGATCCTCGTCGTCATCCCGCAAGGCATCCGGCGCGTACTGCCGGCCCTGGTGAACCAGCTGATCGGCCTGATCAAGGAATCGTCCCTGATCTTTACACTTGGTCTACTGGCCAGCCAGCGGGAAATCTTTCAGATCGGCCAGGACCAGGCTGCCAATACCGGTAACCTGTCGCCTCTGGTGGCTGCGGGACTGTTTTACCTGTGCTTGACCATCCCGCTCACTCATCTGGTGAACTTTATGGACAAGCGCATGCGTGATGGCAAGCCGGTCAAAATTGAACCCGACGAGGCTGCTGCTGTTGTTGGAAAGGGCGCCTAAATATGAGCGACTTTAATTCAGGTTCTCTGGAAGCTACAAATATCCACCTTGCCTTCGGCACCAACAAGGTACTGCGTGGCATTGACCTGCACGTACCGCAGGGCACTACGGCCTCGGTCATTGGTCCCTCAGGTTCAGGCAAGTCAACGCTGTTGCGCGTCATGAACCGGTTGATTGAACCCGATCAGGGTGACATTCTCCTCGACGGCAAATCCGTCCTGCAGGACAACCCGGACGAGCTCCGCCGTCGTATTGGCATGGTGTTCCAGCAGTTCAACTTGTTCCCGCACAAGACTGTGGTGGCGAACGTTTCTCTGGCGCTGAGCAAGATTCGCAAGATGCCCAAGGATCAGGCACATGCCAAGGCCATGGAACAACTTGATCTGGTGGGCCTGAAGCACAAGGCTGATGCCCGCCCCGGGAACCTCTCCGGAGGCCAGCAGCAGCGTGTGGCGATTGCCCGCGCGTTGGCCATGGAGCCCGAGGTCATGTTCTTCGATGAGGCTACCTCCGCACTGGACCCGGAGCTGGTCAAGGGCGTTCTGGCGCTCATGACCGATCTGTCCAAGGGCGGCATGACCATGGTTGTGGTGACCCACGAGATGGGCTTCTCGCGCAACGTCTCCGACACCGTCACCTTCATGGATGGCGGCGTGGTGGTTGAGACCGGTTCGCCGGATCAGCTGTTCACCGAGCCGAAGACGGACCGTTTGAAGGGCTTCCTCTCGGACGTCTTGTAACACCCAAGGGCGAAAATGCCGCCGCTCCTGCGTATTGCCGCCGTTCTAATGGCGGCAATACGCAGGAGCGGCGGCATTTAAGGCTAAACGCGCTCCAACGCCTCGTGCGGTCCCTCCGGAAGTACGACGACGATCGGCTCATCTGGGCGGATGGCGCCGCCGGTGCGGACCACTCCCATGACGCCGGCCCGGCGAACCACAGTGCCGCCATCGTCGTGGCCAACGAGTTCTTTGAGCAAGCCAGGGCGGAAGTCTTCGATCTGAGAGCAGGGATTACGTAAGCCTGTCAGCTCGACCACCGCGTGCTCACCAAGGTGCAGCAGGGTACCGCGCGGAAGTTTCAACAGGTCAACGCCTCGGGTGGTGATGTTCTCCCCTAGTTCCCCGGGAGCAACACTGAACCCTCTGGGTTCCAACCATTCGAAGAGTTCCTGCTGGATCAAGTGCACTTGGCGCAGATTCGGAGCGGTGGGATCTGCCCTGACGCGTGAGAGGTGCTGGACAGTGACGCCGCGGTGGGCATCGCCGGCCACACCCAGCCCCGCCTCGAGCTCAATCTCCTCCACGGATTCTTTGCTGAAGCGATGAGAGGTGTCGAGATGGACGGCTGAAACCTGCGCATTGGTGTTCATCCGGTCAGTCTAGACGCCCCACAGAAATGAAAAATGCCGCCGCTCCCGCATATTGCCGCAGGGTCTACTGGCGGCAATAGGCGGGAGCGGCGGCATTTCTGCACAAAAACTAGGCGGTAGCGGCTGCAGCTGCCTTCGCCGCGGCCGGCAGCGCCGCGAAGATGCGATTCATGGCAGCGTCATCGTGTGCGGCGGACAGGAACCAAGCCTCGAAGACGCTCGGCGGCAGGTACACACCTGAGTCGAGCATGGAGTGGAAGAACGGCGCGTAGCGGAACACATCCTGAGCCTGCGCGTCGTCGTAGTTGTGAACGCCGGATGCCGAGGTGCCGAACGCTACCGAGAACAGGCTGCCGGCACGCTGGATCGAGTGGTCAACACCTTCGGCGGACAATGCCGAGGACAGTGCTGCTGAGAGTTCCAGGGAGCGGGCATCCACGGTGGCGTAGACGGCAGAAGTGGCAGCGGTCAGCGTGGCCACACCGGCAGCCATGGCCACAGGGTTTCCGGACAACGTGCCTGCCTGGTAAACCGGGCCCAGCGGAGCCAGATAGTCCATGATCTCAGCGCGGCCACCCAGTGCTGCAGTGGGCAACCCGCCGCCAATGACCTTGCCGAAGGTGAACAGATCCGGGGTCCAGCGCTCGGCGGAATCAGCAGAGCCGCCGGTTAAGCCCCAATAGCCTGCCGCACCAACACGGAATCCGGTGAGAACCTCATCCAGGATCAACAGCGCACCATGAGCAGTGGTGATGCGCGAAAGGCCGGCGTTGAAGCCCTCCCCCGGTGTCACAACCCCCATGTTGGCCGGAGCAGCTTCCGTGATGACGGCAGCAATCCGGTCACCATGCGCGGCAAAAGCAGCCTCGACGGCGTCCAGATCGTTGTACGGCAGCACCAATGTTTCGGCAGCTGTAGCAGCAGTGACACCGGCTGAACCGGGCAGCGCCAAGGTGGCCAGCCCCGACCCTGCTGCAGCCAGCAACGAGTCAAGGTGGCCGTGGTAGCAACCGGCAAACTTGATGATCAGGTCCCGGCCGGTGAAGCCGCGGGCCAGGCGCACGGCCGTCATGGTTGCCTCAGTGCCAGTGGACACCATGCGCAGACGCTCGACGCCGGAGACTCGCCCCTGGACCAAGGCGGCCAGTTCGCTTTCGGCCGGGGTGGAGGCGCCGAAGCTCAGTCCGTGGTCCACAGCGGCATGAACTGCTGCCAGCACATCCGGGTGCGAGTGGCCCAACAGTGCCGGACCCCAAGAGCACACCAGATCCACGTATTCGCGGCCGTCTGCGTCGGTGAGGTAGGCGCCCTTGGCATTGACCATGAAGCGCGGCGTACCGCCCACGGAGCCAAATGCACGCACGGGCGAGTTCACCCCACCGGGCATGAGGGTCTTGGCGCGGTCAAAAAGTTCCTGCGAGGAGGTCATGAAAAATCCTTGGCTCAGGGGGTCTGGAAAGGAGGGAAGAGTTAGTTTTCGCGCAGCCAGCCGGCCAGTTCGGCCGCCCAGTAGGTGAGGATCATGGTGGCACCGGCCCGCTTGATACTCAGCACCGATTCCTCGATGGCGCCCCGGCGGTTGATCCAGCCGTTTGCTGCCGCTGCCTCGATCATGGCGTACTCGCCGGAGATTTGGTAAGCAGCCACGGGCACGGGGCTCATCGCTGCCACGTCGGCCAGAATGTCCAGGTAACTCATGGCCGGCTTGACCATGATGATATCGGCACCCTCGGCCAGATCCAGCTCTACTTCGTGGAGGGCTTCGGTGCGGTTACCTGGATCCATTTGGTAGGTGCGGCGGTCACCGTCAAGCTGGGAATCAACGGCTTCGCGGAACGGGCCGTAGAACGCTGAGGCGTACTTGGCGGCGTAGGCCAGCACTGACACGTTGGTGAAAGCCGCTGCATCCAGCGCTTCGCGAATAACAGCAACCTGACCGTCCATCATGCCCGACGGCGCCACCACGTGTGCTCCAGCCGCGGCCTGAGCAACAGCCATCTGGGCGTAAATCTCCAAGGTGGCATCGTTGTCCACCTGTCCGGCAGCGTCCAGCACGCCGCAGTGTCCGTGATCTGTAAATTCGTCTAGGCAGAGATCGCTCATGATCACGAGGTCATCGCCCACGGCGGCGCGTACATCCCTGATGGCCTTGTTCAGCACACCGAAGGGATCGGTGCCGGCCGTTCCCGTGGCATCGCGTTCGGCCGGAATGCCGAACAGCATGATGCCGCCAAGCCCCAGCGTCACGGCCTCACGCGCGGCCGCAACGAGCGACGCCGTCGTATGCTGCACTACCCCCGGCATTGAGCTGATGGGTTTAGGTTCGGTGAGGTCCTCGCGGATGAACACCGGCAGGATCAGATCCGCCGGCGCCACGGAGTATTCGCTGACCAGCCGTCGCATGGCGGGGGTGGTGCGCATGCGGCGGGGGCGTTGCTGGGGGAAACTCATGATGACTCCGTAACTTACTGGGTTAGAAAATTAGTGTGGGCTAGGGCCAGTGCGGCCAGGATGCCCTCAGGCGTGGGGTGCTCTGCGGTCGCGGCAACCACCATGCCCAAGCGCTGGGCCTCGGCCCGAGTGGGCTGGCCGATCGCGATGACCAGGCAGTTCGCCGGCAGTGGCGCCATGGTGGCGGCCACTCTGCGCGCAGCACTTCCTGAGGCAAGTACGACGGCGTTGATCGCCCCTGCGGCAATCTCCCCCGCCGCTTCTGCCGGAGTGAGCAACGGGTAGGCGCGGGAGCCAATGGCTCCTCGCGGGCAGTAAGATTTCTTCGGTCGCTGGGCGACCTCTGAAATCCATCCCCGCTCCGAAGCCATTGGCTCCCGCGACGGAAGGGAATCGAGTCTGCCCCGCTCCGGGGAGCGGCCCGCCAGCGTCGCCGTCAGCCGACTAGCCGGATCGGCTGGGTAGTCGACGGTCCGGTATGCCGTGACGACTTCCGGCGTCCATCCCCGAGCAGCAATGCCTTCCACCAGGGTGGGTTCGGCGAGGTTGGATTGCGGCAAGAGGACTCGAGGGGATCCGCCGTCGGACGAATCAAAGTCGGGCCACAGCGCAACAAGGCCCGCGGCCGATTGCTGATCAACAGGTGCCAGCTCCGCATGAATGCCCTCTGCCGCCAAAACGGCAACGGAGGTAGGTCCGATGGTTGCGACGGAGGTTGCCGCCGGAATCAAAGCCTCCAGTGACGTTCCAGCCGCCTCGCACCATTGCTTCAGCGCCCGCACCGTGGTGATGGAGCTGATGACCAGCCAGCGGTACTCCCCTGCGGCCAGCCGCTGGAGCGATTTGCCGAGTACCTTTTGCTCGCCCACCTCAAAATCGATGACGGGAACTAAAACCGGCTCAGCGCCAGCCGCGGCAAGCGCATCGGCCATGGCCCCGGCGCGGTCAGCACTGCGGGTCACGGCCACGCGCAGGCCTGAAAGCAACCCGACAGCCGGCGTAGCCGGTGTTTTCGTAGGCGACGTAAAGGAGGCGCTAAGGCCGTCCGCGGCCGTGGGCCGGATAGTCGCCGAGAAAATTCCGGCCTCGCTGCTCCTGCCGCCGCCGCTTTCGGTCATTTCGCGGAGCCGGCCAAATCCGCTAAGTCGCCAGCGCCGCCGGCGAGCAGTTCTTCGGCCAGTTCAATGCCGAGAATGGTGGCACCGACGGTGGTGAGACCGTCGGTGGCCTTCTTCAAGCGCATTGAGCGGGTGCCGTCGAGGGAGCAAACCACAGTTTCGAGGTAGAGCATGGAGCCCTTGCGGTGAGCAAGGGCTCCAACGGGTGCGCTGCAGCCAGCTTCAAGGCGGGCCAGGAGAGCGCGTTCGGCGGTAACGGCCAGACGCGTGTCATGATCGTCCACCGCGTTGAGCGACTGTCCCAAGACACCCGTCAGATCGGCGTCGGCGGTGCGGCATTCCAGCGCGAGCGCGCCTTGTCCGGGAGCCGGCAACATGACGTCGGATTCGAGGAATTCGGTGACGGTGTCGAGCCGGCCGATCCGCCCCAGACCCGAAGCTGCAAGCACCACAGCGTCCAAGTCACCCACCTTGCCATCTACCCATTCGACGTCGGGGTTGCCGGGCAAGCCGGGGACCCGGGCCAGGCGGGTATCCACGTTGCCGCGGATGTCCACGATGACCAGATCCGGACGGGCCGCCAGAAGCTGAGCGGCTCGGCGCGGGGAACCCGTGCCAACCGTTGCACCAACAGGCAGCTCGGCAAGCTTGAGTCCATCGCGAGAGCAAAGGGCGTCCCGGGCGTCGGCACGCACAGGAATGGCACCGAGCGTCAGTCCCGGCACTGCCGCCGTGGGCAAATCCTTAAGCGAGTGCACGGCCACGTCGACCCCACCGTTAAGGAGCGTGTCTCGCAGAGCGGCGGCGAAGACACCGGTGCCACCCATTTGCGACAACGGGCCGGTAAGGACGTCTCCGTCGGTCTTAACAGGGATGATCTCGGCAACAAACCCGCCGATGGCACTGAGCTGACCGGTGACTTGCTGAGTCTGACTCAGAGCCAATTTGCTTCCGCGGGTTCCAATTTTCACACTGGCCATTGTTTCAGCCATGGCTATCAGGAGCCAGCTGGCGCGGATACCAGCCCTATGGTGCTGCCCACTTCTGAGATAGCAGGCTTCGCACCACGGAAGTTGGCGCAGCAGCCCGGGTTGCAGACGTCGAACCACGGCCCCAACTTTGTCATGGCCGGGCGTTCTTCAATGTGGTTCTCAATAGTGCGTTCACAGATCAGGTCCACGAGGCCACTGACAAACTTCTGGTGCGTGCCGGGGGTGGGTGAGCGGTCAAAGGTCAGGCCCAACTCGGCGCACGTTTCTGCGGCTTCGGTATCGAGATCCCAGCGGACCTCCATGTGGTCGCTGACAAAGCCCAAGGGGACAACAACAACGCCCTTGGTGCCAGCCGCGGCCTTCTCGGTCAGAGCATCGTTGATGTCCGGTTCCAACCACGGCACATGCGGAGCACCCGAACGGGACTGGTAAACCAGTGACCATTCCTGAGCGGGGTCAACCGCAGCCATGATGGCTTCAGCTGCCGCGAGGTGCTGCGCCACGTAGGCAGAGTTCTCGGCGAATTCGCGGAGTTCCAGCTCGGAGTTACCCGAGGCTTCCGCATCCCTGGTGGGAATCGAGTGCGTGGCAAACATGACGTGCACCGGCGCCTCCGGAGTGCCGGCTGCGGCCAACTCGGCGCGCACCTTCGTCAAGGACGCTGCGGTTCCTTCAATGAAGGGCTCAACAAAACCGGGGTGGTCAAAGTACTGGCGTACCTTGTCCACGGCCAACTTGCCATCCAGACCGGTCTCGGTCAGGGCCATGCCGATATCTTCACGGTACTGGCGGCAGCCGGAGTATGAGGAGTAGGCGCTGGTGGTGACCATCAAGAGTCGGCGGTGACCGGCGTCGTACGCATCCTGCAAAACGGCGGGGATGTAGGGATCCCAGTTGCGGTTGCCCCACAGCACGGGCAAGGCGATGTTGCGGGCTGCCAGCTCGGCTTCCAGAGCCGCCTTCAGCGCACGGTTCTGTGCGTTGATGGGGCTGATGCCGCCGTTTTTGCGGTAGTGGTGGCTGACCTCTTCGAGGCGCTCGTCGGGGATGCCTCGGCCGCGCGTGACGTTGCGCAGGAACGGGATGACATCATCTTGGCCCTCGGGACCGCCAAAGGAGGCCAGCAAAATGGCGTCGTATTCGGCGGGGGCTACCTTGCGGTTGCTCATCGGAGAACCTCGGCAATTTCGGCGCTGTTCACGCGGCGGCCGGTGTAGAACGGCACTTCTTCGCGCACATGCAGGCGGGCATCGGAGTAGCGCAGGCTGCGCATCATGTCGACCAGGTCAACCAGGTTGTCGGCTTCCAGACCCAGCAGCCATTCCCAGTCTCCCAAGGCGAAGGCGGAGACGGTGTTGGCCTGAACCTGCGGGTACTCGCGGCCCAACATGCCGTGTTCGCGCAGCATGCGTGAGCGTTCTTCGGTGGGCAGGATGTACCAGTCGTAGGAGCGCACAAATGGGTAAACGCAGACCCAGCCCTTGGGCTCGTGGGCGCCCATGTACGCAGGAGCATGGGACTTGGTGAACTCTGCTTCGCGGTGCACGCCCATGGCCGACCAGGCGATGTCAGTGGCCGCGAACAGCTCGGTGCGCCGGATGCTGCGGATAGCCCGCTGCAGGCCCTCGGCTTCGGCACCGACGAGCCACACCATGATGTCGGCGTCGTTGCGCATCGCGGAGACATCGTAGGCCCCGCGCAGAGTGATACTCTCGGCGGCCAGCGAGGCAACGAGCGCAACAAATTCGCTCACCGCAGCTTCCCCGCCCGTGAAGGACCCGGTTCGCTTGAACACGGTCCATAAAGTGAACGGCGTCTCAGCCGGAGTTTTAGTGACAGTTTGTGCAGAAGTGTGGCTCATGGTTTCAAGTCTGCACCCATTGGCCCGAAAGCTTAAATCAGAGTTCTCTACATTGCGTAGAAAGTGGTTAAGCTCACATGCGTCCGGCGGCGTCCACCACGGCGCGAACCTGGCGCCGAGTCCCACCGACCACCGCGGCAAGGCCGTTGCCGCTCATCCAAGCACCCGTCAAGACCAGCCCAGGGACGTCATTGGCGAGGGCGTGAACCTTGGCAATTTTTCCCTGATGGCCGACGGCGGCAAACGGTAGTGCGCCCTGCCAGCGGACAATGTCCGACCCTAGGAGATCGGATTCCGTGACGGGAATCCCCAAGAGTGTTGAGGCGTCACGCAGCGCCGTGTTCACCAGGTCCTCATCGCTGGGCGTGCGGGCGGTGAGCCGGACGGCGTCGGCCGGTTTTGTGCCGGCACGGCCGTAGGACAGGCGCAGGATGTGCGTTCCGGGGCCGGTGGCATCAGCCAGCCATTCCCATTTCGCAGTGGCGTGCGTGAGGGCCTTAGCCGTGACACCGTCCACGCCGGGCGCAACCAAGATGCCCGTGCCCCGCGGAGCCGAATCGAGTTCGGGCACATCCACCGCAAGGGTGACGAGCCGAATGTCAGGACCCGGCGCCGGGGCAAAAGCGCTCAGATTGGGGACTTCCTGACTGAGGAGCTTGACCGCCGTGGGACCATCGGTGGCCACGACCAACAGGTTGGCGGCCTCGAATCCGCGTTCTGTACCGTGTTCCCAGTCAACGGTCCAGCGCAACGGCCCAGCGCCGTCGTACGCGGCTTCCTGCTGCGCCGGCTCCTCGGTGTCGCCACGGTAAATCGCCTTGATGCGGTGCCCGGAATGCATGGCGACGCCAGCCTTTTCCAGCGCCGCAACGAGTGCGCTGATCAGCGTGTGCATGCCACCTTCCAGCCCGCCCACGGCAGAACCGGGCTTAGTTCCGCCGGCACGCTGGGCGGCGACGGCAGCGGCGAGGGATCCGTGTTCGCGGATGCCTGCACGCAGGCCCGGAGCCACCATGTCCACGTCCAGCAGTTCCGGATCGGCCGAATGCACGCCAGCAACAACCGGTGCCACGAGGCGTTCGAGCACCCGCTTGCCCATCCTGTGCCTCACCAGATCGGCCACACTGCTCACGGCCTCGGTGGTGCCGATGTTGACAGGCATTTTGGCGTCCAGGGCGGCCCGCAGCACGCCCGCGGCACCCAATGCGGCCTTGACCTCGGGGGCGGTCAGGTCCGAGGGGATGCCAAGGATTCCCGTGCGTGGCAACGGCACCGGTCCCTCTGGCAGCCACACCCAGGCGCCAGCGGGATCCGGGGTCACAATCTTTGAGCCCAGACCCAGCTCGGCCGCCAGGTCCGCCACGGCCGTGTTCCGCGTGGCGAACGATTCCGCACCGCTATCGAGCTTGACTCCGGCCAGTTCATGAACGCCAACGCAGCCACCCCACGCGGAACCAGCCTCGTAAATGCTGACTTGAAAACCGGCTAACTGCAGGTCCAGTGCCGCCACCAGCCCGGAAATTCCGCCACCCACCACCACTGCCTGGTTGGGAGCCGGATGGCTCTGTGGCTTCTGGGCCTTAGCTGCGAGTCTGCGGTTTTCCATGGTCTCCCCTATTTGCGACTGGAACGGGTTACTGGTGTGGGCCGATGGCCCGGGTGCTAGATGGAGTGGATCAATTCAACGAGGCGAGTCAGGACGGCCGGATCCGTTTCCGGCGGCACTCCATGCCCCAAGTTCACCACATGCGAGGGAGCGTCGGAGCCAGCCGCCAGTACTTCGCGAACATGTTTTTCCAGGACCTCCCACGGAGCGGTGAGCAGCGCCGGATCGATGTTGCCCTGCAGCGGCACGGTACCACCCAGACGCCTGTTCGCCTCGTCCAACGGCAGCCGGTAATCCACACCCATGACGTCGCCGCCAGCCGTGTGCATGGCACCTAGAAGTTCACTGGTGCCGGTGCCAAAGTGGACCAGCGGAACGCCAAGATCGCGAACGTGGTCAAAGGTGCGGGACGATGCCGGGGCCACATGTGCTGTGTAATCGGCCAGTCCCAGCGAACCCGCCCAGGAGTCGAAGAGCTGGCCCGCGCTGGCGCCAGCTTCGATTTGGGCGCGCAGGAACTTCCCGGAGGCGTCGGCTGCCCAGTTCATCAGTTCCGCCCAGAGTTCGGGCTGCGCGTGCATCATGGTGCGCGGGCCCAGGTGGTCGCGGGACGGCTTGCCTTCCACCATGTAGGCGGCCACCGTGAAGGGTGCCCCGGCGAAGCCGATCAGCGGAGTGTTTCCCAATTCGGCAACCGTCAGCGCAACGGCCTCACGGATCGGGTCAAGGGATTCATCCGTCAGCTCGGGCAATGCAGCAATGTCCGCTGCAGAGCGGATGGGCTTATCCAGCACCGGGCCCACGCCGGGGACAATGTCTACGCCCACGCCAGCCAGCTTGAGCGGAATGACAATGTCGGAAAAGAAGATTGCGGCATCGACGCCGTGGCGGCGCACGGGCTGGAGCGTGATTTCAGCGGCCATGGCCGGCTTGAGGCACGATTCCAGCATGGTGGTGCCAACCCGCAGTTCGCGGTATTCAGGAAGTGAGCGTCCTGCCTGGCGCATGAACCAAACAGGGTTGCGGCTGGGCTTTTCGCCCCTGTAGGCGGTGATCAATGGGGAATGTGCGGTGCGGCCATCCATCAGGGGGTGGCTGGGGCTCAGAGTCATGGCACCACCCTACAGAGCCAATCTGGGCATTGTTTGTGCACAAACTGTCACCGTAATAGAGTGTGGCACCGCACTCACAGGTAAGTAGCATCACAATCTTTAGTGACGATCTGAGAGTTCCTGTGCATAAACGCCCAGCTTGGGGGACTACCATTGTGAAATTGTGGTCCTCTTTTCGCTCGTAGCCTCTCACTCCTCCATTGATCTGGAAACCGTTGCCCGCCTCAGCGCCGGGGCCGCGGCAGCCAGTGCTGAACTCTGCGCCGACAGCAACGCTGTGGCAGGGCTGGTCACCTTGACCACCTGCAACCGCTACGAGCTCTATGTCCAGGCAAGTAGCGGCGAGGATCTCGAATCCGCCCGCAGCACGGCCATTGAAGCCCTGAGCCGGCACTCCGGACTGGCCGAATCCCAAGTTTCACAGGCTCTGGCCACGCTGCAGGGCGACGCCGTAGTCCGCCACCTTTTTGCGGTGAGCACCGGCTTGGAATCCGCCGTGGTGGGCGAACGAGAAATTGCCGGCCAGGTGCGCCGCGCCTTGGCATCTGCTCAGGATCAAGGTGCCACCACACCATCATTGGTCAGACTCTTCCAATCCGCCGCCAAGACCGCCAAAGACGTCGGCGCGCAGACAGCATTGGGCCGCCGCGGCATGTCGATCGTCTCTGTCGCCCTTGACCTCGCCGCCGAGTTGCAAAACGCCCCTTCACTTCCTGTCGGAGTGTCCCCCAACGCTCCCCGGCCGCTCCCCCTGCTCGCAAGCTCGCCGCGGGACCCTCGCGGCCGTGGGCCCACCTCACCATTTGCAGCAGCCAGCCCACTCGCTGGCAAGTCTGCGGTTTTGTTCGGCACGGGCGCCTATGCCGGGGCAGCCATGGCCCAGCTGATGCAGCGCGGCTGCACCGACATTTCGGTCTATTCCTCCTCCGGCCGAGCCGAAACGTTCACGGCCTCGCGCGGCGGCACGGCCCTCAATGAGCAATCACTGCCTGCTGCTCTGGCAAGCGCCTCGCTGCTGGTAGGTTGCAGCGGCTCAGGTCACCAGATCACACGCACTGATTTGGCACAGTTGCGCCACACTGATTCCCCGCTGTTGACGGTGATCGATCTTGCCCTGACTCACGATTTCGCTCCCGATGTGGCAGAGCTTCCAGGCGTGGATTTGTTGACGCTGGAAACCGTACGGCAGGCGGCCCCCGCGGAGCAGGAATCAACATTGGCCCAAGCCGCAGCCATGGTCGATGAAGCCACCACCAACTTTGAACAAGCCAGAAACGCCAGGTCGCTGGATCACGCCATCGTGGCACTGCGCCGGCACACCATGGGTGTTCTGGATGATGAACTTGCCAAGGTTCGCAAGCAGCATGGTTGCAACGCCGCTACGGCCGAGGTGGAGTTTGCCATGCGCCGGATGGTCAAGCAGCTGCTGCATGTGCCCACGGTCAGGGCCAAGGAATTGGCCGCCGCTGGTGACTCCGAAAGCTACCTTGCCGCCCTTGATGTCCTGTACGGCCTCAAGCTCACCCCCGAGGTGATTGGCTCTGCCGTGAACTCCCAAGTAACGGACTCCGGTGTAGAGCACGACGGCGTCCCCCTCACCTCGCTCACCCAGACCGACCCGGCGAGAAAAGCAACCGCCTGAGCAAGCGGCCCTGAGCCACTAACCACAGCCACAGCCACAGCCACAACTCAGCCGAAGGCGTTGACGCCCGTCAGTTCTGCCGATAACTCCCAAAGTCGCCGGGCACTCTCGGGGTCAATGGCGTGGGCGTCCACACCGGCAAACCGGGCCAGCTCCGAGGCAGGATCGGTGGGTGCGGCAATGTCGCAGTCTTCGCAGTAGACCCCGCCGTGGCCATCCAGGAGTGGCGAGGTCGCGGCCCAGACAGAGGTGGCGGCACCCTGCTGCGTGTTTTTGAACCCTTCGCGCAACGTACCCGCGGAATCCATCCAGCCGGCGGCCACCATTTCCTCCTGTGTCAGGTGACGTTGCAGCCCCGTCATGATGCCGCCGGGGTTGACGGCAAAGGCTCGCACGCCGCTCTGCGCCCCGAGCGCGTCCAGTTCCACGGCAAAAAGACTGTTGGCAGTTTTTGCCTGCCCATACGCCTCCCATTTGTCGTACCCGTTCGTGAACTGAGGGTCATCAAAATGAATGCCCGAGCGTTTATGTCCCGTTGATGACAGTGCCACCACCCGCGCACCATCCGTGGAAAGGACCGGCCACAGCTCGTTGACCAGAGTGAAATGACCTAGGTGGTTGATGGCAAATTGGGCTTCCCAGCCTGGCCCCACGCGCGTCTCCGGACACGCCATGATCGCGGCGTTATTGATCAGGATGTCCAGCCGCCTGCCCGAGTCAAGATACTGTGCGGCGAACCTTTTCACACTGTCCTGCGAGCCCAGATCCATCTCAAATACCGCCACATTGCCCAGTTCCGCATCCGCGAGTACCCCGCGGGCGTGATCGGCTCGGCGGGCCGGAACGCTGACCTCCACCCCTGCACTCACCAGCGCTCGCACAGTTTCCAAGCCCAGCCCCGAGTAGCCGCCTGTCACAATAGCCGAGCACCCCGATAAGTCCATGTCCTCCAGCACCGAAGCCGCCGTGCTGTCGTGACCAAACCCAGAATTCAAGGGCATTTGCGGGGTTTCTTGCAGGTCACTGCGGTTCATGATGTGCCTCTTCGTTGAGTACTTAGCTCCTCCATGCGTGAGGAAGCTCTTAGCCCGCAATGTACTCCGTTGCGTCCTATTTGTCGTTAGCAGCCCAGGCGTCAATCCCGCCGTCAAGATGTACGACGTCGGCAAAACCGGCCGCGCGCAGGCTCGCCAATGCTTGGGCTGAGCGGGTGCCCGCCTTGCAATGCAGGATGAGTGGAACGCCTTGCGGCAGCGCTCCCAGCGCGGAGCCATCACGGATGCCGGCCAGGGGAATGAGGACGGATCCGGGGATCCGGGCAATCTCAAATTCCACTGGCTCGCGCACGTCAACGAGCACAAAATTTTCCTCACCGCGCTCTCGTCGGGCCAAGCGTGAGGCGAGCTCGGTCGCGGAGATGAGGTCGCCGTCGTTCTTCTCGGCAGGGAAAAGCCCACAGAAAATCTCGTAGTCGATGAGCTCGGTGATGGGTGGCGCGGCGGGGTCCTTGGAGATCCGGATTTCACGCCAGCGGGCGCTGAGGGCGTCGAAAATGAGGAGCCGCCCCAGGAGGGTTTGGCCGATCCCGGTGATGAGTTTGACGGCTTCGGTGACCATCATGGCCCCGATCGAGGCGCACAGCATGCCAAAAACGCCGCCCTCTGCGCAGGACGGGACGGTGCCGGGTGCCGGCGGTTCAGGGTACAGATCTCGGTAGTTGGGGCCGAACTTATCCCAAAAGACGCTGACTTGCCCGTCGAAGCGCAGGATTGAACCCCACACATAGGGCTTGCCGAGGAGCGCTGCGGCGTCATTGACCAGGTAGCGGGTGGCGAAGTTGTCGGCGCCGTCCAAAATGACGTCATAATCGGTGAAAAGGTCCAGGGCGTTGGAGGAATCGAGCCGGAGCTGATGCAGCACCACGTTGATGCCGGGATTCAGTTCCAGAATGGAATCGCGAGCGGATTCGAGCTTGGTGCGGCCAATGTCCGACACGCCGTGGATGACTTGACGCTGCAAATTGCTCAACTCAACACTGTCATCGTCCACGATGCCCAGTGTGCCCACTCCGGCCGCCGCCAAGTACAGCAGCGCCGGGGATCCCAACCCACCTGCACCTATCACCAACACACGCGCATTACGCAGGCGGCGCTGGCCCTCTAGGCCAATTTCGGGGATCAGCGCGTGGCGCGAATACCGCTCCAATTCCGCTGCTGCCAGCGGCGGACCGGGCTCCACGAGGGGAGGCAAAGCCAGCTGCGATGAGAGCTTGGTTGAGGTGTGGGGCGGGATCAAGGAAACCATACCTATTAATCTAGCCCCGCTTGTACCGTGTGGCTCATTACCGGCCGGTAGAATGACACAAACCGCCCCATGCACCAGCCCGGGCGCCGTAGGGAAAGGCAGCCGTCATGACTGTAGATCCAGCAGCGAAGGAACGTCCCGCCCCGCGGACGCAACCGAGCCGCATGCCGCGTGACGAACGCCGCGCCCAGCTGCTCGCCTCCGCCCTTGAAGTGTTCGTCACTCACGGCTATCACGGTGCGGCCATGGATGAGATTGCTGAGACTGCAAAGGTCAGCAAGCCCGTGCTCTACCAACACTTCCCCAGCAAGCGGGAATTGTATTTGGCCCTGCTGGACAGCCATCTGGAGGGGTTGACCACCATGCTGTTGGCGGCTCTGAGCTCCACAACGGATAACAATCTGCGGGTTCAGGCCACCATGAAGGCCTACTTCCAGTTCATGGCTAAAGACGATCAAGCCCACCGGCTGGTGTTTGAATCCGATCTTGTCAACGACGTCGAGGTGGCTGCCCGCCTGGAGAAGTTCAACGCCAACTACGCCGATGCCATTGGCGCTGTCATTGCCGAGGACACCAAGCTGCCACCCATTGAGGCAACGTTGCTGGGCCGGGCTCTGGCCGGGATGGCCCAGGTGAGCGCCCGCTACTGGTTGGAAGAAAGCGGCGATTTGGACCTCGATGTGGCCAGCGATCTGATCTACCGTTTAGCTTGGCGCGGAATTAGCCGCTTCCCCAAGGAATCCTGAGGCGACTGCCCCTAGAGTGGTTGCTATATCCATCTATTAGTACGTGTGCGCCAAGGAGATAACTGTGGAAATTAAGATCGGCATCCAGAACGTCAACCGCGAGATCGTCCTTGAATCCGATGAGAGCTCAGAAGAGGTCGCCAACCAGGTCTCCGAGGCGCTGGCCAAGGGCACCGAACTGCGTCTCAAAGACGAAAAGGGCCGCATGATCATTGTTCCCGGTAATGCTCTGGGGTACGTTGAACTCGGTGGCGAGAAGGCCCGCAGCGTAGGATTCGGCGCGCTCTAACACCACTTTCGCAGTCCCTTCGATCCAGACTCATAGAGACGGAATTTCCATGGTTGCCCTGGTCATTATTGCCCTCATCGCCGGCGCTTTCGGCGCGATCGCTTGGGCCGTGGACAAACACCGTGCCACGTTTGGGGCTGTTCTGCCCGCAGGTGCTGCCGTGGCCGCCTCGCTGCTGGTGTGGATTCTAACCATGGCTGTGGGCTTGGATGCGGACAGCGCCACCGCGTGGATCCCGTGGATTCTCCCCATTGTTGTGGGCGGCGCTGCTGCCTGGGCCACCGCAGGGCTGGTGGGCCGTTCCCGCCACGCCCGGCAGGTGGAACGGAGCAACGCGATCCTGCAGATGCACTAACGGTTTTCGCTACACTTTGACGGTTTCGCTGTTGTTTGAACCCTAGCGAAAACGTCAAAGTGTAGCGAAAACTGCCATCAGGCTCTGCGGATCAGTTCCGGTCTGGCCACGGCCCCTGCACCCTGCGCCGCGTTCGAGATGGCGCGGGCCAAGGCGATGTCGCGGGCGGTGATCTGCCCGCCTGCGTCATGCGAGCTGGTGGCAATGAACAAGGTGTCGTACCGCCAGTCCACATCCGGGTGGTGGTTGGCCTTTTGGGCGAGTTCCCCAATGGCGGCGAAAAGTGCCAAGGCTCCGGCCGACGTCGGACATTTCAGTACCGTACGCAGGTCACCAATGTCACGCCACTGGGGCAGCGATTGAAGTTCCATATCGATGCGGGTCCGGGTCAGCACATCATCGGGGGCAGCCATGAGAGTTTCCTTTCAGCGATTCCACACGCCTTGGTCCCCACGCCCAGGTCCTATAAGTCGGGGCGGCCAGCCATTGCCGACGAGGCCAATGCATGCGCCCGCTTGGGAATGCGGCCACCCTGTGAGGCCAGTCTGCCACCGATGACCGCGTGTTTAAAGGCTTCAGCCATGAGTAATGGATTCTGCGCCCGGGTGACGGCGGTGGCCAGCAGCACTGCGTCGCACCCCAGCTCCATCGCCAAGGCAGCGTCCGAGGCGGTGCCGATCCCAGCGTCGAGCACCACGGGTACGGAGGCACGGGAAACAATGAGCTCAATGTTGTGCGGATTCAGGATGCCCAGGCCGGTGCCGATGGGGGCTCCCAACGGCATGACGGCCACCGCACCGAGCTGTTCCAGGCGTAGCGCCAGCACGGGATCGTCGTTGGTGTAAGCGAAAACCTTGAAGCCTCGGTTGACCAACTGCTCGGTGGCCTCGGCCAATTCCAGTGCATCGGGCAGCAGGGTGCGCTCATCGGCAACCACCTCCAGCTTCACCCAGTCCGTCTCCAGTGCTTCCCGGGCCAGCTCGGCCGTCATGAGCGCTTCACGCGCCGTGAAGCAGCCGGCGGTGTTGGGCAGGACACGGATGTTGTTTTCCAGCAGCAGCTTGAACAAGTTGGTGCCCCCGCCGGCTGCCTCATCCACGGAGTACCGGCGCATGGCCACGGTGGTCAGCTCGGTGCCGGAGGCGATGAGCGCAGCGCCCAGACCGCTCAGGCTGGGCGCGCCGCCGGTGCCCATGATGAGGCGGGAGTTCAGCGCAACCCCATCGATCACCAAGGCGTCATTGCGGGTCGGTGTTTTTGTTTCTGTCATGACGTTCACTTTCAGTCGTTGGTGCGGGAGGGGAATCCAGAAAGGCGGCTTATCCACCTTGTACCGCGGCGACAATTTCCAAGGCGTCCTGATGTTCCACGGCGGTGGCGGCCCACTGGCTGCGTGGCACAATCTCCTGGTTGCGGGCAACAGCAACACCGAGCCGCCCGCCGTCGGCCGCTTGACCGGTGGGCAACAGCTCCCTCCCTGTCACGGCAGCAACGAGGTGGGCCACGGTGGTTCCATCTGGATGAGACTCGGTGGCACCGTTGAGGTTGATCGTTTTCATGGCTTGCTCCTAAGCGGTGGGGCCGGCGCTGGGGTCGGCGGTGTGCGCCGGGCGAAGTGTGGGTGAAAAGCGGTCCGGTCGGAACGCTTCCCACGCCAGGTCCGTGATGTTGCCTAGCAATTGGCGCACAATGGTCGCGGCGATGGGGGTCAGTAGAACGCCGTGCCGGAAGAAACCCGTGGCAATGATGAGTCCGGGAATGTCCCGCCCGTCGGCACCGGAAACCCTGCCCAGCAGTGGAGCGTTGTCGGGAGTGCCGGGTCGGGCCCGGGCCGTGCATTCAAGGAGCTCCAGTTCAGCCACGGCGGGCAACAGCACCTGGGCGTCACGCAGTAGTTGGTACACTCCCCCGGCACTGACGCCAGCATTGTGATCCTCACGGCTGGTAGCGCCGATCACCACGGTGCCGTCCTCGCGCGGCACAATATAAACCGGCAGTCCACGCACCAGCCCGCGAATGGTGGCCGTGGTGAGCGGGCGCAGATTCTCCGGAACACGGAGGCGAAGGATGTCGCCGTACACAGGGCGGATGGGCAGGTTCAGCCCGTCCGGCAGCCCCGCCAAGGTGGGCGAACCCAGCGCGTTGGCCACAATCACTTCCCGTGCGTGGACCTCCCGGCCATCGGCCAGCAGCACGCCGGTCACCGGTGAATGAGTGCTGTTGGGGTCCCGATGCACCAGGGACGTGGCGGCTTGCTCAATGAAACTCGGCACCGATGAACCGCTGACACGTGCGCTCGCCAGCAACGCCGCCCGCAGTGACTCCGCAATGGCGCGAGGATCAACTTGGTGGTCCTGTTCCACTTTGTAGGCACAGGAGATCTGGGGGCCAATCATCGGTTCCAGCGCACGGGCTTCACGGATGCTCAGTTGCGAAACGTTCAGACCGTGGCGCAGTTGGACGTCGCGCAGATCAGACAAAGCCTGTCGGTCGCCCGGATCCCCGCCCAGCACCAGGGTTGGGGATGTGTTGAACCCTGTTGGCAGACCGGCCGGAAGCGAGGCCACGAACGCTGGCCAGCGCCCCGCGGAGGCCAGCGTCAGCTCCAGCAGAGCATCTTCCTGGTAGTGCAGCTCACTTACCGGGGCCAGCATTCCGGCCGCCGCAAAGGTGGCACCCGTGGCGGGAGCAGGGTCAATGACGGTAACAGCATGGCCGGCTCGTTGGGCTTCCCACGCGATACCGAGGCCAATGATTCCGCCACCAATGACGATTACCTCGGTGGTCAAAATTTGGGGCACAACAAGGCTCAAATGTTTCTCCTTCCCTACGCCGGCATGATCCGGATCAGGTTACACGCCCACCTGGGGCGTCATTCGGTCGGCGCAGTCGGCGCCCTCTCAGCCAGCTTCACTGGCTCCCGCGGTACTGCATTAGTCTATGAGACATGAGCCAAACTTCTGCCATCCCTGCAACCACCGCCACCTTGTCCACGCCAACGTTACAAAGTGCCCGGCTGTATTTGTGCACGGATGCGCGCAGCAAACAAGGCGATTTTGCCGATTTCCTGCGGGCCGCCTATGCAGGTGGCGTGGACATCATCCAGCTTCGTGACAAGTCCATTGAGGCGGCACAGGAACTGGAATTGCTGGCGGTTTTGAAGTCCGTGGCACAGGAATTCGGCAAACTCTGGGCCGTCAATGACCGTGCTGATATTGCCTCGCTGAGTGGCGCGCCCGTGTTCCATATTGGCCAGAAGGATCTGCCGCTGCCCGCAGCGCGTTCCCTGGTGGGCCCTTCGGTCTCCATGGGTCTCTCCAGCCACGATCTCGCTCAAGTCTCTGCCGCTGCCGCCGATCCCAACGCCGACTACTTCTGCGTTGGTCCGCTCTGGGCCACCCCCACCAAGCCGGGCCGGGCCGCCGTGGGCCTTTCCCTGCTGGAGCATGCCGCCGCACTGGAAACCACCAAGCCGTGGTTCGCCATTGGCGGGGTGGATTTGTCCAACGTCGATCAAGTGGTGGCTGCCGGCGCCTCCCGGATTGTGGTGGTGCGGGCCATTACCCACGCTGAAGATCCGACGTCGGCCGCTGCGGCGTTGCTCTCCCGCTTGCCTGCGCTGGGGTAACTCTCGTGACGGTCGGCGCGGGCGCACGATGGCTGCCGCAGCAACGATCCAATGGTGGCGAACCCGGAGCTAGGCGATTGATTCCACAGCCAGGGCCACCTTGCGCAGCAGCGTGGCCAATTGTGTCTGCTCCTTGACGGTCAGCCCGGCCAGCATCGCCGCATCGGTCTCCAGGAAGCGCGGGAACTCACGGTCAATGAGCGCCTCACCTTTAGTCGTCAATTGCATCAGAACTACGCGCCCATCACGTTCCCACGGCAGCCGCTCAATGAGTCCGCGCTGGACCAGACGTTCGGCATTTTTAGTGGTGGAGGCACTGCTGAGCATGGTGGCTGCGGTAACTTCACTGGCGCGCAGGGGGCCATCACCGCGGGCCAGGGTGCACATGACATCGAATTCTGCCCGGGTTATCTCCGCAGACTGCAAGGCGCGGCCAGCGTGGTGGGCTGCCAGCGCCCCAATTCTCCCGATGCGGCCCATGACTTCGATACTGGAAACGTCAAGGTCCGGATGCGAGGATTCCCACCCTTGCCGTGCCCGATCAACAAAATCCATCGCATCTACTTTCATGGAACCAGTCTAGAGACAACACTCACACATTTCAGATCTATTTTACTAGTAAAATAGATTGTAGACTTGAAGAATGATTTCTAACCCCCGATTCCGCCACACGGGCACCGCATTGGCCCACCCACTCTCGCGCTCCGCCTGGCGAGATGCTTTTGCCATGCGCCCGGCCGATGCCATCTTCACCACGGCCATCAAAGTCGGAATCGCGGCCACCCTTGTGCTCATCGCAGGCGGTTTACTGGGTCAGCCACAACTTGCCGGAATGGCCGCTCTCGGGGCCCTGACCAGCGCTTTTGGCCGTTATCAGCCGTATCGCCGGCTAGGACGAATGATGGCAATTGTGGGCGCTGGCATGGTCATCGCCATGGTCATTGGTACCCTCCTCGGTGCTGCGAACGTGCCCATGATGAGCCAAATCCTGGTCCTGTCCGTACTCGCAGGCCTTGCCGCTCACATCTTCTTGGCCTTCCGCATCTCCGGCCCCGGTGCCGTCATTCTGGTGTTCGCGGCCGGCGCCGGTTCGGGGTACACGCACAGCTATGCTGCCATGCTCGGACCCATCGTCGCCATCATCATCGGCGTGGTGGTTGGTTGGCTCGCGGCCATGGCGCCAGTGCTCTGGGTCCCCTTGGCCCCCTCACGGCTGGCTGTTGCGCGAGCCATCGCCAACGTTGTTGGCCTAGAAGCGGACGACGCCGGTCCCCTCCGTGCCGCTGCCAAGGCCAGCTTGCGCTCGGCTCGGGAGTCGGTGACGGTGACCGCCGGGACCTTCCGCGCGACTCACTCGCGTTCGGTGAGCCTGCGCCAAAACGCGGACCAACTGCACCTCTTGCTGGATGAAGCCGAGGCTGCGCTAACACTGTTTGAATCCTCTAGCGATGGCGCCTACTCGGAAGCCTTTATCCACTTGGTCCAGCACGAATCGCAGCTGCGCAAGATCCACGGCATCCCCACAGTTTCGGCGCCAATAACTCCCGACGTTCCCGCCATAGCTTCCACTCGAAACCTCGTGCACAAGGGCTTCTGGGAAGGCGCCAAGGCCGAGCTGACGGCCAGAACCAGCATTCATCAAGCCCTCCGCATGGCCGCAGCCGCCGCACTCTCCGGTTGGGCCGCCGTCGGACTTGGTCTGGAGCATCCCCTCTGGGCCACCATGGGTGCCATCGCGGCTCTTCAGGGTTTGAGCTATGCCACCACTGTGCAGCGCAGTATCCAGCGTTTGGTAGGTAATGTGATTGGCGCCATCGTGGCCGTCGGGATTCTGTCATTGGCCTTGGGCTTCTGGCCCTCGGTGGTTCTTGTCATCATTTTCCAGGTGATGGCGGAACTGCTAGTCCTCAAGAACTACACGTTAACCACCATCGCGGTAACACCCATGGCGCTCATCATGACCGGGCTGGGGACAAATCTGGGCACGGAGGCCGCCTTGAGCCGGGTAGTCGACACTCTGGTGGGCGTGGTGATTGGCACCATCGTCGCAGCCGTCAGCATCTCGCTGTCAGACCGCCAGCACATCCCCACCAGCACGGACGGTTCCAAGCGCTAAGGTTCCACGCTGTCTCGAGACCCTCCATATTAGGAGGATCCAGGCTCCGGAGCAGCCAGATTTAGGCGGAACAGAGGCAGAATGGGTGGCCGGCCGGGTCCAAGAAAACCCTAAAGGTGCTCCCAGGCTGCAGCTGCGCTTTGGTGGCACCCAAGCGCAAAACTTCGACCTCACCGGCGTCCAAGTCGGCAACCACAAAATCCAAATGCATCTGTTGTGGGTGCTCTTGACCCGGCCAGACAGGTGGCTGATAGCCCTCATTAATCTGTTGAAAACAAATGGTGCTGCTGCCATCTGCCGGCCGAATCTCGATCCAACCATCTTGGCCTTTGGTGTCCCAACCGAGCAGTTCAGCATAGAACTTCGCCAAGCTGGACGCGTCGGGACAGTCAATGACCACGCTGGGGTGCTGTGCAATTGCCATGGTTGGAGGCTACACCGAAGGCGTCAGCCCCATAACCCCTGCGAGCAATTCATAGCTGCGGATCCAGGCCGCACGGTCGGTGACCTGCGTGGCCACGATGAGCTCGTCGGCGTCAGCCACGGTTGCGAACTCCGCCAAGTATTCACGGGCAACGGACGGCGTACCAATGGCCGCGTACCGGAACATGGTGGTGACCTGCTGGCCCGCTGGTGAGTCCAGCAAGAGATCCATTTCGGGTTCCGTGAACTTCTGGCCGCGGCCTACCAAGGAAACCACGCGGCGGCGCCGTGCATCTAGGGCCAGCTTGTCTGCTTCCTCTTGGGTGTCGGCCACAATGGCGTTGACGCCGGCAATGACATACGGCTCTGCCAATACCTCGGATGGCTTGAATTCGCGGCGGTAAATCCGCACAGCGTCTTCGAGTGCCTGTGGGGCAAAGTGCGATGCGAACGAGTACGGCAGCCCCAAAGCTGCGGCCAGTCGGGCCCCAAACAGAGACGAGCCCAGGATGTACAACGGCACATTGGTGTCCTTGCCCGGGTAGGCGTTGACGCCGGAAATACGAGTCTGGCCGGCAAAGTAGGCCTGTAGCTCCTGCACATCGGAGGGGAAGGTGTCCGCAGCCATGGGGTCACGGCGCAGGGCGCGCATGGTGTTTTGGTCGCTGCCGGGAGCGCGCCCCAACCCCAAGTCAATGCGTCCCGGATGCAAGGTCTCCAGCGTGCCGAACTGTTCAGCGATCTGCAACGGCGAGTGGTTAGGGAGCATGATGCCACCTGCCCCGAGCCGGATGGACTTTGTGTGGGCAGCCACATGGGCGATCAAAACGCTGGTTGCCGAGGACGCGATGGAGGGCATGTTGTGGTGCTCGGCGAACCAGATCCGCTTGTAGCCCCACTCCTCCGCCTTCTGCGCCAGTTCAACGGATGCCCGGAAGCTTTCGGCAATGCCGTCATCGCCTACGTGGGCCAGATCAAGGATGGAAAGGGGAAGTGTCATGGGTATTGCCTTTCAAAGGGGTCTTACTTGCGCCAACTGCCAAGTGCGTCGGGATATTTCCACCAGCCGCTTGAGCCGCATTACATGCATGGATATGGCGGCGGGAGAGCATGCTCGCCGGCCGCCACGCTAAACGGGAACGCTCAATCGATCGAGGGCGGCCAAGGCCGCGGCCCTCCCGGCTCGGTTGGCCCCGAGCGTGGATGCCGAAGCTCCGTAGCCCACCATGAGCAGGCGTGGCTCCCGCGCCACTTTCACGCCGTCCATGATGATCCCACCGCCGGATTCACGCAGTTTCAACGGTGCCAGATGATCGAGGGCGGCCCGGAATCCGGTGGCCCATAGAACAACATCCGCCGCAAAAGTGGTGCCGTCCTCAAAAACGGCACCTGACAGCGTGAGGCTACGCAGCGGCCCACGGGACACCAGGATGCCGGCGGCAATCCCGTCGTGATACTGCTGTGTTAGCGGAAGACCTGTCGCTCCCACAACACTCAACGGTGGCAGCCCCGCAGCAGTGCGCTCATTAACTTTGCGCTCAACGTCACGGCCCCAATCAGGGTCAAATTCCCTGCTGGTGAACTCCGGCGCGTGCCTGGTAGTCCAGGCTGTTTCTACACCCGCTTCAGCGAGTTGCAAGAGGAACTGGACAGCCGAGGTTCCTCCCCCAACCACCAATACACGTTGCCCGGAGAACTCGGCCACTGAACGGAAATCGTGGGTATGCAGCTGCCGACCAGCAAAGACATCTTTGCCCGGATAGTGCGGCCAATAAGGCTTATCCCAGGTCCCGGTGGCGTTGATGACCAGGCGGGTTTCGTAGGATCCGCGGTCCGTTTCCACCACCAGAGGCGGGCCGGCAATGTCGGCGGGCAAGCCGCCGTCGTCCTCGGGAAAGAGCATGGCGGAGTCTGCAACCAAGGAGCGCACCCCCAGCACCTTCACGGGCCGGTGAACAGGAACGTCAAAGGTCTGCTCGTAGCTGCCGTAATAGCGCGAGACCACGGCGGAAGCAGGTTCGTGAGGGTCTGAGGGAGGGCGCTTCATGCCGGGCAGGTCGTGGATGCCATGGGCGCCGCCAAGAGTGAGCGAGGGCCAACGGTGCAGCCACGCGCCACCGGCGGCCGGATTAGCATCGAGGACCACAAAGTCCGTTTCGGGAACAAGCCCTTGCCGAGCCAGGTAATACGCAGCCGAAAGACCGGCCTGACCCGCACCAATAACCACCACATCGAGCATTTTTGCCTCCTACGATCTCCAACTGGTGGTGATGGAGGGCTATTCCGGCTGTGTTGGACGCCACTGGGTGCCGCGCGCGGACAGGCGCGCGGACAGGCGCGCGGACAGAATGGTGTCCGCATAGAACACCGCCAGAGCACCCGCGGCGTAAGCCACCAGGTCCAGCGCGGAGAAGGTGGTGCCAAAGATCAAGCGCGACGGCGGGAAGCTCACCGCGAGTTGTGCGGGCACCCCCGTCAACTGGGACAGCTCAATGACGGCGCTGAGGCTGAAGGCTGCGAGCGCCAGCCAAACTCGCTTGGCGCGGGGCAGGATCACGGCCAGCACCAGGTAGACCATCACGGTGTAGAGGGCGTCGGCGATCAGACTGGCAAAGTCACCCGGAACAAAGAAGTGAATCACCAGGCCCAGAATGATGACATCGGTGGCGGCGAAGGACAGCGCCAAGCGCCGGGACTTGGTGGTTTTCACGAGTGTCATGGGCTCGAGTCTAATGGGGGCCTGCGCAAGGGCCCGCGTAGGCGTCCTGGCCGGCCTAGGCCCGCACCACCGGCAGGTCCTTCCACTCGGTGGTGTAGCGGGGTGAGGCAAGCTCACGCTTCATGGTCCATTGCGGCGCAACAGCCAGTCCGCCGATTCCGATCCCGATGGCTGCGTTGCCGAACTTGCTGCGCACCTCTCCCATGACGCCGCCCACCTCCGGCTGCGCCTGCCCTGCACCAAAGATATCCAGCATCCCGGCGCCGGACGCTGGTTCCAGTCCACTGAACATGACCCCGGCACGCAAGTACGAAGCCCCGGCAACGGCGCTCTGCCTGATGGCGGCCACGGCAGCACGGACCAGCACAATGGGGTCCTGGGTGGGCGTGGCAAACCGGATGGTGGAGGCGGGGAAGCTGCCCTCCGCCGCGGCGAAGCGGCTGGTTCCGGCCGTGACGGTCATGATAGCGGCGCGCAACCCTTCCTCATTGAGCCGGGCGGCGCCGCGCTGGGCGTAGACCCCCATGACCTCTTCCATGCCTGCCACGGTGGTGACTGGCTCGGAGAAGCTGCGTGAGAACATGATCTGCTGCTTGTCCACGCGCTCCTCCACGTGCGGAATGCACTCGGTCCCATTGAGCTCCATGACGGTGCGCTGCAGGACCACGGAAAATTTCTTGCGGATCAGGGCCGGATCCGCGGCCTTCAGATCGGCGATGGTTTCAATGCCCATCATCTTCAACCGGTCCGAGATTTTCCCGCCAACGCCCCAGAGCCCCGAGGCCGGAACCCTCTGCTGGATCACCTCCACGTGCCCCTCCGGCATCGCCTCAAGCGCACACACCCCGCCCAGTCCCGGATTCTGCTTGGCGATCCGATTCGCAAACTTGGCCAACGTCTTTGTCGACGCGACACCAACGCATACCGGCACACCCACATGGCGCATGACGGCGGCCCGAATATCGCGTCCGGCAGCTTGTAGTTGTGCCGGGTCCCCCACCAGCCCCACGAACGATTCATCGATCGAGTAAACCTCCTGCCAGGTGCCAAAGCGGCCTACGACTTCCATGACCCGTGCGCTCAGATCCCCGTACAGTTCATAGTTACTCGAACGCGCCACCAACCCCCAAGCCTTGGCCTGTCCTTGAATCTGGAACCACGGCGCACCCGTTTTGATCCCTAGTTCCTTCGCTTCTGCAGAACGTGCCACCACACAGCCGTCGTTGTTGGACAGCACCACGACGGGCCTGCCTTCCAGCTTCGGGTCAAAGACCCGCTCGCAGGAGACATAAAAGTTGTTCACGTCCACCAGGGCGATCCGGTTGTTGCTCACGGGGCTACCCGTTGTTCAAACCCGAAGCTGACGATCGGAGGAAGTCCTGCCGTCAGACGCTCAAGAACGACGCGCTCATGCGGAACCACCTGGGCTGGCAGCTCATCGAGTGCGAACCATCGGAGGTCTGCCGCTTTGTCCGGTTCCATAATGCGCGGCTCGCCAACCCACTTTTCACAGCTAAAGAAGAAATCCACCCGTTGCGCCAAGGCGGGACCGTTCACTTGGGCACGGTGCATCGCCGTCAGAGGAACCAGGTTTTCGGCCGCGATCCGCACCCCAAGCTCTTCATGAGCCTCGCGCACTGCAGCAGCCTCCGCTGATTCGCCGGCGTCCACGTGGCCCGCGGCAGCGGCGGCCCAATGGCCGTCCATGTATCCAGTTCCTTGACGCAGCTGGAGCAGCACCTGGGTACCGCTGCGGAAAATGACATAACTGGCGGGAATCAAGGCGAATCGTTCACTCATGCGCGGTTCCTCGCTGGATACGGTGGCTGTTCATTATCTTTCGAATCTATGTTCCCAAACTTTAGGGGTTGGCGGCAAGCGCAGTCAGGGCTCGTCGAGAGGACGTTGAGTCGGAAGTCGCGCTAATCGTCGTGACAACTCCTCCGCCAACTCCTTCGGATGATGAGTTGGCGGAAGCCCCAAGGGCGCAGGAAGTCCCTACAGGGGCGCACACCAGCCGTTCCACCTTCAACGCCTTGTGAGGCTCTTGCGAGCCCTGATTAATGTGATCTATTGGGGCGCATGGGACCGCCGGGCGTTGGCGGTCCCATGCGCCTGGGTCACTTGCCGCTGAAGACGGGGAAGGCGCTGTGCTTTCCGTAAGTCCCGGGCGCGCAGCTGGCGAAGCGTGGTCCTGCCGTTGGAAGTCGGAGACTCCGATGGCACGGAGTTTGCCCGTGTTATAGGCGTCCTCTAGGGCACGCCAGGCTTCCCTATTACCCTCGGCGTAATCACCGCCGCGAAAGTCACCCCAAGGTTGCGGGCCGTGAATGAGCATCAGGTCGATGTAGTCCAGACCCATCGTGGCCAGAGATCCGTCAATCGCGGCGAGCCACGCTTGTGTGGCGCGACCACGCCGAACGGGCCCAGTCGCCAGCGACAACGTACACACCGGCGAGCCGATCGCGCATGGTCAAGGAATTGAGGCAGGTCAGATTCGCACTGCCGAGCTGTTGACTTCATTCACGGTATCCCTCTGATGGCGTTGGCGGGAGTCCCTCCGAGTACCACCATGGGCCTGGGACTCCCGCAATCGCGAAGTACGCCGTGACATGGGTACGGGGCCCGGCTCTCGCCCCTTAGAGGAAAACTCCGGCTGCAATGAGGCGCCACTCGGACAGGCCATGAAATACCATTCGGTCCCACGAAAGGGCGATCACCCACTCATGCAAAACAGCCGTCAACGACGCCGTCATTAGAAACTGGCCAAACGCGGTTCTGCATCCCGCCGCCCAGCGGCTGCTCGTCTCCATGACCACGCGACCAGCGCGCCGGCAGCAAGCGGCGCAATGAACGCAGCCGCAGTCACAACCATGATCCCAGGCATGGCCCCCGCCAAACCGAGGGCCGTGGCCACAGCAATGCGCGCCGGGGCCCTGGAGGATACAAAGCGAGCGATCGGAACCGCAATGGAAAAACCGGCCAGCACCGCAGCAACAAGTGTCAACGGCCACTGCAGCGAATGGCCGGCTCCGGCGATCTGGGCAGCAAATTCCATGGCCAGGCCCGCACAAAGCAGCAGGGCCGAGCAGCGCATGATCGTGCCAAAACGTGGCGTGAGTACCATCCCCAACGCGATGACAACGGGCATGGCTGCGATCGCGCCAGCGGCCAAGCCAAGATTCATGGCATGGGTGGAGTCACCGACTCCGGGTGCCCAGAGGCTCCCCATGAGCGCGAATGCGGCGCACCCTATGCCCACCACAAACGACACCAGTGCCGCTCTGCAAATCTTGGCGTAACTGCTACGGGTCAGCGCCGCAGGGCTGTCCGGGCGGACGGCTTGCTTGATTGCCTGCTCAGCACTTGGCCGCACCGACGGCAATGCAGGCCGACCGGCCAAGAGCGCCATCAAGAGCACCGCGGCAGCTCCCAGACCGCCCAGCATTTGCCCCGTCACCGTCAAAATTCCGGTGACAATGGCCAGCAATGCCGCCAGCACCCCGATCAGCGGCAGTCGAATCAACCACGGGATTTTCCTTTTCACCACCGAAGCAACAGGCGCGAGGAGGGAAACGCTGCCGAAGAACCACCCCATCAGGGCAAACAAGAGTGTTGCCGAGCCAAACCAGGTGCGGGTCCCTCCCGCATCAGCCTCGTCGAAGCCAATCGACCAACTCGCTGCTGCCAGCGCTGTCATGACCAAGGCAGGCCCCGCACCCGCCACCACACACAGCGAAGCCGGTGCGGACAGCTGGCCTCTCCGGTGAAGAAGGATCACCGCAGCAACAGCAAGGGCCAGCGGTCCTACAAAGACCGCCAACGCGGTTCGCAATGTGCCAGCACCGGGGAACATCATCACGTCGCTCAACAGGATTGCGGTCGCAACAGTGAACGCCACCAGCGACAAGGCCGCGGCAATCACTGCCCAACGGTTCGTGGCCCGTTCACCCAGTCCGTGAGACCTAATGGACCAAGCCTCGGCAACGGACGGCCTCGCTAGGCCACGATCGACTGCGTGCTCCTCGAGAGTGTCCAGCATCAGACGGCCATGCTCGTTCCGCCAGACTTTCGGATACCACTGTAAAAGCCGCGCATACTTTCTTCGAGTTGCACCGTTCATCCGACAAACCCCCACGCCATGGTTGCCGGCGCCGGGCGAATGGGTGCCGGACGAGCTGCTGCCAGCCGCTTTTGCGCAGCCCCCAGCCTGACCGAAAGTCGCTCAGTCTCCAGGGTCAGGGCCTGGGTGCCATCGTCCGTCAGCTCGTAATAGCGGCGGGCGCGGCCATCAACTATTTCCTCGCCGGCCCTGCGAACCAGTCCGTCCCGTTCCAGACGCTCGAGCGAGGCGTAGAGCGTCGTTACCCGCAATGACACCTTGGAGGCAGTCAGCGATTCGACATCTCGCAGGACGGCATAGCCGTGCTGCCGGCCACCTGCGAGCGCCGTGAGAATCCAAAACGTATTTTCATTCATGACCACAAATATACCCACAGTGGGAATATAGGGCCATAGGGAGTGTCACCTGCTAATCCCACGAAATCACGGCTTCACACACAGCACCACGGCGGGCGGCGCGGCCTTCCACGCGAAAGGCACCTTCCGCCGTCGTACGCCCAGGCGAGCACCGCAAACGGCCCGTTATTCGCGGATCTCTTCGTGCACCGGCTTGAGATGGACCGGAACAGCATCTCCAACAATGGCGGGAAACTCACACGTGAACTCGCCCTTGTAGCCGAAGAGGAAGCCAAAGTAGGGATTCCGCACCTGCATCTGGATGGTGTAGACACCGCGGGCGTCGTCGTAGCGTTCATAGAGGTCAGCAGTGCCCGTGCCAATAGCTGGAAAGTTGAAGGCAACCGCCCCCTCATAGAACCGCTGGCCGGTGGTTTGTAAGTGAAGGGAACCGTCGTCGAGGACGTCCAGGACCAGATCTGTGGCCAAGTGCTGGTGGGTTCCAAGGTAGTCAACAATGGCGCCACGGTCCTTGCTGTGCACCATGGTGGCGTCAAATCGTCGCTTCTTCGCGCGTCCACCCTTGACACTTGGCACGTCCAGAGTCCGCACAAAGGTGACGGTGGGCCGAGCAAAGCCGTCTACATAGGGGTAATTCTCCACCGTGAAGGGAATGGTGTCTCCCTGATCTGGGAACAGGATGTTGCGGAACGCGCCGAAGCGCAAGAACAGCACCGTCCACCAGGCACCGCGGCGAACTTCGGAGAAAACACCTGTCCCAACACAGGCATAGCCGGCCTCAACATCCACGCCAAAGCGCTTCTGCATCATGGGATGCAGCCGCTGGAAGTCTTCACCGAGGGCTATTTCAAAGATTGAGGCCACGTCTATTCCTCTCTATTGGTGGGTGGTTGTTGCCCGGCCGGTCAGGTTCCCGCAACCGGCTGAGTGCAGCAGGGGCCCGGGCTGCACGCTCATCTGGCGCACGACGCAGGCACCTTCCCGCGCGCGGCACCGACCAGTGGGCCGGTGTTGCCACGGTTGCCAGTGCAGCAACCGCACCCAGGGCTACAGCGCCCAGACTGCGTTGCGCTACCGCCCGGCGGAGCAGTCCCCAGCAAGCAGCAGACCGCCTGCTCGGGCGCCGGCGTCCAGGAACCAACGGCTGCGTGAGTCCCGCGGGTCCTGCTCCGATTCCGCCCACAGGCGCAAGCTGTCAAAGCTGATGGCCGTTGCCCAGCCCAGCGCCGGCCGGATGATCTGCGCGTCCAGGGCCTTGCCTAGAATTCCCATCCCCGGCTGATAGTTGTACCCGGTGATGAAGCGCAGGCCGTCATCGGTGGGGATATAGCGCCAGTACCCGGAGCCAGGGCCAATCGGTGAAAGCCAGTCGGCGGTGTCGAACTTCAGCACCGACGTCGCTTGGCCATCCGCCCGGTGCCGGTGGCCCAGCGAGGTCCCAGTCCCCCTGATGATGTGCAACGGCAGCAGAAACTCGTAGCGGAACCGCAGCTGCCCGTGCTCGTCCTGATCAACGGGGATGATGCGTGAGAAGCGTAGGTCCCAGCGGGGGTGCAACTGCGGATTCTGACTCAGCTCCCATACCCGCTCCATGGCAGCCCTCATGCGAATCTCAACGTAGATCGGCTTGCGGACGGCTTCCTTTCGCCCCACATTTTTCCCCATTCCCCAATCCTAAAGCCGCCCCATAGCGTTTCCCTCCAGCCCACCAGTTCTAAAGTACGACGGCGACGCCTCCTCCCGTGCCACACGCGCCACCGTTGAGGAGCGGCCCGGCAGGCCCTTCGGTTTATGGGAATATGGGGGCTGTGCGGTCAAGCGCTGACGGGCGGCGGCACTTCATTACAGGAGGAAAGCATGTTGGAAATGGGCGGCATTCTGCTCGCTGGCATGTGGGCTGGAATGATCAACGTGGTGGTCGGTTCCGGAACCCTAGTGACTTTTCCGGTGCTCCTGCTCTTTGGCTATCCCCCACTGACGGCAAATATTTCCAACAACATTGGGCTGGTGGCCGGTGGACTGTCTGGCACATGGGGCTATCGCGAGGAATTGGCGCCGAACCGAGCCCTGATTCTACGGCTGCTCCCGGCGTCGGCCATTGGCGGCTTGACCGGTGCGTTACTGCTCCTGGTGCTGCCGGCGTCGGCTTTCCAGACGATAGTCCCCCTTCTCATTGTTGTTGGGCTGCTGATGGTGGCGCTGGGCCCGGCTTTGCAACGCTTAGCCGCACGACGCCGGGCCCTCGCCTCGGTGGCGACTCTCACCACTCCCGGCCCGTCGGCGGGCACGGTTGGCCTGTTGGCTGGCATCTTTGTGCTGGGCATCTATGGCGGCTACTTTGGCGCGGCCCAAGGCATTTTGCTGGTTGGCTTTATGAGCATCGTGACCACGATTGCGCTGCAGCAAATCAATGCCGTCAAGAATGTCCTCACAACAGCAGTCAACGCCATTGCCGCTGTCACATTCATCGCCGTGGCCGGGGAACATATTGATTGGAAAGTGACCGCGTTGATCGCCTGCGGTTCACTTGTGGGCGGCTTCTTCGGAGCCAGGTTTGGCCGCAAGCTGCCTCCTACCGCTCTGCGGGCCACCATTATTGTGGTGGGCACGGCGGCACTCGTGAAGATGGTTTTCTTCCCCTAGCCACCGGCGCCTATTGGCTTCGCCAGTACTAACAGCAACGGCTGCCAGGCACTCCTACTCAAGCCGCCGTGTCCCTAGACTGGGAGCATGATCTTCAGCGCACTATTGCTCGTTGCTTGCTATGCCCTCCTTATTTTCGTCGTCGTGCGTTGCGCCGATGGGCGCATTGGCATCAACGGGATGGCGGGGATCAGGACGCGACTCATCATGACCAACCAACAAACCTGGCTTGCCGGACACAAAGCAGCCAAAAACGCGAGTCTGGCAGGCACTTACGGAGCCGTGGCCCTGACGGTAATCGCCTTATTCTTACCGGGTGAGCCGTTACAGGCCACAACGCTGCTTCTCGGCTGCGGCGCGCTACTGGGAGGCGTCCTTTATGGAGCCGCTCAAGGCAATAAAGCTGCGCAACAGGTCTTGGCCGTGCAGCACCCAAACTAGTACCTCATGCGCTCTGGCGCCGCTAACTGGCGCATCGAAGCAAGCAATGCGCCGTATTGCCCGGAGCGCAAACTTTGGTGGGTCACGGCTTTAGACATGGTGCAGGCACCGGGTAACAACGCCCCACACCGAAACTTCACCGCTCAACGCAACCACCTCGGCGGTCGCCGGGGACGTGCCTTGGGCGGGCTGGGTAGTTAGGGAGGTGACGCCGTCGTGCTTCATGAGGCGGCGGATCAAGAGCTCTCCCTCGACGACGGCAACCACCACGGAACCGTCGCGCGGGGTCAGCGCGCGGTCCACGATGATCTCGTCACCGCCGGCAATCCCGGCGCCGGCCATGGAATCGCCGGAGACACGCATGACGAAGGTGCTGGTGCGGTCGCGGATCAGGTGGCGGTTGAGGTCAATTCCGCCATCAAAATAGTCGCGGGCGGGGGAGGCAAAACCGGTGGGATCCGCACTGGGCGGCTTGCGGGCCGCCGGATCTACTCCAAACACGCCACCACCGCCTAGTACAAAGATTCGAAACTTCAGCATAGCACTGTGGCCCCTAGCACCGCCCGGCACTGCAGAGCCAAGCGCTCCCAGTCAAGCGCTGCCGGCGCAGGACAATGGGGTGCCGAACAGGGGTCGTGTCCGCTGATCCAGGTTTGCGGGCGGGTTGCTTCGAGCCGTGCGATGGCTTCGGGCAGCACCTCCACAACGTCGGAAGCTCGTAGGGCGCATCCGTGTCAAAAGCCTGAACATGATTAGCCACCACCGCATGAGCTTCCTTGAAATACCCCGAATTCACATGCAGTTGCCCACAACACGCCCGCCCGGAAGGAAACGCCACCTCATGCCCCAACCGCCCACTCACAACCCACACCTTCGGGACTGGAGCCACCTTGGGCGTGATGCCGGGAAGGACGTGGGCCCGTGGCAGGATGGAACGGTGACTGATAAAAAGGAAAAGGCGGCAGGAACGCGCGCCTACGAGGCGGTCTTGGCGAGCATCGAGGCCGAACTGCGTTCCGGGCGGCTGAATATCGGCGACCGCCTCCCAGGAGAGCGCGTCCTCTCCGAGCAGCACGGGATCTCACGAGCCTCGGTGCGAGACGCGATCCGTATCCTGGACGTCATGGGACTCGTGCGCACAGCCACCGGATCGGGGCCGAACTCCGGGGCAGTTCTAATCTCCAACCCGGCGGCAGGACTGTCCTCGACCTTGCGCCTGCACGTGGCGAGCCGGCACCTGCCGGTCGCCGACATTGTGGAGGCCCGCATCCTCATGGAGACCTGGGCCGCGTCGAAGGCCGCGAGCGAGCTGCCGATCAACGAACCGTCCCTGGCCCGGGCCAGGGAGCTGCTGTCCTTGATGGATGATCCTGCCCTTGACCGCGAGGCCTTCCACGACCTTGACTCGCAGTTTCATGTCCTACTAAGCACCATGGCCGGCAACGCCGTAGTGTCCGCGATGATGGAATCCCTGCGCCTCTCCATCATGGACTACGTCCGCAATTCCGTCACCACGGATGAGCAGTGGTATCCCGTCGCTAAAACGCTGCGGGCCCAGCACCACGCCATTCTTGACGCCATCACTGCCCGCGACGGCAAGCTGGCGGGACGGCTATTGCGAGAGCACATCGAATGGTTCTTCATCGAGAATGGCAGCTAACCACACCACCAAGCGCGAATCCCCTGCCTGCCCGGCCGCCGGACCCACCGTTATCCGCGCAGCCAGGAAAGCGATACGCACGGCAGCCCTCAGATGCGCTGTATTGCGGTCGAGCCCAGTAAGTGGGGCTCCCGCACCACAAGAAGTCATCACCACAAGGTGAAAAGAGTCACATTTCCCGGAAGATCTACGTTAGACTATGGTGGTCCGACCATAGAGGTCTGACCACAAACTTTAGTCACCCCCTCGACGCGGAGGAACCCCTTGGACCTATTCACCCCCACCACAGACCCTGTGCTCAACAGCGTTGCCTGGTCGGCCATCGTCGCCCTCCTGCCACTGCTGACCTTTTTCATACTGCTCGCCGTTGTCAAAACCCGGGCACACGTTGCTGGCTGGTTTGCGCTCCTCGTGGCACTTATCGTCGGCATCGTTGCCTTCAAAATGCCCACCGGCTTGGCACTCCTGTCCGCAAGCCAAGGGGCGGTCTTTGGCGCCTTCCCGGTGCTGTGGATCGTCATCATGGCAGTCTGGCTCTACCAGGTCACAGTGCTCAGCGGGCGGTTCGAGGACCTCCGTCGTGTCTTTGACGTGATCGGCAAGGGCGACGTGCGCCTGCAGGCAGTCCTCGTCGCGTTCTGTTTCGGCGGATTGTTGGAAGCCCTTGCAGGGTTCGGGGCACCAGTGGCGATCACCGCCACCATGCTCCTCGCGCTCGGTCTGCCCCCGTTGCGGGCAGCGGCAGCCGTGCTGGTCGCCAATACTGCCCCTGTTGCCTTCGGTGCCATGGCGATCCCGATCACCACCGCTGCTAACCTTACCGGGCTGCATGCAACGGACATTGCCTCAATCGTTGGGCGCCAAGCTCCGCTGCTGGCAACCTTCGTGCCGCTGATTCTGCTATTCATTCTCGACGGCCGCAAGGGCCTCAAGGACTGCTGGCCGGCCGCGCTCGTTGTCGGTTTCTCTTTCGCGATAACGCAGTTCCTCTGCTCTAACTACTTCTCCTACGAACTCACCGACATCGTGGCCTCACTCGTGGGACTCGGCGCAGCCGTAATCTTCTTCCGGTTCTGGACGCCCAAGGGCAGTGAAGCCGCACGCGAACGTCTCAGCGTGGCCTCCGCCGAGGCAGACGCAGAGGCGTCCGCTTCAAGCACCTCAGGCGGCGGTTCAAAGACAAAGACCGCTGTAGTCAGCGCCGATACTGCTGCGGACCGTTTGACCCCGGCGCGCACTTGGTTCGCTCTGTTCCCCTATTTCCTTGTGATCGTCGTTTTCGGTATCGCGAAGCTGTGGAAAGTGGTCGTGGATGTGCCCGCGTTCCTGGCCACCACTGATATTAAGATTCCCTGGCCCATCCTGCACGATGCCCTGGTGGATTCAGCAGGAGAACCGCTATCGGCTACCGTCTACTCCTTCCAGTGGCTCTCCACTCCCGGCACCTTGCTGTTGATCACCGGTTTGATTGTCGCCTTCGTGTACTCGAAGAACGATGAGGGTGGCCGCTACCGAATCACCGTTGGCAACGCAGTGGCGGAAATCGGGCGCACCGTCTACCGGATGCGTTGGGCTGGCACCACCATCATTACCGTCCTCGCACTGGCGTATGTCATGAACTTTTCCGGGCAGACAATCTCTATCGGCACATGGTTGGCGGGCACGGGGACGTTCTTTGCGTTCCTTTCACCTGTCCTCGGGTGGATCGGCACTGCCGTCACCGGTTCCGATACCTCCGCCAATGCACTGTTCGGCAAGCTGCAGCAGACCGCCGGCATCCAGGCCGGGATCGACCCGAACCTTCTCGTGGCAGCGAACACTTCCGGTGGCGTCGTTGGGAAGCTCATTAGCCCGCAGAACCTGGCCATCGCCGCCACGGCCGTTGGTTTGGAAGGCCAGGAATCGGTTATCCTGCGTAAGGTCGTTGGTTGGAGCGTAGGCCTGCTGCTGGTCCTCTGCACGCTTACCTACCTGCAGTCCACCCCCATCTTGGGCTGGATGCTGCCGTAGTTTCAGGTTTTCCTACTGGGGATTAACCTAATGGGGAGTGTGCGGGCCCACCGGCCCGCACACTCCCCATATTATTTGTCCCATTCTGGGGACGACTCCCAGACGTGCCCCTGCGCGTATGAGCGCCCCGCCTTAGTGTGCGGCGAGTAGGGATGCGGCTTCTTGGCGGGTGTGGCCGGAATCTTCGATGCCTTCAGCGATGTGGGCGAGGTGTTCGGGGATGTCCAAACCCTTCTTACGCATGGCCGTGGCCCAGAGGCGTCCGGCACGGTAGGAAGAACGCACCAAGGGTCCGCTCATGACACCCAGGAAACCGATCTCTTCTGCTTCGGTGGAGAGTTCCAGGAACTCCTGGGGTTTGACCCACCGATCCACGGGAAGGTGGCGTTCGGAGGGACGCAGGTACTGGGTGATGGTGATCAAGTCCGTCCCAGCATCGTGAAGATCCTGCAGTGCCTGGGAGATTTCTTCACGAGTCTCACCCATACCCAGAATCAGGTTGGACTTGGTGACCATGCCCTGATCCCGGCCCTGCGTCAACACATCCAAGGACCGCTCGTAACGGAACGCCGGGCGGATGCGCTTGAAGATCCTCGGCACGGTCTCTACATTGTGCGCGAAGACCTCGGGCTTGGATTCACAGATCGCAGTGATGTGTTCGGGCTTGCCAGAGAAGTCAGGGATCAACAATTCCACACCCGTGTTCGGGTTCAATTCATGGATCTTACGGACCGTTTCGGCGTACAACCACACACCCTCATCGGCCAGATCATCACGGGCCACACCCGTGACCGTGGCGTAGCGCAAATTCATCTTCACTACCGAGCGGGCCACCTTCGTGGGCTCAAACCTGTCGATCGGGGACGGCTTGCCCGTATCGATCTGACAGAAATCACACCGGCGCGTGCATTCGGAACCACCAATGAGGAACGTGGCTTCACGGTCTTCCCAGCACTCAAAAATGTTCGGGCAACCAGCCTCTTCACACACCGTGTGCAGGCCCTGACCCTTGACCAGATTCTTCATCGCGATGAACTCCGGGCCCATCTCGACCTTCGTCTTCATCCACTCAGGCTTACGCTCAACCGGAACAGCAGAATTACGCTGCTCAATCCGCAACAACTTACGTCCCTCAGGTACCAACGTCATGAAAGTCCTCCTTCTAGCCGCGCATGCTTTTTAGCCACACAAACTGCTGCTTGATCTAGCATTCCACCACGTTTACGGCGAGTCCGCCCATGGCTGTTTCCTTGTACTTGGAGGACATATCGCGTCCAGTTTCACGCATGGTGACGATGACCTCGTCGAGGGAGACACGGTGTTGACCATCGCCCCACAGCGCCATTTTTGCCGCATTGATGGCCTTGGCCGCGGCAATGGCGTTGCGTTCGATGCACGGAATCTGCACGAGCCCGCCAATGGGATCGCAGGTCAGTCCGAGGTTGTGTTCCATAGCAATTTCGGCGGCGTTCTCCACCTGTTCCGGGGTGCCGCCCATGACCTCAGCCAGTCCCGCAGCCGCCATCGACGACGCCGAGCCCACCTCGCCCTGGCAGCCCACCTCTGCCCCGGATATGGAGGCCTGTTCCTTGTATAGGACACCTACAGCCCCGGCTGCCAGCAAGAATTTAACGACGACGGCGTCAATCGCCTCTTGCGATGCGTTGTGCATCCCGTCAATGTAGTGAGTTGCATAGAACATGACAGCCGGAATGATGCCGGCAGCACCATTGGTTGGCGCCGTCACCACACGGCCGCCGGAAGCGTTTTCCTCATTGACGGCCAAGGCCACCAAGTTGACCCACTCCTGCCAGAACTTCGGATCCCGGTCGGGATCCTCCGCACGGAGGCGTTCATGCCAGGCTGGAGCTCGTCGTCGAACATTCAAGCCACCGGGCAGCAGACCTTCGCGGGCAAGCGATGCATCCTTGCACTGGTCCATGACATCGCGAATGTGCAACAGCCCGCCACGGACCTGCTCCTCGCTGCGTTCCATGAGCTCGTTGGCCAGCATAACGTCACTGAAGTTGCCGCCAGCGGTGGCACAATGCTTGAGCAGTTCTGCCGCCGTGCGGAAAGGGTAGGGCAAAAGAGCCTTAGATGATTCCAGCTCGGCGACGGCTTCATCCACCGCGCCTTCGCGAATGATGAACCCACCTCCGACGGAGAAGTAAGTGGCCTCATGGAGCACGGCACCGGAGGCGTCAGTGACATTGAGCTTCATGCCGTTGGTGTGGCGGGGCAAAATGGTCAGTGGGTGCAAGATAATGTCATCTGCACCGTAGACCAGCTGCACGGTTCCGCCAAGCAGCAATGGCTCACCTGCGGCAAAAGCGGCCAGACGAGCATCGACTTCCTCGGGGAGAATCAGCTCCGGTTCGCGGCCTTCTAGTCCCAGCAACACGGCCGTCATGGTGCCGTGGCCTCGGCCAGTGGCGGCCAAGGATCCGTAAAGGTCCACGCGGACGGCGGCTATGCGCTCCAGCAGGTGCTGATCGCTCAGCTCCTGGGCAAAGGCCGCAGCGGCCCGCATGGGACCTACTGTGTGGGAACTGGACGGACCGATCCCCACTGAAAACAAGTCAAAAACGCCAACAGACATGTGAGTACCTCACTCAAGTGCTCATACTACTCCGAAGGCAATCCCGCCGGAGGTCTGGGCGCACCATGACGGTGAAAGCCCAGCCAGTCCCTGGGGTGGCCGTCGTCCAAGACGGCCACCCCAGGGAGCGAGTGTCCCGCTAGGACAGATTTGCCACTGATGGGTACAACGGATGCGCTGCGGCCAGAACCTCAACGCGGGCACGCAAAGCTGACAGGTCAGCTGATGCGTCGGCAATGAGCGCCTCAGCAATGATGTCGGCGACCTCTACAAAGGCCGCCTCGCCGAATCCGCGAGTAGCCAGTGCCGGGGTACCAATACGCAGACCCGAGGTGACCATGGGCGGACGCGGATCGAACGGCACGGCGTTGCGGTTGACAGTGATGTCGATCGCGGCCAAACGGTCCTCGCCTTCCTGGCCGTTGAGCTCGGCGTTGCGCAAATCAACCAGCACCAGGTGAACATCGGTACCACCGGAAATCACGGAGATTCCCTTGGCGGCAACGTCGGCTTCCATGAGGCGCTTAGCCAGAATGGCCGATCCGGCCAGGACACGTTCCTGACGTTCCTTGAACTCAGGTGTTGCGGCAATCTTGAACGCCACTGCCTTACCGGCGATGACGTGCTCCAAAGGGCCGCCCTGCTGTCCGGGGAACACTGCCGAGTTAATCTTCTTGGCGATGTCGGCGTCGTTGCTCAAGATGATGCCGCCGCGCGGGCCAGCCAACGTCTTGTGGGTGGTGGAAGTGACCACGTGTGCGTGCGGCACCGGTGAGGGATGCAGACCTGCAGCCACCAGACCAGCAAAGTGCGCCATATCCACCATGAGGTAGGCCCCCACCAGATCCGCGATGCGGCGGAATTCGGCGAAGTCCAGCTGGCGGGCGTATGCGGACCAGCCAGCAACAATGAGGGCCGGCTTGTGCTCGAGGGCCAGGCGCTCAACCTCGGCCATGTCCACCTGATGGGTGTCTTCACGAACCTGGTACGGCACCACGTTGTAGAGGCGGCCGGAGAAGTTGATCTTCATGCCGTGTGTGAGGTGGCCACCGTGGGCCAAGTTCAGGCCCATAATGGTGTCGCCGGGCTTGATCAGTGCATGCATGACCGAGGCGTTGGCTTGGGCACCTGAGTGCGGCTGAACGTTTGCATATTCTGCACCGAACAAAGCCTTGACGCGGTCAATTGCCAATTGCTCAATGACATCCACGTGCTCGCAACCGCCGTAGTACCGGCGTCCCGGGTAGCCTTCTGCGTACTTGTTGGTCAGGACTGAGCCCTGAGCCGCCATTACGGCCGCCGCGGTGTGGTTTTCCGAGGCGATCATTTCCAGCCCGCTGCGCTGGCGTGCCAGCTCGGCATCAATCTGTACCGCAACTTCCGGATCAAGCTCTGCCAGCGTCGCGTCCAAACTCGGTGACACTACCTGGACGAAGTCCACTGCGGACCCTACGCCGCTCACAGTTCGCCGCCATTGGCTGCTGCGTACTCTTCTGCACTGAGCAGCGGGCCATCGGACTCAACGTCCACCTTGAACAACCAGCCGGCTCCGTAAGGATCGGAGTTGATGATGGCCGGATCCTCAATGGCACCGGAGTTAGTCTCGGTCACCACACCGGTCACGGGTGAGTACAAATCGGAGACGGACTTCGTTGACTCAATTTCGCCACACACTTCACCGGCGGTGACAGTGGCGCCTACCTCAGGCAGGTCAACGTAGACAATGTCGCCGAGGGCGTCAGCGGCCACGGCTGAGACACCAATAGTGGAGGGACCCGCACCGTCGCGGGCAATCCACTCGTGCTCAACGGAGTACTTAAGTTCTGCTGCTACCTTGCTCATGGTGAAAACCTTTCAGGGGAAGTGAGGGTGACGCTCGGGATAAGGCGACAGAGCCGGTGTTTTCGTAGGCGACGTAAAGGAGGCCCCAAAGGCCGCCCGCGGCCGACGGGCCGGATAGGCCCCAAAGGCCGCCCGCGGCCGACGGGCCGGATAGGCCCCAAAGGCCGCCCGCGGCCGACGGGCCGGATAGGCCCCAGACGCTCCCACGGCTCGCAAGCTCGCCGCGGGACCCTCGCGTCTGTGGGCCCAGCCGAGGAAATACCGGCTCTGTCGCCGGGGTCTCGACAAGCGTGACCCCGGCGACAGTACGTGCAGAAACTACTTTTGGCGCTTGTAGAACGGCAGTGCTACAACTTCAAAGGGCTCAGCCTTGCCGCGCAGATCCACATCGAGCGCGGTGCCAATTTCGGCATGTGCCACATCGACGTAGGCCAGGGCTACCGGGTAGCCAAGGGTGGGGCTGGGCTGACCGGAAGTGACTTCACCAATGACGGCGCCGTCCTTCAAGACAGGGTAGTGGCCACGGGCAGCACGCCGCCCAAGGCCCTTCAGGCCCACGAGCTTACGGCCAGTGGTGACGCCGTCGCCCGATTCCTTGATGGCGGCCAAGGCGGCCTTGCCCACGAAATCGCTTTCCTTGGCCAGCGAGACCACGGGGCCCAGACCAGCCGAGTAAGCGTGACCTGTCACGGAAAGCTCGTTGCCGTAGAGGGGCATGCCGGCTTCCAGACGCAGGGAGTCCCGGCATGCGAGTCCGGCAGGTACAAGACCCTGATCGCTTCCGTTCTCCAGCAACACCTGCCACAGCGTGGCTGCATCGGCGTTGGGCACGTAGATTTCGAAGCCATCTTCACCCGTGTAGCCGGTGCGTGCCAGCAGCAGCTCCTGGCCGTTGATGGTGACGTAAACCGCGGCGTAGTACTTCAGCTCGGTCACGAGGGAGTGCTGCTCTGCCGGGACCAGCGTCAGCAAGATGGCTGCCGCGTTTGGTCCCTGCACGGCAACCAGAGACGTTTCACTGGTGACGTCTTCGACGACTACATCGAAGCCAGCGGCACGCTCGGCCAACAGACCTGCAACGGTTGCTGCGTTGCCTGCGTTGGGTACCACTAGGTATTTCTCATCGCCCAGGCGGTAAGAAATCAGGTCGTCCACAATGCCGCCGTCGACATTGCAGATCAGCGAATACTTGGCCTTGCCAACGGCCACGGCAGAAAGCTTGCCAGCCAAGGCGTAGTCCAAGAACGCAGCCGCATCGGGACCGGTCACCCAGACTTCACCCATGTGGGAGAGGTCAAAGAGGCCCGCAGTCTTGCGTACGGCGTGGTGTTCTGCGAGTTCGGAGGAGTACTTCAACGGCATCTGCCAGCCACCAAAGTCGGTAAAGGATGCGCCGGCTTTCTGGTGCTCGCCGTAAAGGGCTGTGTGGTTCTCAGTCATGGGAATTCCTTTGCGGTGGTGGTTAGAACGCTTTAGTCTTCGAAGTCTTCAATGGGAGGGCACGAGCAGACCAAGTTGCGGTCACCGGCTGCACCATCAATGCGACCCACGGGCGGGAAGTACTTGTCCTGGCGCAGTGCGTCCACCGGGAATACAGCCTTTTCGCGGGAGTAGCCGCGGTCCCAGTCGGAATTCACCACGGCGGCAGCCGTGTGAGGCGCGTTGCGCAGCGGGCTGTCTTCCAAGGTGAAGGTACCCTCGGCAACCTGATCAATTTCGGCACGGATGCTGATCATGGCAGTGATGAAGCGGTTGATCTCGCCCAAGTCCTCAGACTCGGTGGGCTCAACCATCAAGGTGCCGGATACCGGGAAGGACAGCGTGGGAGCGTGGAATCCGTAGTCGATGAGGCGCTTGGCCACATCTTCTGCGGTCACACCGGTCTTAGCAGTCAGATCGCGCAGATCCAGGATGCACTCGTGAGCAACCAGGTCACCGGCGCCGGTGTACAGAACCGGGTAGTGCTCGTTGAGCTGCGAGGCAATGTAGTTCGCTGCAAGCAGCGCAGACTTGGTAGCTTCGGTCAGTCCCTTGCCACCCATGAGCTTGACGTAAGCGTAGGAGATGGGCAGCACGCCGGCAGAACCGAATCGAGTGGCCGAGATCGGCACGCCGGTGCCCTCGATGGTGCCGGAGGCGTTGGCATCGCCGGGCATGAACGGAGCCAGGTGAGCCTTGGCTGCAACCGGGCCAACGCCGGGGCCGCCACCGCCGTGCGGGATGCAGAAGGTCTTGTGCAGGTTCAGGTGGCTGACATCGCCGCCGAACTTACCGGGCTGAGCCAGGCCAACCAGAGCGTTGAGGTTAGCACCGTCAACGTACACCTGACCGCCAGCTGCGTGGACGGCGTCGCACACATCCGTCACGTCAGCGTCGTACACGCCGTGCGTGGACGGGTAGGTGATCATGATGGCCGAGAGCTGATCCTTGTGGGTCTCAATCTTGGCGGTCAGATCAGCGTGGTCAATGGTGCCATCGGGAGCGGTTGCGACAACAACAACCTTCATGCCGGCCAGCACAGCCGAGGCTGCGTTGGTGCCGTGAGCCGACTGCGGGATGAGGCAGATGGTGCGCTGCGCATCGCCACGGGAGAGGTGGTAGCCGCGGATCGCCAGCAGGCCAGCGAGCTCGCCCTGCGAACCGGCGTTGGGCTGGATGGAGACCTGATCGTAGCCGGTGATTTCGGCCAGATCGGCCTCCAGTCCACCGATCAGTTCACGCCAGCCAACAGTCTGTGAGTCTGGAGCGAACGGGTGGATGGAGGCGAATCCGGGCCAGGACATGGCTTCCATTTCAGCCGTTGCGTTGAGCTTCATGGTGCAAGAGCCCAAGGGGATCATGGTGCGGTCAAGCGCCAGATCGCGGTCGCTGAGGCGGCGGATGTAGCGCAGCATCTGAGTTTCGGAGCGGTGGGTGTTGAAGACGGGGTGGGTCAGGAAGTCCGAGACGCGCACTGTGCCAGCGGGCAGCGCGAAGTCTGAGCTGCTCCCCTGGTCAGTGCCGTCGCCTGCCGGTGCGGCACCAAACACGGCGGCAACGCGGGCCACAATGTCCGCCGTCGTGGTTTCATCGACGGAGATACCAACGTGATCGGCATCGATGGGACGCAAGTTGATACCGTCGCGCTCGGCGATGGCGACCAGTGCGTTGGCGCGGCCCGGAGCACGCACCGTGAGGGTGTCGAAGAAGGAGTCATTGACAAGCTCGACGCCGGATCCCTGCAGTGCTGCTGCCAAGGTGCGGGCGTGTCCGTGAACGGTTTCGGCAATGGCCTTCAGGCCGGAGGGGCCGTGGTAGACGGCATACATGGAGGCGACGATGGCCAGCAATGCCTGCGCGGTACAAATGTTGGAGGTGGCCTTCTCGCGGCGAATGTGCTGCTCGCGCGTCTGGAGGGCCAAGCGGTAGGCCGGCAGTCCGGTGTTGTCCTTGGAGACACCAACGATGCGTCCAGGCAACGAGCGCTCCATGCCATTGCGAACAGCCATGTAAGCGGCGTGCGGTCCACCGAAGAACAGCGGAACGCCGAAGCGCTGGGCGGTTCCAACGGCGATGTCGGCACCCTGCTCACCGGGAGGGGTGATCAGCGTCAGCGCCAGCAGATCGGCGGCAACGGTGACGAGGGCACCCTGCTCCTTGGCTGCGGCGATGACCGGTGCGTGGTTGAAGACGCGGCCGGAGACACCGGGCTGCTGCAGAACGATGCCGTTGATGGCACCTTCGGGCAGACCCAGGGAAAGATCGGCCACCTCGACCTCAAAGCCCAAGGCTTCGGCGCGGCCCTTGACGATGGCGATAGTCTGCGGCAGTAGATCCGAGTCCAAGACGGTCTTGGCGTCGCCGGCACCCTTGGTCTTGTTGGAGCGGCGCATGAGCAAGACGGCTTCTGCCACGGCGGTTGCTTCGTCGAGCAAGGATGCGTTGGCAACGGGCAACCCGGTCAAATCGCTGACCATGGTCTGGAAGTTCAGGAGTGCCTCGAGGCGGCCCTGGGAGATTTCCGGCTGGTACGGCGTGTAGGCCGTGTACCAAGCGGGAGCTTCAAGGATGTTGCGCATGATCACCGGCGGCGTCACGGTGTCGTAGTAGCCCTGACCGATCATTTGCACGGCCATCTTGTTCTTGGCTGCGAGCGCTCGCAGTTCGCTCAGAACTTCAACTTCGCTGCGTGCCGACGTGAGTGCCAGCGGCGTGCTCTGGCGAATCGAATCGGGAACGGCCGTATCAACGAGGGAATCGACGCTGTCATAGCCGATGGCCTTGAGCATGGTTTCGATGTGGGACTGTTCACGGGCACCAATGTGGCGGTCGGCAAACACGCTAGGAAGAGATTGAATCGTCAAGGGGAACTCCAAGGTACGGCCGGGCGGAAGCTTCGGCATGAGTGGGGTTCCTCCCCGCTCTGTCTTGGACCTGAGAGATTCCGCGGATTTGTGATCCGCTTTGCACCGTCGGTGAGTCAGAATTAATCTGACTGCTTTCCAGAGTTGCCTCGCCATGACGGTACGGGGGCCTGAGAGATTCCTGGGGAGGATTTGCTCCTACGGCGCCTCACACATTGCTGGGAGGACTCTCCCGCCACGGTTCAAAAGGCATATTAAGATGTAGGTGATTCGTACCACACAATACACGAGGTTTCCCATTTGGCACAACTCCTCGCATATTCACCGCTCACGGGAGAACCTCAGTGGTGACTCCATGGCCCGTTCTGATGCTTTTTCATGACTTCGTCTTGCGCACAGCTCCATGTCACGCTAATCTGTGATTCGCGTCACCAATGTTTTTATCTTTGTTGTATCTGTATTTTTTGCAGCGCCAATGACCCGCGGCGGGAGAGTCCTCCCAGCGAAATCGGTAGGCGCCGAAGGAGCAAACCCTCCCCGGGAATCTCTCAGGCCCCTGTACCGCCGCAGCGAGGCAACTCTGGAAAGTAGTCCGGTAACCGGGCTCACCGACGGTGCAAGCGTTTACTTGATTTTGAGTAGCGCGGAAACTCTCAGGTCCCAGACAGAGTGGGGAGGAAAAATCTTCCTGGTGCTCCATGCCACCTGAACGAAGGACTTCCTTTGACTACTCGCCACACTGCACCAACCCCGGAGCCCGCAGCGGACGCTCCACCCCAACTCGAACGCCAGCTCAGCAACCGCCACATTCAGCTCATCGCCATTGGCGGAGCCATCGGAACCGGTTTGTTTATGGGCTCGGGCAAGACCATCTCCGCGGCCGGACCGTCCGTGATCTTCGTGTACATGATCATCGGATTCATGCTCTTCTTCGTCATGCGCGCCATGGGAGAGCTCCTCCTGAGCAACCTCCATTACAAGTCATTCAGTGACTTCGCCGCGGACCTGTTGGGCCCCTGGGCCGGCTTCTTCACTGGCTGGACATACTGGTTCTGTTGGGTCATCACCGGCATCGCTGACGTCATCGCGATCGCCGCCTACTCCGAAATACTCTTGCCCGGGATTGACCTATGGGTTCCCGGGGTTGTCACCATCGGAATCCTGCTAGTGCTGAACTTGACCACTGTGCGAGCCTTTGGCGAAACGGAGTTCTGGTTCTCCCTCATCAAGATCATCGCCATTGTCGCCTTGATCGTGGTTGGCCTGTACATGATCTTTAGCCGTTTCGAATCTGACACCGGAACAGCAAGCTTCACCAACCTGTGGACGCACGGCGGAATGTTCCCCAATGAATTCATGGGATTTGTAGCCGGTTTCCAGATCGCTGTCTTTGCTTTCGTAGGTATTGAGCTGGTCGGCACCACTGCGGCTGAAGCCAAGGATCCCGAAAAGAACCTGCCCAAGGCCATCAACTCGATCCCGATCCGCATCCTGCTGTTCTATGTAGGTGCCTTGGTGATCTTGATGTCGGTTATCCCGTGGACTCAGTTCGCTGCCGGGCAAAGCCCGTTTATTGCCATGTTCTCCATGGCCGGGCTCGGAGCAGCCGCCACCATCATCAACCTCGTGGTGCTGACGTCCGCGATGTCCTCAGCCAACTCGGGCATCTACTCAACCTCCCGCATGGTTTATGGCCTCGCCCAGGAGGGCGATGCGCCTGCAAGGTTTGGCAAGTTGTCCAAGCGCAAGGTCCCCAACAACGCGCTGTTCCTCTCCTGCATTCTCCTGCTGTCAAGCATCGTCTTGCTGTACGTAGGCGATGACATCAGCAAGGCTTTTGAAATGGTCACCACAGTGGCCGCTGTCTGCTTCGTCTTTGTCTGGTCCATCATTCTGGCCAGCTACCTTGCGTTCCGTCGGCGCCGCCCGGAATTGCATGATTCCTCCAAGTTCAAGATGCCCGGTGGCATCCCCATGGTTTACGTTGTCTTCGCCTTCTTCGCCTTTGTCCTCTGGGCCCTGACGACTCAGCCGGATACGTTGATTGCCCTCCTGGTGACTCCCATCTGGTTTATTGCGCTTGCCGTGGTCTGGTACTTGGTTGGTAAGACTCCCAGCCATCTTGCCCGTTACCGGAAATTCAAGGAGGACCTCGCAACGGAGGCAGAGGTGGAGGCCGCCGCTGCCCGTCACCTGGCGAACGAAGTAGAGTCCGGACGATGACCGCCGCGCCGTTGACGCCGTCGGGCATTCCCAGTGAGACTGCTGCGGTAGGCGAGGGGTTCATCCTCACGTTGGACTGTGCCGAGAACCCCGGGATTGTGCACGCGGTTGCGCAATACCTGCTGGACCACGGCTGCTACATCGTGGATATCAAGCAGTTCGGTGACCAGCTGGTGCGGCACTTCTTCATGCGGGTGCATTTTCTGGCCTCCGTTGACGGGCCAACTGCCGAGGAGCTTCGGAGCGAGTTCGAGCCCGTGGCGCAACAGTGGGGCATGAGGTGGCGGTTGGAGCCGCAGGCCCGCAAGGAACGCATTCTGGTGATGGTTTCCAAGTTTGGCCACTGCCTCAACGATCTGCTTTTTCGCGCCCGGACAGGTGAACTGCCAGTGGAAATTGTGGCCGTGGTATCCAACCATGAGACCCATAGGGATCTGGTGGACTGGCATGGAATCCCGTTCCATCACATCCCCGTGACCGCTGAAACTAAGCCGGCCGCCGAGGCGCAATTACTAAAGGTGGTAGATCAATACAGTGCTGAATTGGTGGTTCTGGCCCGGTATATGCAGGTCCTCAGTGACGATCTGACCTCGGTCCTCTCCGGACGTGCGATCAATATTCATCACTCATTCCTGCCCAGCTTCAAGGGTGCCAAGCCTTACCACCAGGCTTATGATCGCGGCGTCAAAACGGTCGGAGCCACGGCCCATTACGTCAACGCCGAGCTGGATGAAGGGCCCATCATTGCCCAACAAGTCATTGACGTGGACCACACGTACAGCCCTGCGGATCTTGTGGCCGTTGGCAAAGACGCCGAATGCAAGGCTCTCACTAATGCCGTGAGATGGCATGCCGAAGGCCGCATCATCCTCTCCGGAAACCGGACAGTAGTTCTGCGATAACTGCTTTGTCCCAACCCAACACTATTGGGTGGGGTTGGGACAAAGCCCTTACGTCTTCGCATCTACTCGCTTATTCGTCTACCTCGCGCCAAGGAGATCCCGCCCCTGCGCTAGCACCATGTCCCGAAAACGCGTGGCCTGCGCCGTGGCGTCCGGCCGGTTACGCCAAACCAGGCCAATGTCACGCCGCGCGGCGGGCCACGCGATATTTACTTCGCACCGACTCAACCCGCCGCGCTGGGCCTGCTGGGCATTGCCCCGTTCCGGAGGCGCCACCGCTAAGCCAAGTCCGGCTGAGACGAGTCCTCGCACGGTATGCAGGTCCTGACCTTGAAAAGCGACGTGCGGGCGGAACCCCGCTTGGTGACAGAGTGACTCAACAATGGATCGCATCCCATAGCCAGGCTCGAGCATGACGAAGGGTTCATCACGAACCTCGTCGAGCCTGACTCCGCTGCTTCCGGCCAGACGATGATCGGCAGGAACCACCAATTTCAGGGGTTCCGAATACAACACCTCGGCACCCAGAGTGCGGCTCGATGGAGGCGTCGGAGCCACGAGCGCCAAATCTGCCGATCCCGCGGCCAGCAGATCCAGGCAAAAGGCCCGGCTCCCCTGCTGCAGATCAAAGCTGACGCCGGGATTTTCCCGGGTAAAGGCCCTGATGAACAAGGGCAGCACCTCCTCTCCAAAGGTGTGCTGAAACGCCACTTGAATCCTGCCAAACTGCTGTCCGGACTCTTCCCGCGCGAGTGCCAATCCGGTACGAACCAACTCAAGCGCTTCACCGGCTTTGGGTATCAGCGCCAGGGCTGCAGGCGTCAGCTCCACCCCACGCCCCTTGCGCAGCACGAGCGGGGTGCCCACCACCTCGGCGGCTCTAGCCAAGGCCCTGCTCACGGTTGATTGTGGAATACCGAGTGTTTCAGCAGTTGCCGTTATGTGGCGGTTGGCGCCCAATTCCACGAGGATGGGAAGCACCGGCAGCAACGTGGCCAGCTCACGGTTGTCGTTATCCATGGTTTATAGAACCACGGAACACCCAATGAAATCATCCATTAATGGATAAATTCGGTTTTATTCATGCATTAGACGGATGGATGCGGCGGTTCTACGGTTGAACATGTGATGGAGCAGAATAGCCAAGCAGAGCAGCAAAACCAACAGCAGAGCCCACAACAGAAGCAACAACAAGGATCCGGACGCACGGTTGCTGCCACTAGCCACCCGAAGAATCCTGCTGTGGACACGGCACCTTCGTGGGACGGTCACCGCCGGGGCAGCTCCGGGTATCGCCGGATTCTGGCAGCTCTGGCCTGTGCCGGAGTGGCGACCTTTGCTCAGTTGTATTCCTTGCAAGGTCTGCTTCCTTTGGTCTCCCGCGATCTCAACGTCACTGCCGCGCAGGCTTCTTTGACCATCTCCGCTGCAACCGTGGGGCTTGCTGTCGCCGTCTTGCCATGGTCATTCGTCGCTGACCGTTGGGGACGAGTCCGCACCATGGGACTGGCTGTTATCCTGGCGACAATCTTTGGCCTGCTGGTACCGTTGGCGCCCAACTTTGAAGTCCTGCTGACCCTTCGAGTTCTGGAAGGCGCTGCGCTGGGCGGAATTCCCGCACTAGCCATCTCCTACCTAACGGAGGAAGTCAGCCCCTCCACAGCTGCATCAGCCGCCGGCGCCTACGTTGCCGGAACTACGCTGGGTGGGCTATTCGGCCGCCTTCTGGCCGGTCCCGTGGCCGACATTGCCGGCTGGCGGATGGGCACCTTGGCCGTGTCGTTGTGTGCCGCTGCTGCGGCCGCAGGTTTCCTATTGCTGGCCCCGCGCCCGCGCGGCTTCATCCCGGTGCGCTCGCTAGTTTCCGTCGCACAAGAATCCGTTACCCCAAATTCCAGTGCCCAAGGATTTGCTGCCGTACTGGGCAAGCTGACACCCCAGTTGCGTAACGGCTCATTGCTGGCTCTTTACGCACAGGCCTTCTTGTTAATGGGCGCGTTCGTGAGCGTGTACAACTACTTGGGGTTCCGTTTGGAAGCGCCGCCCTATCTGTTCCCGGCGTCGGCGGTGGCCCTACTTTTTCTGGCCTACCTGGCCGGGACCGTGTCCTCACGCCTCGTTGCCGGTTTGGCCGCCCGCTGGGGCCGGCGCACCGTGTTACTGGCGTCCACGGGCATCATGGTCGCCGGCCTCGCCCTGACCCTGGCTAGTCCGGTTCTCATGATTCTGGCAGGACTAGTGGTGTTCACAGGAGGCTTCTTCGGCGCCCACAGCATCGCCTCAGGGTGGACCGGGGCGCTGGCGACCACTGGCCGGGCGCAAGCGTCATCGCTCTACAACCTCAGCTATTACGCCGGTTCTAGCCTCATCGGCTGGAGCGCAGGCTTAGTGTTTCAACAGCTTGGGTGGGGCGCCATGGCAGCCGGTTTGGCCGCTCTCGCAGCCGGTGCCGCCGTGATTGCAGCCATGCTTCTTCCTGGCCGCTACGCCTCGGATCCCAGCAGGGCTGGCTCCGCCCTTATCTGACCAGGTCTCCCGCAGTCCGGTGCATGCGCAAGGCCTCAATTACCGGGTACAGCATCAGGACCCCGAGCACGGCGAACGTCCACTGGTAGCTGGCCACGGGGGCTGCGTCAGGTGTTCCCTCCAGCAAGGCTTGGGCTGCACGCAAGATCAAGGCGCCCACGGCAATACCCAGACCGGTGGCGATCTGGGCAATGGTGGAGGACAACGTGTTGGCCCCAGCCATCCGCGCCTTAGGAACGTCCACAAACTGCAGCGTGTTGTAAGCGCTGAATCCAATGGAGCGCAGCACACCGCTAACAAAAAGCACGGCTGCGATGATGATCAAGGGCGTGTCTGGGTTCAGGAACGCGCAGGCCACCAGTACCAGCGCCCCGCCGGCATTGCTCAACAGCAGAACCCGACGGAAACCAAAACGCCTGATCAGGGGCGAGGTGGCCGGCTTGATGAGCACGTTGCCAGCAAACACGGCCATGGTCATCAGGCCTGCCTCGAACGCGCTCCACCCAAAGCCAATCATGAACATCAGAGGCAGTAAGAACGGCACGGCATTGATAATCAGCCGGTACAGCGCACCCCCGGCGTTGCCGACCAGAAAAGTGTGAATCCGGAGTGCGCGCAAGTCCAACAGTGGGTGGCGGGAGCGCTTGAACCACACCAGGGCTGCCACTGTCCCGAGGGCTGCCAACACCAGCCACAGCACCACTGCAAGCCACGGCGTGGGTGCCGAACCTATCAGTTCCATGCCAATCACCAGAGCGGCCAAGGCAACACCGCAGAGCACGAAGCCAAACCAGTCTGGCGGTGGCACCTTCCGGGCGCGAATGTCCGGGACCACCCTTGTTGCCACGATGAACGCGATGATGCCCAGCGGGACGTTGATCAAGAAGATCCAGTGCCAACTCGCGTACGTGACCAGGAGTCCACCCAGTACCGGGGCCAGCACCGGGGCTATGAGCGCCGGCCAGGTCAGGTAGGCGATGGCCTCAAGGAATTCTTTCCTGTCGGCATCGCGCAGCACCACCAGCCGTCCCACGGGGACCATCATGGCACCACCCAGGCCTTGGAGCATGCGGGCTATGCACAAGAAAGTCAGATTGGGGCTGAGTGCACACAATAATGACGCAATGGTGAAAATGGCAATGGCCGCGGTGAACACCCGGCGAGCGCCAAAGCGTTCAGCAAGCCAGCCACTGATTGGAATGCCCACAGCCAGCGTGATCAGGTATGAGGTCATTGCCAAATTGATGTCGACGGGCCGGACCTGCAGATCGGCAGCAATGCCTGGCGCCGCCGTGGCAATGATGGTCCCGTCCAGGATCTCCATAAAATAGGTTCCGGCGACCAACAGCGCCAAGGAGCGGCTAAATGAACTGGTGCCAGCCGACGTCGTGCTTCTCATAATCACCGCCTAAGCCTAACGGCCGAGGGGCCCCGTGCGGGGGCCCACGCCCGCGAGGGCCCCAAAGCGAGCCTGCGAGCAATGGGAGCGGGTGGGGAGAAGCGAGTTGTGCCGGAGGTCCGGCCTACGCAGGAAGAAACCTTAGGCTGTCAGTCCCAGCTGGCTCATGCGCTTGGAATGGTTGCGGGTCAGGGTGCTGAGTATTTTCGAAACCTCAGCTGCGGCGGCCTCTTGGGTACCGTCGGGGCGCAATCCCACCAGGAAGCTGTGCTTGGCGCCGATGCGCTGCACTTGGGTCAGGGCCTCCCCTACGAGTCGACGGCCCCACAACGCCAAGCGGGATGAGAGCCGCGGGTCCTGCGCCAGCATGTTCTTCAAGAGCTTGGTCAGTAGATCGTTCTGCTCATCGCTGGTGCGAACGGCGGCGATGACGGCGCGGGTGGGCTCATCCAGATGCTCGGCAATAGCGGCGTAAAACTCTTCCGTAATGGCTTCCACCACATAGGCCTTCATCAACGATTCGTGCCAATCGGCGGGCCGGGTGCGCTCGTGGAAGGCATCAACCATGCGCTTGTACGGGGACATGGCCAGTTCCGGGTCCATGCCCATCTCCTGCAGCCGGGCACACATGGCCTCATAGTGACCAAACTCGGAGACGGCCATTTTGCCTAGCACGGCCCTATCGGACAACGACGGTGAATGACTGGCATCAGTGGCCAGCCGCTCAAAAGCGGAGAGCTCGCCGTACGCAATACTGCCCAGCAGGTCCACCACGAAGTTGTCGTATCGGGCGGTCAGTTCGCCTGCAGAAACGGACTCGTCGGGCTCGGATGCTGAAATACTCATAAGCACCAGCGTAGTGTGTGCCGCGCCGCCCTTGCTCCCGCAAAAGATTCGTTTACGCTGAACCCGTGCCCTACTCTCACATTGGCGTCGGAAGCAGCGCCGCAGAAAAGTCCCTTGTCCAGGCCCTCGCGGCCCTCAGCGAAGAGTTCAAGCTCCCTGGAGAATTCTCCCCGGAAGTCCTGGCGGAAGTTGATCAGGTTATCGCGGCCCACCAGCTGCCCTCCCCGGATCTGACCGCGCTGCCGTTCATCACGATCGATCCGCCCACCTCTCAGGATCTGGATCAGGCCATGCATCTGGAGCGCAGCGCTGACGGCTATGTTGTCCACTACGCCATCGCCGACGTCCCCTCCTTTGTGCCCGCCGGCGGCCCGCTCGATGCCGAAACCCGCCGCCGGGGCCAGACCATCTACACCCCCGGTCAGCGCATTCCCCTGCATCCGGCGCCCATGAGCGAGGGTGCCGCAAGCCTCTTCGCCAACGATCCGCGCTCCGCCTATGTGTGGGAGATCCAACTGGCCGCGGACGGTACCCAGACCACGGCCACCGTCCGCCGGGCTACCGTGCAAAGCGTCGCCAAGCTTGGCTATGAGGAAGCCCAAAAGATGTACGACGCCGGGACCGCACCTGCGGCCATCGCCGGCACCTTGGCGCTGTTGGCTGAGATTGGGATCAAGCGCATCGGGCTGGAGCGCGCCAGAGGTGGCGCCAGCTTGAACGTTCCCTCCCAAGAGGTGGAATTTGTTGACGGCCGCTACGTACTGAGCTTCCGTCCCAACCTGCCCATTGAGGACTGGAACGCGCAGATCTCACTCCTGACCGGCATGGCCGCTGCCACGATCATGATTGAGGGGAAGGTGGGCATCCTGCGCACCATGCCCGCCCCCGATGAACAATCGATTGCCACCTACCGGCTGCAGACCGTGGCTCTGGGAACCCCTTGGACCAAGGACATCGCCTATGGGGAATATCTACTCAGCCTGAACACCGACGATCCCAAACACCTCGCGCTGATGCACGCCGCCACCACCTTATTCAGGGGCGCCGGTTACACCCCGTTCAACGGTGAGGTGCCCGAGGAGGTCATTCAGGCCGCCGTCGCTGCTCCCTACGCCCACACCACGGCCCCACTGCGCAGACTTGTGGACCGGTTTGTGCTGGCCATTTGCGCCGCACTGAGCGCCAAGGAAGAGGTCCCGGCATGGGCTGTCGAGGCCCTCGTGGAACTCCCAGACATCATGGCCGCCTCAAATCAACTGGCCAACAAGGTGGACCGGGCTGCCATTGACACTGTGGAAGCGGCGCTGTTGAGCCACCGGGTTGGAAACGAATTTGACGCTGTGGTGCTTGCCGGGCCGAAGAAAAACGGGCACGGTTCCAAAATCGCCGCAGCCCGCAGCTCTATCCAGATCCAGGATCCTGCCGTCACCGCGTACTGCGACGGTGACCTGGAACCTGGCACTTTGGTGCGGGTAACGCTGGCCTCCGTGGACATTGCCAAGAGGAGCGTAAAGTTCGTCCCCGCCTAGACCTCACGGCCCCGGACCCACCCGCTTCGCTCCTGTCCCGCCGTCGAACATAGCTCAGTTGACTAGCTCCGCAGCCAGTGTTTGTAAGCAACATTGTCATCTGCGCTATGTTCGCCGCGGTATTTGGAGCTGTGCCGCTAGACTAAACATGTAGACATGGATGCCCGGTCGTTGATTATTAGTTTTTGATTCAACAAGCCCGCCCCTACGCGCGTCTTATCAGCTCTTCCCGCACCTGCCGTTTGTGGCGTCGGAATGGCACGAAATTGCAAGCCCGCGATCGGCTTCCCTAAGATAGTGCCGCTATTCGCCTGTTCCGTGAGGCCTCTTGTGCCAGCGTTGAGCCCGGTTAGCAGCACCTTGTATAGACGAATTGAATGGTAAGCATTTGAGCATTGAAACTGATTCCCTTCTGCAGGCAGAAGACAGCAACGAAAACGTTGAGATTGACGGCACACTGAGCAGCAATGAACCGCCGCGTCAGGAAGAGAAGGAAACGTTCGCCAGCTTTGGCGTGCACCACGAGATTGTTTCCTCGCTGACTGAAGCCGGGATCAACCACCCCTTCCCCATCCAGGCCATGACGCTGCCCATCGCACTGACCGGCCACGACATCATTGGCCAGGCTAAGACCGGAACCGGCAAGACCCTGGGCTTCGGCATCCCCGCGTTGAACCGCATCGTTGCCCCGAAGGATGAGGGCTTTGCGAAGCTCGCTGCCCCGGGCGCACCCCAGGCCATGATCATCGTGCCCACCCGCGAGCTCGCAGTCCAGGTCGCCGGCGACCTCACCACTGCTTCCAAGCACCGTGGCATCCGCATCGCCACCATCTATGGTGGCCGCGCTTACGAGCCGCAGGTTGAGGCTCTGCAAAAGGGTGTTGAGCTGATTGTGGGCACCCCAGGCCGTCTGATCGACTTGCTCAAGCAACGCCACCTGAACGTCAAGCACGTCCGCATGGTCATCCTCGACGAGGCCGACGAAATGCTGGATCTGGGCTTCCTGCCCGATGTTGAGACCTTGATTGCAGGCACCCCGCCGGTGCGCCAGACCATGCTGTTCTCGGCCACCATGCCCGGCCCGGTGGTTGCCATGGCGCGCCGCTACATGACGCAGCCCACGCACATCCGTGCGGCCGATCCCGACGACGAAGGCCTGACCAAGCGCGATATCCGCCAGTTGATCTACCGGGCCCACAACCTGGACAAGATCGAGGTTCTGGCCCGCATCCTGCAGGCCAACGGCCGCGGCCGTTCCATCATCTTCACCAAGACCAAGCGCACTGCTGCCAAGGTGGCCGAGGAATTAGTTGACCGCGGTTTCGCCGCAGCCGCCATCCACGGCGACCTCGGTCAGGGTGCCCGCGAGCAGGCACTGCGCGCCTTCCGCAACAACAAGGTTGATGTCTTGGTGGCCACCGACGTTGCCGCCCGCGGCATTGACGTTGATGACGTGACGCACGTGGTCAATTACCAGTGTGTTGAAGACGAGAAGATTTATCTGCACCGTGTGGGCCGTACGGGCCGCGCCGGCAACAAGGGCACGGCCGTCACGTTCGTGGACTGGGACGACATGCCGCGCTGGGCACTGGTCAACAAGGCCCTGGGCCTGAGCGTTCCCGAGCCCATCGAGACGTACTCCTCCTCCCCGCACCTCTACTCTGATCTGGACATCCCGGTTGGCACCAAGGGCCGCCTGCCGCGCGATAAGCGCACGCACGCAGGCATCAACGCCGAGGTCCTGGAAGACCTGGGTGAGACTGGCAAGCGCAACTCACCCAAGCAGGATTCGGGCCGCGGCCCCCGTGACGGTGGAGCCCGCGAAGGTGAGCGTGGCGGTAACCGTGGAGGGAGCCGCTCAGGTGCCCGCCAGGGTGAGCGCCGCCGTGATGATGCCCCTGCAGGCGAGAAGAACGACGCCGGCCGCAACCGCCGTCGAACGTCTTCTGCAGGTGCCGCAACGGCTGAGTCCACTCCCACTGCTGCAGCTTCCGCTCCCGCCGAGACTGGCGCACCGCGTGCACGCCGCACCCGCACCCGCCGCCGCAACGGCGAAGTCATGGACAAGCCTGCTGATTCCTAAACAGTCTTAAGCAAAACCGACCTCCCATCAGAGCCATCAAGGTCTGAAGGGAGGTCGGTTTTGTTTATAGGGCTAAATCAGCGGGCGGCCTTCGCGTTTGGCTTCGCGGATCTCTTGCCAGAGTGCTTTTCCGAGCACATAGATCACACCAACAACGATCACGGGCCACACAAGGACATACAGGGTCAGAAAGAATACGCTCATGGCCGGTTCCTACGCTTTCTCTTCAAGAAGTGAGCCGGTACCCTCAGGGTTGGCTTCCTCCCGGTTGTCGAAGTCGCCAATGCGCTCCTTAATGCTGTCAAAATCAAAGGTTTCCTTGTTCCGGAAGCACATGAAATAGCACACCAAGGTGCTGACGGCGTAGGCCACTAGCGAGCCTGAGAGCACGGCGTAATCATGCAAGAATCCGATGGCGAAGGGGGCGGCTGCCAGAATGGCAACGGCTGCCACTATCTTGGCGATCTTCAGTCCGAAGAAGCCAAACGCCATCAGGCCCAGGACCACACCGATCCCGATCACGGCGAGCACGTCGACGACGATGCCAGCGGCTCCACCCAGGGCGATCCAGCCAAAGCGGACGGGCAGGAAGCAGGCAAGTGCTACCAAGACGGAAACCGTGAAGGCCTTGTTCGTAACTTTTTCCCAGTAGAAGCTGGCAATAACAGGGAAAACCAAGGCGCCCCAGAGCGCTCCAACAAAGACCAAGAGGTCAAGGATGTTCAACTTCCCGCTAGCAAAGTACAGCCCCGCTCCAGTGGCAACAATCATGGTGATGCGGCCAATGAACAGCATGGTCTTGGGTTTCGCTTCACCCTTCTTGGCAATGTTCTGGCCATAGACGTCGGCCATCACGATCGATGACATGGCGGAGAGGTCCGAGTCCGCGGTGGAGGACAGGGCGCTGACAATCATGATCAGGAATACGCCCAGCAGAACCGGGCCCAAATAAGTTGCAGCCATCTGCGGGATCAGGTTGTTCGAGTCCCCATCCAGCGGCGCGATCCCGGCATACAGGGCAATGACGCCGAGCATGCCAACACCAATGATGGTTGCGCCGTAGCCCACTGTTGCCGTGACGAACGTCTTCTTGATCAGATCTTCACGCACAGCAAACAGGCGCTGGGCAATGGTCTGATTACCAATGGCATAGGCCAGAACTGCGGCAATGTACGGGGCACCCTGGTTCAGGAATGCCTCAGAAGAGAAGAAGTTGGACTGCTGCGGGGTCAGCTTGCTAGCACCCGTGACAAACATGTCGGGGCCGCCAGCGGCAAAGAACACCACAGGAATGATGATGGCCACGGCACCGAGGAGTGCGAACACCTGCACGGCGTCTGTCAGCACCGATGCCCTAAAGCCAGACCACAGCGAGTACAGCAAAATACCGCCACCCATGAACAAGATGCCCTGGGTGAAGCTGAACGGGGACAACAAGGAAATGAGAGCGCCGCCGGCAATGAAGTTGGAGGTGATGCTGATGAGGGAGCCAACAATGTTGGAGCCGGCCAGCATCAGCTGGCTGGACTTGCCGTGGCGGGCGTGCATGACTTCTGCCAGCGTGTGAGCCTTGGGAGCAACAGCCCTGATTCGTTTGCCGAACGGGTAGATGAACAAGATCATCAACGCGCCCCACAAACCGTAGTGGATAGGCCCGGAAATGCCGTAGGTGTAGCCCGAGGTGGCTGAAGCGTACATCGACGACGCCCAGATCCACGTCGCCGTCATACTGCCTGCTGAAATACCGAAGCCAACTTTGTTGCCAGCGGTCATGTATCCGTCGGCGTTTTCATTCTTACGACCAATAAAGAAGGTCATCAACAGCGTGCCGCCGTAAAACAGCACTAAAAGGCCAATTACTGTCCAACTCCCCAATTGGTGGAGTCCTGCGCCATCCGGCACCATACTTGTCCTCTCGCTAGGACGGAATTCACCGGCATTCCGCCAAAATCAGCGTGCGCCGCCCAAACGAGATGCTCAAAGTAATCCGGTGAAGGACTTCGCGGGCGCACTTTCCCGCCCGGGACCAGCCGCCAAGGCAAGCAGATAATTCTGCGCAGGCGGCCCAAAGTGAATCGCATCCAAAGCGAAAGTTCACTACCGGAAATTCAACGGCTGACGTTCAGCCGGCAACGGGACTACAACAGGTTCACGGGCAGGGTTTAGTTGCCCAATCGAACCAATCAACTCTGTCCACTGTAGCAGTGCCCTACTGAGCGAACATGGTGGTTAGGTGCAGCAACGAATAACAATGACGCAACCATCGGCGTTAGTGCAGCCCTTGGCCAGGCGTTGGCTAGGTGCTAGTGCAGCCGTTGGCCAGGCGTTACGGCAGGAACGGTGCGGTTCCCGTCCCGTGCGCCAACAGCCGTTCCAGGTTCTCCGGTGAGGTGAGGTTTTCGCCCAGCAGGTTCGGTTTTCCGGCTCCGTGATAATCGGAGGAGCCGGTGGTGATCAGTCCCCGCTCCTGGGCAAGCTGCCGCAACCACGCGCGTCCTTCGGGAGAATTGTCCCGGTGGTCAACCTCCAAACCCAGGAGTCCGGCGTCGATCATGTCATGGAAGGTTTCCGGGGCCACCACCCTCCCCCGGCTCGATGCCACGGGGTGGGCAAAGACGGGCACTCCCCCGGCGGCGCGAACCAGCTCAACAGCCAGCGTCGGCTCCACCGCGTAGTGGCTGACAAAGTAGCGCGAATGGGAGGTCAGGATGCTGGCGAATGCCTCGTTGCGGTCGGCAACAATTCCGGCGGCAACCAAGGCGTCGGCAATGTGGGGGCGGCCCACGGTGGCTCCGGGCGCCACATGGGCGCTGACGTCATCCCAGTTCAGCGGATAATCCTCGGCCAGCCGCTCCACCATGTGCTCGGCCCGGGTCAGGCGCGCCACCTTGGCCTTGGTGATCTCATCCAGCAGAGCCGCGTTGGTGGGGTCGTGCAGATAGCAGAGCAGGTGAACGCTGATGCCCTGCGCCGTCTTGCAGGAAATTTCCATGCCGGGCACCAGGCCCACACCGTGCTGGCGCGCGGCGGCGAACGCGGCAGGCCAGCCATCGGTGGAATCATGGTCGGTCAGTGCCATGACATCAAGGCGCGCGGCGGCAGCGGCGGCCACCAGCACGTCAGGGGTCTGGGTGCCGTCAGAAACATTTGAGTGTGCGTGCAAATCGATCCTCACGCTCCTAGACTACGTCTCTTCCCTCCCGGCGGCTCGCCGCACGTGCCTTTGTCCCAAGGCGCAAGCGGTGGGAGACTTAAGGGGTGAACCAGACTGAGCAATCCTCCGTGCACCCCGACCCTTCGAGCGAGCAGCCCCTTGAGGAGCGCGTGAACAACCGTTCGCACCGCCCCGACTCGGATGCTTTCCGTACTTTTATGGCTTCCAACTGGGCGCCCTCATCAGCGCAGCTGCCGGCCCGTGACGAGGTGGCAGACCATGCCGCGCGCCGCCGTCGTGCCATTTCTGTGCAGTTCCCGGGCGAGCGCCTGGTGATTCCTGCCGGCCCCCTGAAGGTTCGCTCCAATGACTGCGACTACCGTTTCCGCCCGCACTCCGCCTTCGCGCACCTGACAGGTTTGGGCGTGGACCACGAGCCCGACGCCGTGTTGGTGCTGGACCCGGTTGCCGATGGGGAAGGGGACGACGGCGGCAATCACCTCGCCACCCTGTTCTTCCGTCCCATGGCGGGCCGGGACACGAAGGCGTTCTACGCCGATTCCCGCAGCGGCGAGTTCTGGATTGGCCGCCGCCCAACCCTGCCCGAGTTCCAGGCTCAGTTGGGTCTGCCCACCGCCGATGTCACCGATCTTGAAGTTGCCATCACTAAAAATGTTGGCGAGACCTCCGTTGGCGGGACATCCATCCGTCTGGTCCGCAAGGTTGACGAGAACATTGACGCTCTCGTGGACACCGCCCGGTACAACACGGCAGCGAACCCCGACGCTTTGGACTTTGGCGCTCTGGATGAATTGGACGCCAAGCTGGCCGAGGCCCTCTCCGAGCTGCGCCTGATCAAGGACGCTTGGGAAATCGAGCAGATGAAGATTGCTGTCGCAGCAACTATCAACGGCTTCGAGGACATTGTCCGTGCCTTGCCTCGCGCAGTTGCCCACCAGCGTGGCGAGCGCGTTGTCGAAGGCGCCTTCTTTGCCCGTGCCCGCGAGGAAGGCAACGAGCTGGGCTACGACACCATCGCCGCCGCCGGCAACAACGCCACCGTGCTGCACTGGAACCGCAACACCGGAACCGTCAATGAGGGCCAGCTGCTGCTCGTGGACGCCGGCGTCGAGGCCGATTCCCTCTACACCGCGGACATCACCCGCACGCTGCCCATCAACGGCACGTACTCCGAGGTTCAGCGCAAGATCTACCAGGCAGTCCTGGATGCAGCCGACGCCGCGTTCGCCGTGGCTGTTCCGGGTCGCAAGTTCCGCGATGTCCACACGGCTGCCATGGAAGTTCTGGCAGACCGCCTCGCAGCATGGGGCCTGCTGCCTGTAACGCCGGAGGTTGCCCTGTCCGTTGATGGCCAGCAGCACCGCCGCTGGATGCCGCACGGCACCAGCCACCACTTGGGCATGGACGTGCACGATTGCGCTCAGGCCCGCGCCGAGCTGTACCTCGATGGCATCATCACCGAGGGCATGGTCTTCACCATCGAGCCCGGCCTGTACTTCAAGGACGAGGATCTGGCCATTCCGGCCGAGTTCCGCGGCAACGGCGTGCGCATCGAGGACGACATCCTCATCACCGCCAACGGCCCCGTCAACTTGAGCGCTGCCCTCCCCCGCGAGCCCGACGCCGTTGAGGCCTGGATGGCGGGCCTGTCCGGCTGATCCGTCCGTAGCCGGCTTTCGGCTATGAAGCACGACGGCGGGAGGTCACCTTTTGTGTAGAGGTGACCTCCCGTCGTCGTCGTCTTAACCTCAAGCTCCGGCGCCAGCCCCAGCGATCAACTCTTTCAGCGCCGCCACGTGCTCTGCGTAGGCCCGTTTTCCTTCCGGCGTCAAGGCGGCCCACGTCTTGACCCGGCCCTTGCCGGTTGGTTTGCTCAGCACCACGTATCCGGCTGCTTCAAGAACTTTTAGCTGCTTGCTCGTCACGGAGTCGGCCACGCCCAGCATGTCCCTGATGGAGCCAAACTCTGCCTGTGTGACACCGCTCAGAAACGCGCAGATCTGCAGCCGGTTGCTGGCATGAATGATCTCGTTGAGCCCTGTGCTCATGGCTTTTGCCGCAGCTGACTGCGCAGCGCCACGTCAAAAAGTCGGCCAAAAATGTTCACGGCCACAAAAACGATGATCCCAGCCACCCATGCTGGCCAATCGAGCCCACGTTCTGCGTGCAAATAATAAGCACCGCCCATGCTGGCGATCATGATCACGACCAGGGGAAGTGTCCACCAGCTGGCCTTGCCTGCCTGGAGTCCGTTGATCCACATGCCCGTCTTCTTCCTGTACGTCCCCATGAGGATGCCCAGGCCCGCGAAGTACACAACAGAGACAGTGAGCATCACCCAGACCCCGCCAATTGTGTAACTAACCACGAACACGGCCGCCAGCAAGCCCAGGATCGGGTGGTACCACCACGGGCTGGTGAGCCGGTCGGCCGCACTGGCTTTGGCCCCTGCAATAGCGTTCAATGCAGCTTGGGCCTCGTGTGCGTTCCGCACTGAATCACTTTCCATAACAGAAAGCTAATCACTTTCCATAGAAGAAAGTCAATGGGGAGCGCGGGATAATCCCAAAAATGCCGCCGCTCCTGCTTATTGCCACCGGTAGATCGGCGGCAATAAGCAGGAGCGGCGGCATGGTGCGTCACCTTCGGAGTATTACTGCTCCGGGGTCTCCTGCGCGTTAGTATCTTTGGGCACCGGAGGGGAATCCACACGAATGCCGTACTGAGGCCGACCGTCCGGCAGGTCAGGGAACTGGCCACGACGCGGGCCATCCAACGGGGCCTGGCCTGGGCGGTCGGTTTCGGAATGGTCAGTACTGGCAGGGTCGGCGTTAGGCTGATCCCCGGTAAGCGCATTGCCTGCGGAACCCGCCGGAGCAGCAGGATCGGCCGGCGCGTAAGGATCGTGCCAGCCTTCAGGGCGAGTCGGAGCAGGTCCGGAGACGGGCGGCTGAACCGGCGGACGGTATCCCTGCGAACCCTGGACCTGGTTGTTTTGGGGGCGCGCGGCGTTCGAGTTCATGGGCAGCTGCGCCAAGATGCGGCGTGCATCCATGGCAACATCGGGGGTGACAATGACGTCGTAGCTGGAAGCCAACACCTGGTTCGTGGAGGTGAAGTCACGCTTGCCACGCTGCGCGGCATAGCCAATGATCGCAAACAGCATCCAGAGGGCAGCGCCCAAGAAGACTGCGGTGATGACGTTGATGTACGGTGCGCCGGCATTGGAGGCGGAGTCAAAGAAGCTGAGCATCACGCCAATGAACAGGCCGAACCAGGCACCCGTCATGGCACCGGTCAGGGCAACTCGAGGGTAGCTAAGCTTGCCGGTGACACGCTCCACCATCTTCAGGTCGTTGCCCACAATGGAGACGTGCCGGACAGGGAACTTCTCATCTGCCAGGTAATCAACAGCCTTCTGCGCGTCCAAGTAGGAAGTATAAGAGCCGATTGTTTCCCCAGTGGGGACAATGCGGGCCTCATCCAAGGGTCGGGAGCGTCCAAAGAGGTTTGCCATACCCCCATTCTGTCCCATGTTCCTGCACGTTGGCTGGAGTATCGCTGGTAGTGAAACGAACAGTGCCCCGAAGCCGCCGCTCAACTCACCTGCGCCCACAGCTGCAGGCGAACCACAGCTGCCCTAGGACACCCGCACCACCAGTGCAATACGTTGGGTCAATGCCGGGCAAGGCAAGTAGCCTAGGTATGTGAACACTCAACCTACGCGCATCTTTGTCGCCCGTCTCCTGGGCCTGGACGTCTTTGACCCCCTCGGCGACAGGCTCGGCAAACTTCGCGATGTGGTGGTACTGGGCCGTGGCTCCCAAACAGCACCGCACGCAGTGGGCATTGTTGTGGAAGTCCCGGGCAAGAAGCGCGTCTTCGTGCCCATGACCCGGCTGACGTCCATGGACCAGTCGCAGATCATCTGTACCGGGCTGGTGAATCTACGCCGCTTTGAACAGCGCGGCGCCGAGCAGCTGGTCCTTGGTGGGATTTTTGACCGCAAGGTCACCCTGGTTGATGGCAGCGGCTTTGCCGTCATTGAAGACATCGCCATGGACAAGCAACGCAATGGTGATTGGCTCGTGACAAAACTGTTCGTGCGCCGCGGCTCCTCCACGTCCCGCCTGCGCGGGCTGCGCCGTGGCCACACCATACTCATCGACTGGTCCGAGGCCCGCGCTGACGATGCGGAAGCACCGCAAAGCGCCACCTTCTTTGTGGCCACCCACGAGGACCTCAAGCCCGCTGACTTTGCCGACGCCCTCCAAGAGATGAGCGATAAGCGCCGCGTCGAGGTGGCTAGCGAACTGCAAGATGAGCGCCTCGCCGACATCATGTCCGAGCTCCCAGAAGATGATCAGGTCACCCTGTTGTCTGCCTTGGATAATGAGCGTGCGGCCGATGTGCTCGAAGAGATGGACCCCGACGACGCCGCCGACCTCCTGGCCGATCTCCCCCAAGCCAAGGCCGAGGAGCTGTTGCTGCTCATGGAGCCGGATGAGGCCAAGGACGTCCGGCGTCTGCTCCAGTATGACGAGGGAACTGCCGGCGCCTTAATGACCCCGGTTCCTGTCATCCTCCCTCCGGAGGCAACGGTTGCCGAAGCCCTGGCTCATGTACGCAGCGAAGACCTCTCCCCCGCATTAGCCTCCTCCATTTTTATCTGCCGCCCTCCGTTGGAGACGCCCACAGGCCGTTTCCTTGGCGTGGTGCACATTCAACAATTGCTACGCAGCGCCCCGCCCGAACAGCTGGGCACCATTGTGGATAAGAACATGGTGCCCGTCTCCGACCACGATGACATTTCAGTTGTCAGTCACATCATGGCCTCCTATAACCTGAATTCACTTCCCGTGGTCAACAAGGAAGGGCGTCTGGTGGGCGCTGTGACAGTTGATGACTTGCTGGACCATCTTTTGCCCGAGGATTGGCGCACCCATGAGGATGGCGCCCCCATCAAGAAAATAGGAGGACGCATTGGCTGAGCGGCACCACGCTAGGGACGGCGGTCTCGACACTCCCATGGAGCTGAGGTCGCGGCTCCTGCCCAACTTGGCCGGGGATCCTGACCTATTCGGCCGCTTCGCCGAACGGTTCGCCCGCTACATGGGTACCGCCAACTTCCTCCTCTACATGACAGTGTTCGTGATCGTCTGGATCGCTATCAACGTCATTGGTCTGTTTGGGCTCAAGTGGGATCCCTACCCGTTCATCCTGTTGAACCTGTTTTTCTCTACCCAGGCGTCCTACGCTGCCCCGCTGATCCTTCTGGCCCAGAACCGGCAGGATGACAGGGACAGGGTCCAGATTGAGCAGGACCGTTCCCGCAATGAACGCAACCTGGCCGATACCGAGTACCTGACCCGCGAAGTGGCGGCCCTGCGCATTTCGCTGCGTGAAGTGGCCACCCGCGATTTTGTGCGTTCGGAATTGCGCAGTCTGCTCGAGGAACTCATCGCCATTCAGGACGAAGAGCTTTCCGACGGCGATCGCCCAGACGGTGCCGATGGCCTGAAGGAGCCGAGCGCCGCAAAACGGCGGCCCGCCACCAGCGCTATGAAAACCGTCTCCGCTAAAAAATCTTCCAAGGGCGCCTCCTCGAAGCGCTCCACTGACTCTTAAGGCCTTGCATTCCATGACCGCCCCGTCGCATTCCGCCCTCCTCGCCGCGCTGGCTACCGTGATAGATCCTGAGCTGCGCCGCCCCATTACCGATTTGGGGATGGTGGCCTCCGTTGAGGCGTTGGACGGGGGACGGGTCCAGGCCGTCATCCGGCTCACCATTGCAGGCTGCCCCCTGCGCGAAACTATCACCCGGGACGTCACCGCGGCCCTTTCCAAGCTCGACGGCGTCGCTGACGTCGATGTCGAGCTCATCGTCATGACTGCCGAGCAGCGGGCCGAGCTGAAGGAAAAGCTCAAAGGCAGTGCCGCCGAGCGTGGCATCCCCTTCAATGCCGAAGACTCGCTGACCCGCGTCTACGCCGTGGCCAGCGGCAAGGGCGGAGTGGGAAAATCCACCGTCACCGTGAACCTGGCCTGCGCACTGGCGGCGAAGGGTCTCCGGGTTGGCATCGTGGATGCCGATATCTACGGCTTTTCCGTGCCGGGACTGATGGGTATCACGCAGTCTCCCACACGGGTGGACGAGATGATCCTGCCTCCCGTCGCCCATAACGTGAAGGTCATTTCCATTGGCATGTTTGTGGCCGGTAACCAGCCCGTTGCCTGGCGCGGCCCCATGCTGCACCGGGCCCTTGAACAGTTTCTGGGCGATGTGTACTTCGGTGATTTGGACATTCTGCTCCTTGACCTTCCTCCGGGCACCGGGGATGTGGCCATTTCGGTAGCGCAATTGCTGCCCAAGGCAGAGATTCTTGTTGTGACAACCCCTCAGGCCGCAGCCGCCGATGTGGCCGAACGTGCTGGCGCCATTGCGGTACAGACGGGCCAGAAGGTTGCCGGCGTCATTGAGAACATGTCATTTTTGACGCTTCCCGACGGCAGCACCATGGAACTGTTCGGTTCCGGCGGCGGGGACATTCTCGCCAAGCGCCTGAGCCAGACCGTGAACTCACCCGTAGAGCTGCTGGGCCAAATTCCGCTCGATGTGGCACTACGTGAAGGCGGAGACGCCGGGTTGCCTATTGTGCTCTCAGATCCGCAGTCACCGGCCGCGCAGACCCTGCTGAGCATCGCGGCGAAGCTGGCGGTGCGCCCGCGCGGCTTATCGGGCCTGAAGCTAGGCGTCACCCCCCGCTAAAACTGGAGACGCTCCCTCACCGATTGGGGTGTTTCCCCGGACCCTCCCTCACCGATTGGGGCGTCGCCTCCGACCCTGTGGATAACTACAAAACAAGATTTCGTTTCTCAGTCACAATTAGTAAATGGAGCCCAACGACGATCTCCCCAACACCTTCGCACCCTTCTCTGCGGCTGAAGCAAGGCAACTTGGCCTGTCTCAGGAGCAGTTGCGCGGCAAAGCCTTTGCCAAAGTCAGCCAAGGGATCCACCGGCCCGTTGACTGGGATTTCGATTTGCGGGATGCTGCCAGGGCGCTCAGCGCGCAGAGTCCCGGCGCCTGGATTTCGCATGTTACGGCTGCACGAATCCATGGGCTGATATTGCCGCCGTGGCTGTCGGACTCGAACGAACTTCACCTCAGCAAACCCAAGGCACTCCCCGAGGTGCGACGGACGGGCATCACGGGACACACAGTCTTGGCTTGTCCGGACGAGGTGGAGCTAAACGGGGACCTGTGGGTCAGCACCCGTTCACGCACCTGGCTGGACCTGGCCCGCATCTTGCCGCTGAACGACCTCATCTGTCTAGGCGACCAGCTCATTCGAATCCCCCGCCCTGAATTCGAAGACCGCAATTCGCCCTTCGCTACATTGGATTCGCTCTGGAAAATGGTGCGACGGCACTCCAACTTGCAGGGAATTGTCCGGGCCCGCGAGGCCCTCGATCTCATGCGCGTGGGCTCGGATTCTGCACCCGAAACTTTCATGCGGCTGGCCATGCTCGACGCCGGCCTGCCGGAGCCCGAGCTGCAGATCAGCCTTTGGAACCGCCCAGGATCCCCTCGGCCGATGCCGGATACCGGTCGCGGCGCATCGCCCTGCAATACGACGGAGCCCTCCACCTCGACGAGTTGCAGCGGCACAGCGACCGGCGCCGAAACAAGGCCTTTGAAGCCGCCGGCTGGACCGTGCTGGTATTCACCCGGGAAGACTACGCCGCAGGCTTTGGCCAAGCAGTCATCAAAATCAAAGCCGCCCTTCGGCAGCCCATCTTGGACCACACCATTGCCTCGGGCTTCGCCTCCGATGGCTGAACAAGAACGCAGCAGCACTTAACACAGAACACTCCCCCAAAAGATGAGGGAGCCCCTCTGCGTCAGGCTGGTTGTGAGTCACTCATTAACCGTTGATTGAAGGAGCCGGCCGTGGCCGTTGATAACAAGGGATTTACCCGTGAAGAGATCCGTGAGTTCGTGCATGAGTACTATTTGCAGCCGCGGGGGTCGCGGAAGGAGTGGCTTGCCTCGAAGTCCATCTCCGATTGGATCTTCCGCAGGTGGCGCACGATGGTGGTCGAAGGCGATATCGACCGGGGCCTGATTCCGCGAGAACATGGAGGTATGGTCCCGACAAATAGTGAGCTCTCCGCGTTTGAAAAAGCACGCGCGAAAGAGATAGCCGCCCATCGTGTTGAAGTCGAAAAATTCCAGAAGCGCATTGCTGAGCTTGAAGGAGTAAATTCGGCTCTGGGAAAAGCTATAGGGCTCTTGCACGAGTTGAACGTGCCAGAGTCCGATACAACCCCGACGAGCGATCAGAAGCGTTCATAGCAGCTGAGACCACCCTCGTCCTGGAGCTGAAAGAGCTCACCAGATCCCAGCGGACGGCTCTGAAGCTGACCGGGGTTTCGCGTGGGACCTGGCACTACAGGTTCAATCCCCGCCCAGGCGTGGAGAACCCCACCCATCAAGCCGACCGGGCCTATGAAAGCCGGATCAGTACCATCCATCAGGAGTGGATTCTTGAGTTCATTCTGGCCGGCTGGGAGAAGAACAACTCCGTGGATCATTCTTTCGCCACGGCCTGGGACAACGGCGTGATGATCGCCTCCCGCCGCACGTGGTGGCGGGTCGCGGCAGAGTACGAGGACCAGAATGCGCGCCCCACAGTCCCGACCAAACGCGGCGGTAAACGCGGCACCGCGCAGAAGCCGGTTCTCAAGGCCACCGGTCCCTGCCAGGTCTGGTCTTGGGACATCAGTGACGTCTATTCCAAGTGGCAGGGAAGGGTTTACAAGGTGTATTCCATCATGGATATCTACTCCCGGGAGATCGTCGGCTGGCGGATCGAGGAACGCGAGGCTGACTACCTCGCCGTCGAGATGTTCGAGGCCGCCATCGCCCGCTACGGCGCCCCGCGCGTGGTTCACGCGGACTCGGGCCCATCCATGAGGTCACACCTGCTCCGTGACTCTCTCAATTCCCACGGCGTGGAACTCACTTTTAACCGTCCCTACGTCTCCAACGACAATCCCTTCAGTGAGTCAGGTTTTCGCACGATGAAATATCGGCCCGGTTACCCTCGAATCTTCGAAAGCCTCGAGGCCGCCAGGGACTACCTCACCGACTACGTGCGCTGGTACAGCAACGATCACAAACACTCCGGCATCGCCTTGTTCTCACCAGCACAAGTCCACGACGGGTCCTGGAAAGAGCTCTGGGATAAACGCGAAAAAACCCACCAGGAATACTACGAACAAAACCCAGGAAGGTTCCGCCAACGACCCACCACACCAGCCCCAGCCCAACACGTAGGGATCAACCTCCCCAAACCCGAAGAACACCAAAAAATAGCCTAGTGACTCCACACAGCTTGACAATTTTCGAGCGTTCGGGAAAACAACCCAAAAGATGAGGGAGCGTTCGGGAAAACAACCCAAAAGATGAGGGAGCGTTTAGGAGTGGGGTTCTAAGTTGCTTCTACGTCGAACGGGGCCTGCTGGCCCGCTTCGAGCCGTTCGATGGCAGGGGCAGCCGGAACAGCGGCGACTGACTCGGCGGTGGTTCCGTCTTTGGAATCCTTGCCCATCATGCTGGCAATGGCAGCGCCGGGCGCCATCTTGAGGGACTTGAGACTGTCGAGTTCGTCGTCGTCAATCAGCGCTTCGCGGATGATGCGGCGGGGATCGTACTGGCGGGGATCGAGCTTCTTCCAGTCGATATCGTCAATATCAACCCCGGCTTCTTCCTTAATGGTTTCACGCGCACCAGAGGCCATCTTGCGTACCTCACGGATGAGGTTCTTCAGCTTTTCCACGTACCCGGGAAGCCGGGTAGGTCCTATCACTAATACTGCCAACACAAGTATTAGGAGGAGCTCGGGGTATTGATACCAAACACGTTAGGAAGATTACCCTCTCAGTACTCAAAGCAACGATTCCTAGCGTTAACGCTTGAAAGTTTACGTACTTCTTGTGTGCATTAGCGATAGCACTTCGCCATCGGAGACGATTCTAGCGTGCGCCGGCAATCCTTGGCAGCGAAAGAAGTGGCTTACGCGCTGGGCGGAGGTCGCTGGGGCGCCGCGGCGCTCTATCGGCGAGCGATTCGCGCAACATGGCCCGGCCTCGATGGATGCGCGAGCGCACTGTTCCCAGTTTGATGTTCAACGCGTGGGCCACCTCGTCATAAGAGAGGCCCTCCATGTCACACAGGACGACGGCGGCGCGGAAGTCCGGCGGCAGGGCCTCCAACGCTGCTGCAATGTCCAGGTCCAGGTTGTTGAATTCAAAGGTGCGCTCAGGTCCCGGATCAGTCCCGGCCAGGCGTGCGGTGGCATCCTCAGAGAGGGCGTCGAAGCGGATGCGCTGCTTCCTGCGGGCCTGGTCCAGAAACAAATTGGTGGTGATGCGGTGCAGCCACCCATCGAGGGTGCCCGGCTTGAAGTTGGCAAGAGATTTGAACACGCGGACAAAGACCTCTTGGGTGAGGTCCTCGGCGTCGAACTTGTTGCCTGTCAGACGGTAGGCGAGCCGGAAAACCTTGGCAGAGTGATTATTGACCACTTCATCCCACGACGGCGTGACCCAGTTGGCGGTGGCGGCAAGCTGGTCTGTGGCTACTTCTGCAGGACGGGCTGCCGGGGTGGTGGCTGAACTCATCGCTGCACCTCGCTTCAATGGCTGTTACGCCGCCCGTTCGTCGGGAACGGCGCAAAGGAAGGTTTCCTTCTTAGTCACAACAGTCTTCCAAACAAAGCTGACATTTTGCTGGATGATGCCGTTGATTACCCCGTGTGTGCAGGCAGTAGGCTATATACCAGTCAACGCAACAGTTTAGGAAACACCACCCATGAGTGCCGATAAATCCACCAGCTGGTCCTACGCAGAGGGCCTCCCCGTGGAAGATGTTGTCCTGCGACGTGCCCGCGAACGCTCGCATGAGCTTGGCCTGTTCCCCGTGAGCCCCGGCGTAGCTGCTGCACTGACCGTCTTGGCGGCAACGTCCAAGGCCCAGACGGCCGTGGAAATTGGCACAGGCGCTGGAGTTTCCGGGGTGTCACTGCTGCGAGGCCTGGGACCCAAAGCCGTGCTGACCACCATCGATCCCGATGTGGATCACCTCAAGGCGGCACGTGAAGCGTTCACGGAATCGGGCTCTCCTGCCAACCGCACCCGCACCATTTCTGGCCGCGGCCAAGATGTCCTGCCCCGTCTGACCGATGCTGCTTATGATTTGGTCTTCATTGACGCGGACAAGCCCAGCTTCCCCGAATATGTCCAACAGGCCATCAGGCTCCTCAAGTCCGGTGGGCTGCTCATCATCAACGATGCCCTGGATAAGGACCGTGTTTCTGACCCGGCCATCCGCGAAACTAGCACGGTGGTGCTGCGTCAGGTGGGCAAGCTGATCCGCGAGCACGATTCGTTGATCTCCGCCATGCTGCCCACTGGCGATGGCCTGCTGCTGGCCGTCAAGCGCTAAGATCCTGGTTTTCGCTACCGTTTGACGTTTTCGCTAGGGTTCAAACTATGGCGGAAACGTCAAAGTGGCGCGGATTAATAAGAAAAGGCGGGGCAGCTTTCGCCGCCCCGCCTGATAATTCTTAGTGATACTGCGGTGGACCTATTCGGTCACGCCCGCCAAGCATTCCTTGAGGCTAACTGCCTCGTCAGCGTTCATCTCCACTACGAGACGTCCGCCGCCTTCCAATGGCAGGCGCAGAATTAAGCTCCGACCTTCTTTAGTCACTTCCATTGGACCGTCTCCGGTACGAGGTTTCATGGCCGCCATTTGGAGTTCCCCTTTTCGTAGTACAAACCTGCATCTGCAGGGATTCCCCTGCCATGCGCTGATGTTGTATCGCTCACAAGCTATTATTCCGTATGCGAGCGCCCGGGTGCTAATCGCCACACGCACCCATTGACAAATGCGGCGGAGTTCTTTAGGGCGGCCAAGCCTGTCCGGTGCTGATCGCCGCGAACTGCCATAACCACACAACCCAGACAATCTGTAGAACGCTGAACATCACCAGCACAGTAATTCGGTACGCCCGCGATGTGGAAATGAATGCCGCAGCGAGTGCCAACGGGAACAGCGGCAGCAGCATCCGGAACGTGCTCGATTGCGGGTGCAGCACGGCCAGCAGGTACAGCAGGTACATGCCGCACCACAGTTGCAGGTCACTTCCGATCCGGCGCACGGCCTGTGAATTCAAGGACAAGAAGGCCAGAACGACCAACAGCAGGGGCAGCAGCGGCCCCCACAATGGCCCAATCAGGTCCACACCGGCGTCGAACCAAGGCTTGAACAGCACCAGATCCGACCCCCGCCAAGCAGTCTCGGTATCCGTGTAGGCACTGCGCTCCCCCGTCACCCACCAGGCGATGAACATCCAGCCAAACGCCATAACGCCACTGACCACCAGCAGCACTGTGCCCAGAACCATCTCCCGCAACGGAAACGGCTCTTCCTTGCGCTTGTTCCAGCGCAGCAACAGATGCAGACCAACGACGGCGGCAAACGGCGCCCCTGCCGGCCGCGAGAGGCACAGCAGCATCACCAGAGGGACGGCCGCGGCATAGTTGCGCTTGATGAGCAGGTGCAGAGCTGCGGCGAGAAAGAACATGCCCACAGATTCTGCGTACGGCACCTGTAGTACGGCAGAAATTGGGAAGGTGGCGAAGAAGGCAACGCCCCACAGGGCGGTGCCGGGTGCGGAAAAGTTCCTGAACAAGACGTAGATCATGAGTGCGGCGGCCAGCCCGGCGACCGTGGCAATAGTGGCCCCTGCGGCAGCCCACTCCAACCCGGTGACAGCGCTCAGACCGCGAGCCAGCAAGGGAAATATGGGGTAGAAAGCCCATTGATTCGGCTGCGCCGTGCCGTCCGTGTTGCGCGGAATGGTGGCGGGGTATCCGCCGTCGAAAATCCGTTCATACCAGCCGGCATCCCAGCGGTTGATGAACGTCAGGTAGTCCGGCTGGCGCCCACCCCACGGCGATTCCTCGGCGTGCCAGGCAGCACCGAGGAAGATGGCATAGGAAAGAAACCGGGCCGCACCATAGATCAGGGCGACCTTCAGCCACCACGGCGCCCGCCAGAGCGGTGCCAGAACGCGTCGCAGCAGTGCAAAGAGTTCGTCGTTGATGGTGGTCTTGCGGCTCACACTGGACGAACCACTATGCATCGGCGGCATCTGCTCCCGCGACATCTGTCGCCGCACCAGCGGCTGGATCGGCGGCAAGCCAGCAGCCTGGCTGGTGATCGTTGACCACGCCCACGGCCTGCATCATGGCGTAAGCCGTGGTTGGGCCAACAAAGGAAAAACCGAGCTTCTTCAACGCCTTGGCCAAACGCGCAGATTCTGGCGTTTGAGCCGCAATCGGTTCATCTGGCATCCGGCTGGTCTGCGGTGCATGACTGGCTAGCAGTGACGCCAGTGTGGTGTCCTCGGGCAGCGCCAGGAGGGCCTTCGCATTACCCATGGTGGCCCTGATCTTGAGCCGGTTGCGCACAATGCCGACATTGTTCATGAGGCGCTCGAAATCGTCCTCGCCAAAATTCGCCACAGCAACCGGGTCAAAGTTCTTGAACGCGGCCCGGAAGGCGTCGCGTTTGCGCAGGATGGTGAGCCAGCTCAGGCCTGATTGGAATGCTTCCAGGCTCAGCCGTTCGAAGAGTTCACGCTCCATGGTGGCTGGCTCACCGGATATGGGCCGGCCCCATTCAGTGTCATGATAGCGCTGGTACTGTTCATCACCGTCCATGCCGCCCCACGCGCAGCGGGCCTTGCCATCACTGCCAACCATCAGGTTCAGCTGTGGGGAGTCCATCTCAGGCGAATCTATCTCAAGTGACTCCATCTCAGGCGACGGCTAAGGGATTTGCCGCGGCGGTGCCGTTTCCCGGCTCGGCGTCAGCGGGCGCCGCCGGAACAGCGCCAGGTGCGCCACCGGCGTCGTCCGCTTCTGGTTCATCAGAGGTCCTGCCCACATCAGTCTTGTCGGCAGAGGGCAAGCCAGCGGCGGACTCCAGCTCGGCGATACGCAGGTCCTTCGCGGCCAGTGCGTCGCGCAGACGGTCCAGAACCTCATCCACCTGATCCATGCGGTACCCACGTAACCCCAAGGAGAAACGCAATTTGTCCACGTCTGCGGGCGCGGGCTCGCCCGGCAACAGCACCGGGGGCAGATTGGCCACCGGGGCGGCCAGGAGGTCGTTATAGACGTCGGCGCCAGTCTGGGGCTTGTTCAAACCCACCAGATACAGCGCGGCCAGCGCAGCGACCATCACGGCAAGAAAGATCAGGAAGTAAGTCACAAGACCATGGTGCCAGATGCGCGGCTGGAAAGGGGTTTCATGTCCTAGAGCCAGCTCCTAGCTTCGGGCAGCCACTCGGGAGCCTGCTTTGCCCTCCATGACAAGTTTCACTGCTTCTTCGGCGGTGTCCACCAGCTGAACGATGTCCAGGTCCCCGGCTGAGACCAGTCCTTGCTCAACCATGACATCGCGGATCCAGTCCATGAGCGGGGCCCAAAATGTCCTGTCCACGAGGACTATGGGGAATTGGCTGACCTTGCTGGTCTGGACCAGGACCATGGCTTCGAAGAGTTCATCGAGTGTGCCGAGTCCGCCAGGGAGCACCACAAAGCCCTGCGCGTACTTCACGAACATGGTCTTGCGGGCAAAGAAGTAGCGGAAGTCAACGCCCAGACCCACCCACTCGTTCATGCCCTGCTCGAAGGGGAGCTCGATCCCCAAGCCGATGGACAGTCCGCCAGCCTCGGCGGCGCCACGGTTCGCGGCCTCCATGGAACCTGGTCCGCCACCGGTAATAACAGCCACGCCGGCTTCCACCAGACGCCTGCCCACCTCCATGCCTGTGGCGTAATAGGGCGATTCCGGTTTGGTCCGGGCCGAACCAAAGACGCTGATGGCCGGGCCAATCTCAGCCAGGGCATCAAAACCTTGGACAAACTCGCTCTGGATGCGCATGACACGCCACGGGTCGGTGTGCGTGAAAGCAGTGCCGGGCGGTGTTTCCAACAGCCGTGCGTCGGCAGTATCCATTCCGGAGCCATTTTTTCGCCAATTTCCGAACCGTCGGAGTTCGGGGCGGTTAGGGCGGCTGGATCCTGTGGGTGCACTCATGCCACCTAGGCTACGTGAAAACGGGCAGTGGCCGGCCTCACAATATCTCGTTACAGTTACGATCGGGACCGATGTGCGTCAATTCCTGCCCGAGTGCCCCGAAAGTGGATAGGTTAAATGCATGACAAATCCCGCACATGCTCCTGCGCTCGTGGAACTCAAGGCCGTTAACAAGCATTACGGCTCTCTCCATGTGCTTCAGGAAATTAACTTAGAGGTTGCCAAGGGCGAAGTCTTGGTTGTCATTGGTCCTTCCGGGTCCGGTAAATCAACACTGTGCCGCACCATCAACCGCTTGGAAACCATCGACACCGGTTCCATCACCATTGATGGCAAGGAACTCCCCAAGGAAGGCAAGCAGCTTGCAAATCTGCGTGCTGACGTTGGCATGGTTTTCCAGTCCTTCAACTTGTTTGCCCACAAAACCATCTTGGAAAACGTCACGCTGGGCCCCATCAAGGTCAAGGGCATGTCCAAGCCCGACGCCGACAAGCTCGCCTTGAGTTTGTTGGAACGCGTTGGCGTTGGACACCAGGCAACAAAGTTGCCCGCCCAGCTTTCCGGCGGACAGCAGCAGCGCGTCGCTATTGCGCGAGCTTTGGCAATGAAGCCAAAGGTCATGCTTTTCGATGAGCCCACCAGCGCATTGGACCCCGAAATGATCAATGAGGTCTTGGACGTCATGGTCGAGCTGGCCAAGGAAGGCATGACCATGGTGGTGGTCACCCACGAGATGGGCTTTGCTCGCAAGGCTGCCGACCGCGTCATCTTCATGGCCGACGGCCAGATTGTGGAAGAAGCAACACCGGAAGAATTCTTCACGAACCCACAGACTGACCGGGCCAAAGACTTCCTCTCCAAAATCCTGACCAACGGATAGATAAAACCCATAGATTTCCGGCTGTTTCAGCCAATCATTACACCGGCCGCATGCGGCCGATTATGAAAGGAACCCCCTTGAAAAAGTTCTTTAGCAAAAAAACCCTCGGATTCACAGCCGTCCTTACAGCAGCAGCCCTCGCCATGACAGGTTGTGGCGGCGGTGGCACTACCGGCGGGGATACTGCAGGCGCTGGCGGCGGCGACGCTGCCGGGCTGACCTTTGAGGTCGCCAAAGACGTAGCCCTGACCGGCAGCCCCACCTTTGACAAGATCAAGTCCGCCGGCAAAATCCGCATCGGTGTCAAGGAAGACCAGCCCGGTCTGGGGTTCCTCGACGCAGCCACGGGTGAGCGCAGCGGCTTCGACATTGAAATTGCCCGCTGGATGGCAGCCTCCTTGGGCGTCGCCGCGGACAAGATTGATTTCAAGGCCATCCCTTCAGCCAACCGCGAGTCCGCATTGGCCAATGGCGACGTTGACCTCTACGTCGGTACTTACTCCATCAACGACAAGCGCAAGAAGCTCGTAGACTTCGCCGGACCGTACTTCGTCACGGGCCAGGGCCTGCTGGTGGCTAAGGACAACACCACCATCAAGAGTGAGAAGGACTTGGACGGCAAGAAGGTGTGCTCTGCCACGGGTTCAACACCGTTCCAGAACATCAAGGACAACTTCCCGAAGGCAGATCCGGTCGCCTTCGACATTTACTCCAAGTGTGTTGAAGCACTGACCAGCGGATCCGTTGATGCGGTGACCACCGACCAGGCCATCCTGCTGGGCTTTGCTTCACAGGACCCGGACAAGCTCAAGGTGGTTGGTGAGCCGTTTACTGTGGAGAACTACGGTATCGGTCTGCCGCTGGGCGATACCGCCCTGCGCACCTTCCTGAACACCACGCTGACCGACGGCAACGCCACATGGACCAAGATCTTCGACGCCACACTGGGCAAGTCGGGTACCAAGGTTGAACAGCCCAAGGTTGACCAGTACTAATCGTCCATGGGGTGGTGTTGCAGCGGCCAAGCCTCTGCAACACCACCCCTTCGTCCTCTCGAATTCACTGAAAGCGACACTGCCTTGTGAATGTACTTTTTGACAACAGTCAACTGTTCATCGACGGATTCAAGACCACTGGAATCCTGTTTGTCTTTTCCGCCTTTTTTGCCCTGATCCTTGGCACCATTGTTGCCGGCATGCGCGTCTCCCCCGCGCCGGCGATGCGGGCCGCAGGAACCCTGTACGTCAACGCCGTGCGGAATACACCGTTGACGCTGGTGCTGGCGTTCTTTGCCTTGGGCTACCCGAAGCTTGACCTGCCCGCGATCAACTACACGGTCGCTGCAATCATCGGCCTGTCCCTCTACACGGCTACATATGTTTCCGAGGCCATCCGCTCCGGCATCAACACGGTGTCCGTGGGTCAGTCCGAAGCGGCCCGTGCCATTGGGCTGCCCTTTATACAGACCTTGTCCTTGATCGTGCTGCCGCAGGCGTTCCGTTCGGTGGTTCCGCCACTTTTCAGCGTGTTTATCGCACTGCTGAAGAACACCACTGTCGCCGCCGGGTTCGGTGTTCTGGAAGCAGGCTCCATCCGCTCAACCCTCAGTGACCTCGGCGAACCGCTGCTTCCGGGTTTGCTGTGGGTTGCCCTGATCTTCGTTGTGCTGGTCTTGGGCATCCTGACACCGTTGCAGCGCTACCTTGAGAAGAAATGGAAGGTGGCGCGATGAGCTCGGTACTTTTCGATGTGCCCGGCCCTAAGGCACGTACACGCAATGTTTACCTGAACATCGCCACAGCTGTTGTGGTGGTCGGCATCATTGCCTTCATCCTGTTCAGGTTCTACGAATCAGGCCAGTTCACGGCAAAGAAATGGGAAATATTCACCTTCCCGCGGGTTCAGCAAACGTTCCTGACGGCGATCGGTGCCACGCTGAAGGCCTTCGCCGTGGGCGCCGTCGGCAGTCTGGTACTCGGCATCATTCTGGCCTTCGGCCGCCTCGCCAACGCCAAGTGGGTTCGGATCCCGTGCTACTGGTTCACCGAAGTATTCCGGGCAGTCCCGCTGCTGATCCTCATGATGATCATGTATTACGGCCTCCCCTCGGCTGGCGTCAAGGGCATCACGCCCTTCATCGCCGTCGTGGTCGGTTTGATTCTCTACAACGGATCGGTCCTCGCCGAGGTGTTCCGTGCTGGCATTGAGTCGCTGCCCAAGGGACAGCGCGAGGCCGGGCTTGCCATTGGCCTGTCCAACGGCCAGGTCCTGCGTACCATTTTGCTGCCGCAGGCCGTCCGGGCCATGCTGCCGGTCATCATTGCTCAGCTGGTGGTCATCATGAAGGACACCGCACTTGGCTTCCTGATCACATACAACGAGATCATGCAGTACGCCGGCTTCCTCGGCTCTCAGGGCCAGTATGGTTCACCCATGGTGCCGGCCCTCATGGTCGCGGCAGTCATCTATGTGGGCCTGTGCCTGATCCTCTCCGGCATTGCCAAGTTCACCGAGTTCAAGATGTCCTCACGGGTGAAGGTGGTCAAGGCCAAGGCCGGCATCGCTGGCTAACCCTACCCAACGCTCCATCACCAAACGGGGCATTACGGCCAACGCTCCATCACTTCGCATCAATCGCCGCCTCCAGACGGCAAACGGGCGGGTGGTCACCTGAATCAAGGTGACCACCCGCCCGTTGTTGTCTGAGGCGGCGCTGTCCCGGTAGCCCGCCCCTTAGGCCACCTTTTAGCCCGCCTTTTATCCCAGCACAGGCCTCGAGTGTCCACTTAACGTACGTTTGAGACCCAATACCAGCTGGAAACGTACATTAAGTGGACACTCGAAGAACGTAGCTGGCGCTTAGCCCGGCCGAGCCGTTTTAGCCCAGCCAGCGGGTCAACGCTGCCAGGCACTCCCGGATTGCGTCGGCGTGGACGTGCTCGTTATCGCTATGGGCCAGCAGGGCATCGCCTGGGCCAAAGTTGACGGCCGGGATTCCCATTTCGCTGAGGCGGGCAACGTCTGTCCAGCCGTACTTGGGCAGTGGCTCGCGGCCCACGGCTGCCACAAAGGAGGCAGCGGCCGGCGCGTTGAGTCCTGGACGGGCGCCTGCGGAGAAGTCCGTCCGCACCAAATCGAAGCCCTCCAACAACCCGCGCACGTGCTCTTCGGCCTGCGCCGGGGTCTTATCGGGGGCGAATCGGTAATTGATTTCCACCACGCACTGATCTGGAATGACATTGCCGGCCGTGCCGCCGTGAACCTTTACAGCGTTGAGGGATTCGCGGTAATCCAAACCGTTCACGGACACAGTGGCTGGCTCATAGGCCGCGAGCCGGGCAAGAATCGGAGCCGCTGCGTGAATGGCGTTCTCCCCCATCCAAGCCCTCGCCGAATGCGCCGCCTTGCCACGCGTGGTTGCCTCGAAGCGGATGGTGCCGTTGCAACCACCCTCCACTGTTCCGTTGGTGGGTTCCAGCAAGATGCCGAAATCGGCGTCGAGCAGTTCTCGATTTTCCCGCACGAGGCGTCCCAGACCGCTTTTGACCGCGGCTACTTCCTCGTGGTCGTAGAAGATGAAGGTGATGTCTTTGGTGGGCTCGGGCATCGTGGCAGCCAGAGCCAGCTGCACTGCAACTCCACCCTTCATGTCCGTGGCGCCGCGGCCGTACAGCACATCGCCGTCCCAGCTGCTCGGGACCGTGCCGCGCGAACCGGGCATAGTGGGCAGCGGCACGGTGTCCAGATGCCCGGCCAGGATGACGCGCTCGGCACGCCCCAGCTCGGTACGGGCCACAATTGAATCCCCATTGCGCGTCACGCTCAGGTGCGGCAGCGCCCGCAGAGCCACCTCGAGCGCATCTGCAATGGCCAGCTCATTGGCGGAGACACTTTCAATATCCATCAGTGCCGCCGTCAGCTGCGCCACGTCCTGATGCAGATCAAGCGCGACGGCGCTCGGCCCGCCTTGTGCGGCGCCACCTGAAGCGGGCGATAGCTGAGAATCGGGCTGAGCTGCGGAACTGCTGGGAGCGGTCATTTCTCCACTTTACCGGCGCAGCGGAGGCGGCAAAAACTTTCTTAACATCTTTCCAATCCGCTTTGTCTTGGGCTCCGAAGTACTATCTGACAGCCCACCACCGCAGCTCAGCAGATCAGCAGATCATATGAGAAGCGGTTCGGGAGAAGCACCACGGAATCCTTCCGCTTTCACACTACGGAGAATCATCATGAACACCACCTTGAAGTTTGGAACCCGTAAGACCCTCACCATGGGCCTTGGCCTCTTGGCTGTAGCAGCTTTGGGCTTGACCTCCTGCAGTTCAGGCGACACCGCGTCCAGCCCCACCTCCGACGCTCCGATGGCTTCCGCCGAAGCAACCATGGCTCCGAGCTCCGCAGCCGCCATGGACCCGGCCTCAGACTTGGTTGGTGCTGGCTGCGCCGACTACGCTGCAGCCGTTCCCAGTGGTGCAGGCTCAGTAGCCGGCATGGCCGCTGACCCGGTGACCACCGCGGCATCCAACAACCCGCTGCTGAAGACCCTCACCGCCGCGGTTTCAGGCCAGCTGAACAAGGACGTCAACCTGGTTGACACACTGAACTCCGGTGAATTCACCGTCTTCGCTCCCGTCGACGACGCCTTCGCCAAGATCCCGGCAGCCACCATCGACGGTCTCAAGACTGACTCCGCCACGTTGACGTCAATCCTGACGTACCACGTCGTCCCCGGCCAGCTCGCCCCGAGCAAGATCGATGGCAAGCACGCAACGGCCGAGGGAAGCACCTTGGAGGTCACCGGCAGTGGAGACAACCTGATGGTCAACGGCGCTAAGGTCATCTGCGGTGGCGTCAAGACCGCCAATGCAACTGTGTACCTGATCGACACCGTGCTGATGCCGCCGGCAAAGAAGTAGCACCTGCTTCACAGAACAAATTGCAACACCTTACGAAGGAAATGTGCTCGTGGGTACAGATCATGACAAAGTAGACACTATGCGTTTACCTTGGATGCGGTCCGTTGAACCGTTGGTTCCCCCGACCCATGAGGACTTGATCCGCCTCGTCGCCCTCGGCGACGAGGCGGCCTTCGAAGAACTGTACGATGCCGTAGCCCCGAGAGTTTATGGGCTGGTAAGGCGTGTAGTCCGAGATCAAGCACAGAGCGAGGAAGTCACCCAAGAAGTTTTTGTTGACGTCTGGGCTCAAGCCTCTCGATTCGATGCCGACAGAGGCAAAGCAATGTCCTGGATTCTGGTGATCGCCCACCGCAGAGCCGTAGACAGAGTTCGCGCAAGCCAGGCGAGTTCGGATAGGGATCTTCGTCAGGGAATCAAAGAATACCAAGAGAGTTATGACGACGTCGCAGACACTGTGGAAACGCAGATGGAAGCTGTCAGGGTCCGCAAGGCCCTCGAGACACTCACAGAATCACAACGGGAAGCAATCAGCTTGGCCTACTACGGTGGATACACACACCAAGAAGTGGCCGAGTTACTTAAAATCCCTGTAGGTACTGTAAAAACAAGAATTCGTGATGGCATGATCAGGCTAAGAGATAAGTTAGGGGTGGCGTGATGGAAAAGCAACTGCATTTACTGACCGGCTCCTACGCGTTGAACTCACTGACAGACGGCGAGCGTACTGCCTTTGAACGGCATGCGCTCCACGATGCCGAAACATTAGAAGAGGTCCGCAGTCTCAGCGAGACAGCCGCACTTTTGGCATTCGGTCTCGCCGAAGAGACACCTCCGCCGGCCCTGAAGAACAATGTCATGGCCGCTATCCGCAACACACGCCAACTTCCATCCAGTGCAGTAGTCCGCGATATTTCCTCGGCTCGAAGTTCATCCGCACGTAATCGCGGAAACACTACCGAACGAAACCGCTGGGTGCCAGCGTTGAGCGCGGCAGCAGCCCTGGCCATCTTCGCTGGAGTAGGCGTGGGCGGCTGGGCTATTGGTCAGAATTCCTCTGATCAGGAGTCTAGGCAACAATTGGCAGCTTCCCAGGCACAACAAGAGGCCATGCTGACCATCATGAACTCTCCTGATGCCAAGATTGCTACTTCGCAAATCTCTGATGGAGCTACAGTGACTGTCGCATCCTCCAGCAAGGCAAATAAAGCCGCCGTCATGGTCAATGGAATGCCACCAGCTCCTGAAGGGAAGATCTATGAGCTGTGGTTCATCTCTGCAGCAGGTGCGGTCTCCGCAGGCATGATGGACAGCAACCGAGAGCCTGCCATGCAGATACTTACCGGTGAAATGGGCGGCGCTACGCATGTTGGCATCACCGTAGAACCGCTGGGTGGCTCTGAGAAACCAACCACAACACCAATTTTGGTACAGGAAATCTAGATTCCATGGCCCTCCGGAGCAATCCGGGGGCTTTTGGCTCCGAAGTACCAACAAGTACTTCTACCAGCTACCTCAGGTAGTCAATTTAGAGTCAAAAGGAGCCTCCCATGGGAAAGCGCAACAAAGCTACTAGGCGTCAAGACTTGCACGGCCTGGGCTTCGGCGCCCTGGCCGGTGTCATCTCGGCAGGAGTTCTTTTTGCCATCGCCGAATTCATGTCGGCATTCTTTGGCTCCGCATCCTCGCCGCTGACCTCGGTGGGATCCACCTTCATCGACTTCACCCCGGCATGGATGAAGAACTTCGCCATTGCAACCTTCGGCACTAACGACAAGTTCGTCTTGCTCCTCTCAATGGGCATTGTGGCCGCGGCATTGTCCGCCGTCGCCGGGATCGTGGCCCGCAAGAAGTTTGCCGCCGGCGCCACCATGGTGGTGGCCTTCGCCGTTGTCATGGCCGCGTGCATCATCACCCGCTCCGGCGCCTCAATTGCTGACGTCTTCCCCTTGCTGCTGGGCACCGTTGGCGGCATCTTGGCACTGCGCTTCCTGCGCCAGGACACCAGCCGGAGCGCCAGTACGACGACGAACACTCCTACCTCAACCGAGCAGACTCCCAGCCGGCGCACCTTCCTGGTGAGGTCAGCGCTAGTGGCCGGGGCCGCCGTCGTGGTTGGCTTTGGTGGCACTGTCATCAACGGTGCTCGCAACACAGCCCTTGCCGTCCGCGCAACGCTGAAGCTTCCCGCTCCCAAAACCACTGCACCCGCACTGCCCACCGGTGTGCAGGCTCCCGTGGAAGGTGTCACCCCTTTCGTGACACCCAATGATGACTTCTACCGCATCGACACCGCCCTCGCTGTGCCGGACATTGATCCGGCGAAATGGCAGCTGCGCGTGCACGGCATGGTGGAAGAAGAATTCACCATCGGCTTTGATGAGCTGTTGGCACAAGATCTCATCGAGTCCTACGTCACGCTCACCTGTGTATCCAATGTGGTGGGTGGAAATCTGGCCGGCAATGCCAAGTGGCTGGGTTATCCCCTGCGCGAGGTGCTGGCCCGGGCCAAGCCCACGGCAGGTGCCGACATGGTTCTGTCCACCAGCATTGACGGCTTTAGCGCCTCCACTCCCCTGCCAGTGCTGCAGGATGACCGAGATGCCATTTTGGCCGTTGGCATGAACGGCGAGCCACTGCCGCTGGAGCACGGTTTCCCGGTGCGCATGGTGGTTCCGGGTCTGTACGGATTCGTCTCGGCCACCAAGTGGGTGGTTGATCTGGAAGTGACAACCTTTGCCCAGAGTGCCGGGTACTGGACCTCCCGAGGGTGGAACTCCCACGGACCCATTAAGACCGCGTCACGGGTGGAGGTTCCGCGGGCACTAGGCCGGGTTCCTGCCGGCGCAGTCCCCATTGGCGGCAGTGCTTGGGCCCAGACCAAGGGAATTTCCAAGGTTGAGATCCAAATTGACGACGGCGCCTGGCAGGAAGCCACGCTGGCTGCGGAAGCCTCGGTGGACACCTGGCGTCAGTGGTCGTACATCTGGGACAACGCTCCTGCCGGAACTCACAAGGTAAGGGTGCGTGCCTACGATGCGGACGGCACCATCCAAATTCAGGATCAGGCTCCTCCGGAACCAGATGGTTCCACCGGCTGGCACTCCATTACGTTCAACGTGACCTGAGCCGTGTCCCCAGACGGTGTCCACGGAGTATGTCAAATGTTGGGGACACCTACCCTCGTCGATAGACTTGAACCATGACTGAAACTGAGCTGCTGACAGACCGTTCCGCCCATGGCTTTGGGCTTGCCACAATTGCCGATTCCGGCGCTGTGCTCGATGTCTGGTTCCCGGCGCCTGCACTCGGCACGGGAACGGATGTCTTGGGCCTGACCCCTGAAGCCAGCGAAGAGCTCACAGCCTTGGCGCAAAATGGCACCGACACCGATCGTGGCGTCACCCAAAGCGTGGTGTTCGCCCAGATCAACCTCGACGCCGAACCCGCCGACGCAGCCGACGCTTACCTCCGCCTGCACCTGCTCTCACACCGGCTGGTAACGCCCAACAGCATCAACTTGGATGGCATCTTCGGCAAGCTGAGCAACGTGGTCTGGACCAACTTCGGACCGGCCGCCGTTGAAGGATTTGAAATGACCCGGGCCAAGCTGCGCCGCCGCGGAACCGTCACGGTATTCTCCGTGGATAAGTTCCCGCGCATGGTGGACTACGTGGTTCCGGCCGGTGTCCGCATTGGCGACGCAGACCGTGTCCGTCTGGGCGCTCACCTCGCCGAAGGCACCACTGTCATGCATGAAGGATTCGTGAACTTCAATGCAGGTACCTTGGGCACTTCCATGGTGGAAGGCCGCATCTCCGCTGGAGTAGTTGTGGGCGATGGCACCGACGTTGGCGGCGGCGCCTCCATCATGGGCACCTTATCCGGTGGCGGCCGCGAGCGAGTGGCACTGGGCGAGCGTGTTTTGCTCGGCGCTAACTCTGGCGTTGGCATCAGCATTGGCCACGACTCCGTGGTAGAAGCGGGTCTGTATGTTACGGCCGGCACCCGCGTGCGGGTTTTGGGGCCCAAGAACGACGACGGCGAGGAGACCACGGTGATAGTGAAGGCCAGCGAGCTCTCCGGCGTCCCGAACCTCTTGTTCCGCCGTAATTCAACGTCAGGCGGCGTGGAGGTTCTGCCGCGTCACGGCACCACCGTTGCCCTGAATGAAAGCCTGCATGCCAACTAAAGTCTCTGTCGCAGTGCGGTGTCCCGAGGGTGGCCTGCTATGAAAAGCCGTGCCGCCCTCGGTTGGCTCACGGTCCTTGTCTTGGCTGCCGGCGCACTCATCGCCGGCGGTGTGTGGCTTTCCAACACCTTCAAAGACGCCTTCGCGCCAGGACTTGCTCTGGGCTGCACCGCCTCGGTAGGTAGTGGCGACTATTGGCTGGCATTGGATCAAACCGAGAATGCTGCGCTCATATCCACCATCGCTACACAGCGTGGCATGCCAGCCCGCGCGGCAAGTATTGCTCTAGCCACGGCCATACAGGAATCTCGGCTACGCAACATCGATTACGGTGACCTGGATTCTGTGGGGCTATTCCAGCAGCGTCCCTCGCAGGACTGGGGCACGGTGGCACAAATTATGGATCCGGTATATTCCACCAACGCGTTTTACGATGTTCTAGCTGATGTCCCGAACTACGTGAATCTGCCCATTAACGACGCCGCTCAGATTGTTCAGCGCTCAGGGTTTCCTCAGGCCTATGCACAACATGAGCCCCTGTCCCGTGCGTTTGCCTCCGTATTGACAGGACAATCGCCACACGCGCTGAACTGCACCCTTGCTCCTGTCACCGCAGTGAGCTCCCCTGAGCAAGTCATCACGGCTGCGCAGGGCGCCGTAGGCCAAGTAGCTGCAAGTACGTCCAGCACCGCCGCTGGTGCCACGGTGCTGCTCGAGGTGGATGAGCCCAATGGTTGGCGGCTGGCCCACTGGGCGTTGGCCAACGCCAACCCATTGGGGATTAGCCAGATCAACTACGCCGGGTACAGCTGGAACAGAGACTCCATTGCCGATGGCCACAATGTTGGTTGGCAAGCATCCGAGAGCGTGAGTGCCGGAGCCGTATCGGTCCTCTTGCCTGCGCCTGTGCCGGCTGAATAATCCCGGCCGGTTATTCACTAGACCAGCGGGCCTATTAGACCAGTAAATCCACCACGGGCTGGACATAGCTGCGGAAGTTTTCCGGGTCATCGAGCAGGTGCGAACTCATGATTAGCCTATTGGGTTCAAGGAACCAGGCCCTTGGCTCAGCCAACGGGACCTCCACAATGGTCAGCGTGAAGTCTCTGGAACTGCGGCCCAGCTCCATTTCCCGATTCTGAACCAGATCGGCAAGAATCTTGTGCCCACCCAGCGTCTCGCGTTGCGCGGCCATGCTTGAATACACTTGCTCCTGCTCACGGGACCAGCTGACGGCCGCTCCAAAGTGGGCCTGCGCCACCCGCTGAAGTGCGGGTAAGCCAGCTAGTTCAGGGAAATCCGGAGGGCTAATATTTGGCTCATTGCTGGGGTGTGCCTGCAGTAACCGGCTCCACCAAAACTCCCATTGGTCCCGCAGTGCCGCTACGCCGCCCACACCGGAAATAAGCATGGAATGATCGGCCGCCCGCACGGCCGGAGAGACATGGGAGAGGGCAGGAGTTCCGGCACCCGCTAATCCTGCAACATCGCGAAAATACAACGCCATGAGCATGGGTGTGCAGGTATCCATTGTGATCCGCCACCCTGGGCCACCGGTGTGATGCATGGTATCTCCCTCCAGCCGCCGCATGGATGATGCAGCAATCCCACCTCCCAGATTACTCTCAAGCGGGCAACAAGGCACCGTCCCCACCGGACGCTCCCTCAGCAATTGGGGTATTTCGGCCAACGCTCCCTCAGCGATTGGGCAAAGGTCAGGAAATCAGGCGCCGAGCAGGGAAGCCAGGTGGCGGCGCAGTGTGGCCTGCCCCTGCTCAGGGGCTGCCCAGGCGGGCTGCAAGACCATGCGCAGGCTCAGTCCGTCCAGCAAACCAATGAGACGTTCCGCTTCATCTACGGGGACCAACCCGGGCACGGCCAGCGAGCTTTCCATCAGCTGCATGACCACCCGGCCCACCACGGCGCCAGTGGCACGGTAATCGTCCTGTGCAGCGTCTACGAGCGTTGTGTTGGTGCGGGCATCGAGCATGAACTCCATATGCACCACGGCGTCGGCGCTACGTGCCGCGTCAAGGGGAAGCAGTTCTTCCAGGACCTCTGCGCACTTCTCCAACAAGGCTTCGCCGTCGGCGGGTAACGCTTCGTCTTCGAGTACTTCCAACTTATCCAGAGCCCGCAGGTGAATCCGCTCCGAGTTGAGCCGGAAAGCGAATTCCATGAGCTCCGCTTGGTTGTCGAAGTAGTGCCGCACAGAGCCCAGCGCCAGCCGCGCCTCGGCAGCCACATTACGTAGCGACGCTTGTGCCAGACCACTCTCCCGCACAACTCGGAATACGGCATCGGCAACAAGCTCACGGCGGTCATCCGCATTTACAATTTTCGGCACACATCTTTTTTAGCACAGATGTCTCACGAATGCCCATCGCCGGGTTCTCAAAAACACCCCAAACGCTGAGGGAGGGTTCCTGGAAATACCCCAAACGCTGAGGGCGCGTCAGGGAAAAGGAAGGCGGGACTACTTCTTGGCTGCGGCGTCCTTCTTCTTGCCGCGGTACAACAGCACCAGTAGAACCAGCATGATGACGAGCGAGACAATGAAGAACGGCAGGAACACGCTCTTGCCAATCAGCACCATGATCCCCAGCACCACGACGACGATCGGGAATGCCATGGAAAAGGTGTGCAGCAACAAAGTCGACATTTTCATTTTTTACTTACTTTCGTCCCAGGTTTTGCAAAAGAAAAGCGGCGGGCGACTCTCCCAAGGGAAAGTCTCCCGCCGCCGTCGTACTTAAGAAAAGCAGGTTACCGCGAGGGGTACATGCGCTCCGGCTCGCCAATGTACAACTGGCGCGGACGGCCAATCTTGGTGGCCGGGTCCTTCATCATTTCGCGCCACTGGGCAATCCAGCCCGGCAGGCGGCCAATGGCAAACAGGACCGTGAACATCTTCTCAGGGAAGCCCATGGCCTTGTAGATCAGGCCGGTGTAGAAGTCCACGTTGGGGTAGAGCTTGCGGGAGATGAAGTATTCATCCGTCAGGGCTACTTCTTCCAGGCGCATGGCGATGGCGAGGAGTTCGTCGTTGCCGCCGAGCTTCTCCAAGATTTCGTGGGCCGTGGCCTTGACGATCTTGGCGCGGGGATCGTAGTTCTTGTAGACGCGGTGGCCGAAGCCCATGAGCTTGACCCCGTCTTCCTTGTTCTTCACGCGCTCGACGAACTTCTCAACCGGCTCGCCGCTGGCTTGAATCTGACGGAGCATGTTCAGCACAGCCTCGTTGGCGCCACCGTGCAGTGGGCCGAAGAGGGCGTTGATGCCGGCAGAAACCGAGGCGAACATGTTGGCATTGGCGCTACCCACCAGGCGCACAGTGGAGGTGGAGCAGTTCTGCTCGTGGTCAGCGTGCAGGATCAGCAACAGGTCAAGGGCCTTGACTACTACCGGGTCCATCTCGTACGGCTCGGCCGGCAGGCCAAAGCTCAGACGCAGGAAGTTCTCCACGAGGCCCATGGAGTTGTCTGGGTACAGCATGGGCTGCCCAATGGACTTCTTGTGGGCGTAGGCAGCCAGAACCGGCAGCTTGGCCATCATGCGGATCGTGGCCATTTCGACCTGCTCGTCGTCAAACGGGTCCAGGGAGTCCTGGTAGAACGTGGACAGGGCCGAGACGGCCGAAGAGAGCACCGGCATGGGGTGCGCGTCGCGGGGGAAACCGCCAAAGAAGCCCTTGAGGTCTTCGTGCAGCATGGTGTGGCGGCGGATGCGCTGGTCAAACTTATCCAGCTCGGCTGCTGTGGGCAGGTTCCCGTAAATGAGCAGGTAGGACACTTCCAGGAAGCTGGAGTGCTCGGCCAGCTCTTCGATGGGATAGCCGCGGTAGCGCAGGATGCCTTCGTCACCGTCAATGTAGGTGATCGCGGAGGTCGTGGCTGCCGTGTTGACGAAGCCGGGGTCGTAGGTGACAGCACCGGTGGTCTTCAACAACTTGGACACATCGTAGCCGGCATTGCCTTCTACGGCTTCGATGAGCGGAAGTTCAAGTTCTCCGCCGTCATAGCGCAGCGATGCGCTCGTGGAATCAGACATGGGGTCCCCTTCATGAGGTCGCCTTGAAAAAGGCTTTGGTTAGTTCAATGCAAGTTTTGCGTCCGCGAGTCACCGCGCACATTGAGGGATTGCCCCATAAAACTCAGCACATAAAGCGTCCGGTGGCCAAGACGGCTACCCTACGAAACTACCGCTTTAAGGGCCTTCGAGACTAATCCTGAGGGCCAAATCGGCACAATATTAGCGAAAAAGCTAGGTTTTTGCGCCGAGTCGACTCACTGCAGCAGCAATACGCTCATCAGTTCCGGTCAGTGCAACCCTGATAAAACCGTGGCCGGCATCCCCGTAAAACGTCCCTGGCCCGGCTAAGATGCCCAATTCGGCAAGCCGGCCAATCGTGGTCCAGGTGTCCTCTCCTGCGGTGCACCACAGGTACAAACCTGCTTCGGAGTGGTGGATGGTGAGCCCAAAAGCTTCCAAGGCACCCACCAGCTGCTCGCGACGGGCACGGTAGAGCGCCTTCTGAGCACTGACATGTGCATCGTCGCCCAAAGCCACACGCATGGCTTCCTGTACCGGGTACGGCACGATCATGCCCGCGTGCTTCCGGCTGTTGACCAGGTTCGCTACGATGGCGCTGTCCCCTGCGACAAATGCCGCCCGGTAGCCAGCCACGTTGGACTGCTTGCTCAGGGAGTAAATGGCGAGCAGATTTTCATGCGAGCCACCGTTAACGCGCGGATCCAACACGCTCGGAACTGCTTCGCCGCCGTTTTCCGGATCCCAGGCACCCCAGCCCAGCTCGCCATAGCATTCATCGGATGCAACCACGGCACCAATCTCCCGCGCCGCCGCCACCAAGGCAGCCAGCTCGTCAACGCCGCGCACAATTCCGGTGGGGTTACCCGGCGAGTTGACCCAGATCAGGCGCACCTTGGCGAGGGTCTCGGCGTCGAGCTCGTCCAAGGAGTCCGCAGCAACGGCGGTGGAGCCGGCAAACACGGCACCCATGTCATAGGTGGGGTAAGCCACGGTGGGCCGGACCATGACGTCGCCTGCACCAAGACCCAGCAGCAGTGGCAGCCACGCCACCAATTCCTTCGAGCCAACGGTGGGCAGCACATCCTTCGGATCCAGACCAGACACGTTGCGGCGTCGAGCAAACCAGTCCACAACGGCCTGACGCAAGGCCAGGGTGCCATGGGTGGTGGGATAGCCGGGGGCATCGGCCGCAGCTCTCAGCGCTTCCTGAATCAACGCAGGGGTGGGATCCACGGGCGTGCCGATGGAAAGGTTCACCAAACCGTCCGGATGCGCGGCGGCAATACGCTGATAAGGCGCCAGCGCATCCCATGGGTATTCAGGAAGCTGCAAGCCGAAAGTGTGCGGTGCCTGGGTCATAATGGCGCGATCAGTCCTGGTTCTGCGGCGGGAGCACGGCAATGATGGGGTGGTCTGTGTGGGTGTTGCCAATCTTCGCAGCACCACCCGGGGACCCCAGCACGTCAAAGAATTCAACGTTGGCCTTGTAGTACTCGGCCCACTCATCCGGGGTGTCGTCTTCGTAGTAGATGGCCTCTACGGGGCACACAGGTTCACAGGCACCACAGTCAACGCATTCGTCGGGGTGGATGTAGAGCGAGCGTTCACCCTCGTAGATACAGTCAACAGGGCACTCCTCAACACATGCCTTGTCCTTGACATCCACGCACGGCTGCGCAATTACGTACGTCACGAACCCCAACCTTCCTCAAAGTCTAAAATCCGGCACAATTCGCCACCGGCGCTCCCATTATCCCCTACCGGCGGCGGCCACGCACCTTAGCGCGACCTAGTATGAAGTGATGAACACTGCACTGACGCGGCTCGCGCAGCTTCCACTGGGCACTCGCATGGTGGTCCGCTACAGGATCGACGGCGGATTAACCGATGCTTTGGGCGATCTCACGGCCCGCGATTCCCTTGGCTGTACCATCACCACCCGCGCTGGTGCCGTCAGCATAAAGTACGACGACGTCCAGCTCGCCAAGGCTGTTCCCCCGCCACCGGCGCCCCGGGCGCGGCGCATGCCGCTGTAGCTGGGGCTGGAGCTGCGGTAACGGGCTACGCGGCTGGAGCTGCGGTAACGGGCTACGCGGCTGGAGCTGCGGTAACGGGCTACGCGGCTGGAGCTGCGTACGGTTAACCTGTAACGGTGCGCAGCTCCAAGAGCGGCGCACCGTTACGGGCCAACCGTGCGCACGAGCAAAGTCAGGCAGTGCGCTACAGTGCTCTAGCTGACACTACTTGCGTGATTTCAGCAGTATGTTCACTAGCCAGGCCGTGAGTGGGGTGGCAATGGCAATTCCGTAAAGCCACACATTGCCCTGCAGGTTACCGGTAATGATTCCCACAGATCCCAACTGCAGGGACAGCACCCCAGCGGTGACGTACGCGGCCGCGCCGCACAGCACCACAATCCACGAGCTTTTACTCCACAGGCCCACAAACAGGCCCACAGACACCAGCAACAGCAGCGCTAGGGCCGCACCGAAGGGCAGAATTGTTTGCCCATCGTTGAGGAACCAGGCGTGGCCGTGCAGCGATGTGCCCAGCAGTCCGCTGCCGATCCCGGCCCCGGCAGCAGCGGCCATGATGGCCCAGCGCCGTGGTGGGGGAAGGCTGAAACGAAGCTTGTTCTCCGTTTGACGCTGTGTTTTCTTCTCTGGCTGGTGCTGTGGTTCTTGTTCTGGTTGCTGCTCAGGCGGCTGCGCGCCCATCACTGCGTTGGATAAATATCGGCAGCAGGAACGGCCACAAATTCCTCTACGGCGGAAATGTCTTTCCAGACGTCGTCGGAGAGGGCATAGCGGTTCCCTTCCACGGTGATCTGGGTCCGGTGAGCTGTCATGGCGGCGCTCTTAGCTGCCAGATCCCCCACAACGCGCAGCCGCGGGGTGTCAGCATCCAGTGCCCGTTCCGGCCTGTCACTGACAATCGTGTAGACAGTGGGAACCTTCCAGCCGGTCACCACAACCGAGGCGTGCGCAGGCCCGGCGTTAGCCGGCCCTGCGGTTGCTGCCAGACGCAGCGCTGCCATGGTGAGTTCATGAGTGCGCACATGATCCGGGTGCCCGTAGCCGCCGTCGGCCGCGTAGGTGATCACCATGTCCGGGCGCAGCTCACGGATGGCGTGCGCCAACAATTCGGCGGTCTCGGCCAAGGGCGCCCTGGAGAATGATCCGGGCAGCACGGTATCTGCTGCTGTTGCTCGGCCGTCAGGGCCCCACTGCATTCCCGAATCTCGGAAGGTCACGGGTCCGCTGTCCTTCGCCGTAGCTCCTTGGCCCAGCCAGATGTGCTCACGCACACCCAATGCCTCCAACGCCGCTGCCAACTCGTGTTCACGTTCCAGGGCCAACCCGGCTCCCGGTGCCGATTCCCCCTCAGCGAGGGGTCCGGCGTCGTCAGGGTCTGTGGCAAGCGGGATATTCACGTCCCCAGTTTTGACTTCCAGATGCGCCAACTCGGGCGGGATGACCTCGCCAAGCTCTCCGCGCGTGCAGGTCACCAGGACAACGCGTGCACCAGCGGCAGCCGCAGCAGCCATGGTAGCGCCGGTGACAATCGTTTCGTCATCTGGGTGGGCATGCACAAAGAGCATGGTGGCCTTGGGTCCAGTACCGGGCAACAAAGTAGTTGATTCCATGTGTCCAATCTACCTGTTCGCGGCCAGCGCCCCGTAGAGCCCACAGCTGTCCCCGCCAACGGCAGGAAAACCCGTAAAAAAACCGGCACACATGAACGAAAAGTCCATGTGTGCCGGCCGTGAAGCACAAAATGCGCGAAACTACACCAGGAGCGAGGCTCCCGGAATGGCACTGAGCAGATCCTGTGTGTAACGCTGCTGCGGGTTATTGAAGACCTCATCCGTGGTGGCTTGCTCCACGAGACGGCCCTTCTGCATGACAGAGACGTCATCGGCGATCTGGCGAACAACAGCCAGATCGTGGGTGATGAACAGGTACGTCAGGCCCAATTCTTCCTGCAGTTCGTTGAGCAGGTTCAACACCTGTGCCTGCACCAAAACATCCAACGCCGAGACGGCCTCATCACAGATGATGACATCCGGGTTAAGTGCCAGGGCACGCGCGATGGCGATACGCTGACGCTGACCGCCGGAGAGCTCGTTCGGGAAGCGCTGCATGGTGGAGGCAGGCATGGAAACCTGATCCAACAGTTCGCGGACCTTCTTTTCCCGCGACTTGGCATCACCAATCTTGTGGATCTTCAGCGGCTCTTCGATGGTGCGGTAAATGTTGAACATCGGATCCAGAGAACCGTACGGATCCTGGAAGATGGGCTGCACACGCCGGCGGAAGTTGAACAGCGCCTTACCCTTGAGCGACGTCACATCCACACCGTCAAAGCGAATACTGCCCTCAGTGGGCGCCAGCAAGCTCAGCGCCATCTGAGCCACGGTGGATTTGCCGGAACCCGACTCCCCCACAATAGCCATCGTGGTACCGCGCTTGACGTCGATGGAGACATCATCCACGGCCTTGAAATCAGTGGACTTGCCCAGTGCGCCGCGAAGCTTGAACACCTTGGTCAGGTTCTTGATTTCCAGAATCGTGTCGCCACGACCCGCTGGGGTGTGGCCCTTGATGCCGCCCGTGTAAGCAGCCTTTTCAGCGTGTGTGGCCTGTTCGACCTTCTCAACCTTGATCACATCTGCCTGATCCGTGACCTCAACGGTCCCGGCAGCGGCAGCGGCAGCCAAAGCCTCCTTGGCCTTGCCGGACTGCAAACGCTTGGACGCGAGCGACGGCGCCGAGTTCACCAAACGCTGTGTGTACGGGTGGCGCGGGTTGCGCAGGATCTCCAGGGCGGGACCCGATTCAACCACCTGCCCCTTGTACATCACCACGAGCTTTTCAGCCCGCTCGGCAGCCAAGCCGAGGTCGTGGGTGATCAGCAAAACGGCCGTGTTTAGTTCCGTTGTCATCCGGTCAAGGTGATCAAGGATCTGCCCCTGGACCGTCACATCCAGAGCCGAGGTGGGCTCATCCGCGATCAGCAGGCGCGGGCGGCAGGCCAAACCAATGGCGATCAGCGCACGCTGACGCATGCCACCAGAGAATTCGTGCGGGAATTGCTTGGCCCGCACTGCAGCATCCGGCAGCCCAGCCTCGGAAAGCACCTCGGCGACGCGTTCGTTGGCATTGGAACCCGCCAAACCGTTCGCCTTCAGTGTTTCCTTGACCTGGAAGCCAATCTTCCACACGGGGTTCAGGTTGGACATGGGGTCCTGCGGAACCATACCAATGGAATTTCCACGCAACTCAATGATGCGCTTTTCGCTGGCGTGAGTGATGTCCTCGCCGTCAAAAATGATCTGGCCACCGCTGACCCGGCCGTTAGACGGCAACAGACCAATCGCGGCCAGAGCCGTGGTGGATTTACCCGAACCGGACTCGCCAACAATGGCGACAGTCTCGCCCGGCATGATGGTCAGATGCGCATTGCGCACAGCCTCGACCGGACCACCCTTCGTGTCAAAGGTGATGGCCAGGTTCTTGATTTCCAGCAGCGGAGCATCATTGATGCCGGGAACGGCCGGCTTTGCGGACTTGTTCATGTCAGGAAATGACATGTGAAGTCACCTCTTCCTTGCTTTGGGGTCCAGGGCGTCGCGCAGTGCGTCGCCGAGCATGATGAAGCTAAGGACGGTAATTGACAGAGCAACAGCCGGCCAAAGCAATACACCAGGGTTATTACGAACCTGCGGCTGAGCGTCCGAGATGTCATTACCCCAGGACATGACGGACTGAGGCAGGCCCAGGCCCAAGAAGGACAGGGTCGCTTCAGCAACGATAAAGGTACCGAGTGAAATACTGGCGACCACAATGATCGGCGCCAGCGAGTTGGGAATCACGTGCTTGACGAGAGCGCCAAAACGAGACAGACCCAGCGCCTTGGACGCCGTTACATAGTCCGAATTACGGTTTTCAATCACAGCACCACGGGTAATGCGGGCAATCTGTGGCCAGCCGAAGGCCACGAGGGCCACCACAACCGTCCACACACTCTTGTTGTCGCGGAATGCAGGCAACTGGTTGATGATGATGGCACCGAGGATCAGTGGCAAGGCAAAGAAAACATCGCCAAGACGGGCCAAAATGGCATCCAGCCAACCCCCGTAGTAACCAGCGAGTGCACCCATGATGCCACCGATGATCAAAACGCCGATGGTGGTGAAGATACCCACTGTCAGTGAGGCACGCGTGCCATGGATCATGCGCGAGTACACATCACAGCCCTGCAGAGTGAACCCCAGCGGATGCCCCGCGCGGGCTCCTTCTGCGGAGTCATTCAAGGTACAACTGGTGGGGTCAACGCTGGCGAACCACTGGGGGAAGAGCGCAACCAAAATAACAAGCAGGATCAACAGCGAGGAGATGATAAACAGCGGCTGCCGGCGCAAGTTGCGCCACGCCTCTGCCCAGAGGCTCAGCGGAGCTCCACCCTCGGTCACGGAGTCAACAGCCGCAAGCGGTGTCTCCTCCAACGGCGCAACATAATGTTCTATGACGCGAGATGATTTCTTACCAAGACGCAGGGCTACCGGCGTCCTCGGTTCATTTTCAGGTGTCAGGTTCTCAGACATAGCGAATCCTCGGATCAAGCACGGCGTACAGAAGGTCAACAAGGAGGTTGGCGATCACGAATACGATGACCAGGATGCCGACCACAGCAACGACCGTGGCGCTCTCCCCCTTCAAGATGGCCTGGTAGAGCAAGTTACCAACACCTGGGACATTGAAGATTCCCTCGGTAACAATGGCACCGCCCATGAGCGAACCTAGGTCAGCACCAAGGAAGGTGATCACCGGAATCAGTGAGTTGCGCAGGATATGTACAACCACCACGCGGCGCCGACTCAGGCCCTTAGCCGTGGCCGTGCGGACGTAGTCGGCGTTCATGTTCTCGCTGATGGAGGCACGGGTCAACCTGATGACATAGGCCAGGGAAACAAGTCCCAACACCATGGCAGGCAGAATCAATTCATTCCAATGCGCTGCACCGCTGACGGTGGGCTTGGCCCAGCCGAGTTGAACTCCCACAACCAACTGGAGTACGAAGCCCAGCACGAAGGTGGGAACAGCGATAACTACCAAGGAAGCAATCAGAACGGTGCTGTCGAACAGCTTGCCCTTTCGCAGACCAGCAATGACACCAAAAAGCACACCAAAGAAGGCTTCAAAGAACAAAGCCATCAAGGCAAGACGTGCTGTCACGGGGTAAGCCCGGGCAATAACTGTGGCAACTTCCTGGCCGGAGAATGTCTGGCCAAGGTTTAGCGTGACAAGATTTTTCAAATACAAACCGTATTGAACCCAGAACGGCTGGTCCAGGTTGTACTGGGCGCGCAGAGCTGCCTCAACTGCGGGCGCCATGGGCTTGCCGCCGGAAAGTGCGGCGATAGGATCACCTGGTGTAGCAAACACCAGAAAGTAGACCAGAAGAGTTGCCCCGAAGAACACGGGGATCAACTGTAAAAAACGACGGAGCGTAAACATGACCATTACGGTGTCACCACGCCCTGCCGCCGAAGGTACATCTCATTCATGTAATTACCTGTTCACTAGCTGTGTGTGCGGGAACAAAAGCAGAACTGTAGTTCTGCAACTTTGACATCGCCCAAACGCATTGTATGTGTGACAAAGAAAACGGCTTGTGAAACGCCAAAATAGGGGAACCCGGTTTAAGGCCGGGTCCCCCTATTTCATGCCGGAACTTATGTTCCTACTTGGCGGTTACTTCGTAGTACAGCGGAACGCCGTTCCAGCCAAACTCGACTGCATTGACGTTGTTGCTCCATACGCCTTGAACTGCCTGGTACCACAGGGGTACAACCGGCAGGTCCTTGAGCAGGATTTGCTGGGCTTCGTTGAACTTCTTGATGCCGTCTTCAACGGTCGTTGCAGCGAGGCCTTCTTTCAGCTTCGCATCAAATTCAGCACTGGAGTAGTCACCATCGTTGGAACCTGCACCGGTGCCGTACAGCGGACCGAGGAAGTTGTACAGCGACGGGTAGTCAGCCTGCCAGCCTGCCCGCGAGGCACCGGTGAGCTTCTTCCCGTTGACCAGGGCACGCATTTCCTTGAAGGTTGCGATCGGGTTCAGCTCAGCCTTGATTCCCAGGTTGGTGGAAATCTGGTTGGCCATGGCCGTGATGTATTCCTTGTTGCCGGCACCATCAATGTTGGAGGTGATGGTCAGGACCTTGCCTGCGGGCCAGGGCTTGATGGCCTCGGCCTTGTCCCAGAGTGCCTTCGCCTTAGCGGCGTCGAACTTGAGAACCTCGGAGCCGGGCAGTGCAGCAACGTAGCCGTCAATGACAGGTGAGGTGAACTCCGTGGCTGCCTTCTTGTTACCGTAGAAGATCTTGTCAATGATCTGCTGGCGATCAATGGCCATGGAGATAGCCTGGCGGCGCATGGTGCCGGCTTCGCCCTGGAATTCAGGCATGTACGACGGGAGCGTCATGGTTGCATTACCAGCGTAAGGCTGGTTGACGTTGCGTCCCTCGAAGTCAGCGGTGAAGTTCTGCAGGCCGCTCGGCGGTACCTGGTCCAAAATGTCCAAGTTATCCGATTTGACGTCCGTGTAGGCAGCGTCAAAGTTGTTGAAGATCTTGAAGGTCACGCCGCCATTTTTGGCCTTGCGCGGTCCGCTGTACTTGTCATTGGGGATCAGCTCGATGGAAACGTCATGCTTCCAGCCCCCCTCAGCCAGCTTGTACGGGCCGTTACCAACAGGGTTCTCGCCAAATGCCTTGGGATCCTTGAAGGCAGATTCCGGCAGCGGGTAGAACGCCGTGTAACCGAGGCGCAGTTGGAAGTCAGATTCAGGCTGAGCCAGTTCAACGGTGAAGGTGTTGTCATCAACAACCTTCAGGCCTTCCATCGTGTCAACGGTGGCACCTTCAGCTGAGACCTTGTCGTAGCCCTTGATGGACTCGAAGAAGTAGCTGTTCAGCTGTGCGTTCTTGGCTGCAGCGCCAAAGTTCCAGGCATCAACGAACGACTTCGCCGTAACGGGAGTGCCGTCGCTAAACGTCTGGCCGCTCTTGATCTTGATGGTGTAGTTCTGGGAATCCTTGGTTTCAATGGAATCCGCGATCTCGTTGACGATGGCGCCCTTGGCGTCATAGCTCACCAGACCCGTGAAGATGAGGTCCATGACCTTACCGCCACCAACTTCATTGGTGTTTGCGGGCAGCAAGCCATTCTGCGGCTCGGTGTTATTGGCCGTAATGACCTTGGTGGTATCTCCGGTTGCGTTGGTGTTGTCACCAGCGCCACCGCCACATGCGGTCAGGGACATGGCAACCACTACTGCCAGGCCAAGTGCTTGGGAAGTACGCGACAAACGCATTCCGCCTCCTATTTTGTGATATGGATTCGAGCAAAGAGCCCGCCAACCCGGTTCCTTGTTTGGCCGGGGGCAGTGGCTCAACTCATACTCAAAGAGCCTAGCCGTAATATATTACCGGCAAGTAAACTCGCCCACATTCCGGAAGCATCGTAATAAAACTGAGACCTAGAACACAAAACAACCTGTCTGCTAGACACAAAAAACGCCCCAGCTGATGCTGGGGCGTTTCTTGTAGGAGCTATTAGTCCTTGGCGCGTGAGCGGTACTGCTTGGCGCGGTCTCCGGCGTTGAGGATCAACTTACGGATACGAACCGCTTCCGGGGTAACCTCAACACACTCATCTTCGCGAGCGAATTCGAGGGATTCTTCCAAGGTGAGGTTACGCGGCGGGGTCATGTTCTCGAAGGTGTCCGAGGAAGCCGCACGCATGTTGGTGAGCTGCTTTTCCTTCGTGATGTTCACGTCCATATCATCGGCGCGTGAGTTCTCGCCAACGATCATGCCCTCGTAGACCTCAGAGGTGGGCTGCACGAAGAAGTTCATGCGTTCCTGGAGCTTGATCATCGCGAACGGGGTAACGACGCCGGAGCGGTCAGCAACGATGGAACCGTTGTTGCGGTATTCGATCGGACCGTGCCAGGGCTCGTAACCCTCGGCCAGCGAGGCAGCGATACCGGCACCGCGGGTGTCGGTCATGAAGCGCGTACGGAAGCCGATCAGGCCACGTGCCGGAACGATGAATTCCATGCGGCACCAGCCGGTACCGTGGTTGGCCATGTTGACCATACGGCCCTTGCGAGCTGCCAAGAGCTGAGTTACGGAGCCCAAGTATTCTTCGGGTACGTCGATGGTCATGTGTTCCATCGGCTCGTGCTTCTTGCCGTCAACCATCTTGGTAACAACCTGCGGCTTGCCCACGGTCAGCTCGAAGCCTTCGCGGCGCATCTGCTCTACGAGGATGGACAGCGCCAATTCGCCACGGCCCTGTACTTCCCAAGCGTCGGGACGCTCGGTGGGAAGAACGTTCAAGGACACGTTACCGACGAGTTCCTTGTCAAGGCGATCCTTGACCTGGCGGGCGGTGACCTTGTGGCCCTTGACGCGGCCGGCGATCGGCGAGGTGTTGATACCGATGGTCATGGAGATGGCCGGCGGGTCAACCGTGATCAGCGGCAACGGCTGCGGGTTTTCCAAGTCGGTCAGAGTTTCACCAATGGTGATCTCTTCAATACCGGCAACAGCAACAATTTCACCGGGACCAGCGGACTCGGCCGGAACACGGGTCAATGCCTTGGTCGCGAGCAGCTCGGTGATCTTGACAGACTTAACCGTGCCGTCCTGGCGGCACCAGGCAACGGTCTGACCCTTGGTCAGGGTGCCGTTGAAGATACGCAGCAGAGCCAAGCGGCCCAGGAACGGCGACGCGTCAAGGTTGGTGACGTGTGCCTGCAGGACACCCTCGGGGTTGTACTTCGGGGCCGGGATGTGATCGATGATGGTCTTGAACAGCGGCTCAAGGTCTTCGCTGTCCGGAGCGGTGCCGTTTTCGGGCTGCGTAATGGAGGCGCGGCCCAATTTGCCGGATGCGTAGACAACCGGAACGTTCAGAACGGCGTCGAGGTCCAGGTCCGGAACTTCGTCAGCCATGTCAGAGGCCAGGCCCAAGAGCAGGTCCATGGACTCGGCAACAACTTCGTCGATGCGAGCATCGGGGCGGTCAGTCTTGTTGACCAACAGGATTACGGGGAGCTTTGCAGCCAGTGCCTTACGCAGCACGAAGCGGGTCTGAGGCAGCGGGCCTTCAGAAGCGTCAACGAGCAGAACAACGCCGTCAACCATGGACAGACCGCGCTCAACCTCGCCACCGAAGTCAGCGTGGCCGGGGGTGTCAATGACGTTGATGGTCATGGCCAGGCCGTTAGCCGAAGGACCGTTGTAAGCAACGGTGGTGTTCTTGGCCAAAATGGTAATGCCCTTTTCGCGCTCCAGGTCTCCGGAGTCCATGACGCGCTCAGCAACGTCACCGTGGGCGGCGAATGCGTGCGTCTGCTGCAGCATGGCATCGACCAGGGTGGTCTTTCCATGGTCAACGTGCGCCACAATGGCGACGTTGCGCAGGTCATTGCGCGAAGCAGTATTGAGGGAAAGATCGCTCATGCGTGAAGACTCGTTTCAGTTGGGCCCGGCTGCAGGCCCGGAAGGGCTAAAGCAGAAAGTCACATTGATGGTTGGCCGCGATATTCGGCAGATAACACCATTCTAGACGAAGTGCCAAATGCGGCCTACCCACTTTATCCCATTTGTGCCATGTTTTCTAACACTCCCAACGGGCCTTTCCCCGCAATCCGGCCCGTTCTCCCGGGAAAAGGACGACGCCGACAGGCAGCTTCCGTGACTAACGTCACCTAACGCCTTGCGTTCTTTGGGCGCGGTGGGCTCGCGTGGGGCCACCTCACCGGAAATGATCCCGATTCCGCTTTCTGAGCCCGGGATCCCGGTATCGAAAAGCGAAATCGGGATCATTTCACGCAGAAGGTGCTTGCCGGACCGCTACTTGACGTAGGCCCACTGGGCGATGCTTTGCCACGGCCCGATCTCCAGCGGTGAGTGAGCTACCCCTGACACATGTTCTCCGGACGCGCTCAGGGTTGCCCGTTGGAACAGCGGCAACCCGTAGCCTGCCTCAATGACCAGCTTGTCAATCTGCATCTTCAGGGCATTCTGCTTGGCCGGATCCGGCTCAAGCGCCAACTGATCGGTGAGCTGATCCACCACGGTGTTGGAGAAGTTGTTGAAGTTCGATGCCGCACCGGTCCGGAAGATCTGGGGAACCTGGGCGGATCCTGCAGCGTTGCGGCTCCATCCGTACAGGGCAACATCGAAAGTGCCTGACTTCAAGGCAGCGACCCACTCCTTGGCATTTTTTCCGGCGTCGGTCACGGAGAACCCGGCCTCAGCGGCGGATTCGGCGATCAGTTGGTATTGGGCAACTCGCTCGGCGTCGTCCTTGTTATAGAGGACACGCACCGTTGGCTTGGCACCCTTGAGCTGTTCCTTAGCTTGCGCGATTCCGTCGGAATCCAGAGCACCCGCGGCGAATTCCTTGCTCCCATTGCTCGCCGAGGACTCCTTGTACGGCACCTGCACTGGAGCGAACACAAAGGAATTGAGCACCTCTGCGTTGGCGTCCAACGGTTTGGCCACCTCATCAATGATTTGCTGGCGCGGCACCGTATGCAGGAATGCCTGCCGCAGATCCGGCGCGGCCAAAGCACCCTTGAAGTTCAGCACCACCTGATCGAAACCCAGTCCGCTACCTTGCTGGAGTTGGACGCCAGCGGGTTTCAGCGCATCGAGTGCACTGACCCGCTCGGCGTTCGTGGCTGGCGAGATGACATCAGCAGTACCTGCTTCAAGAGCGGCGATCTGCTTATCAGGGTCCGCCTGGTACTTGACCGTGAGGGTGTCCAACTTGGGCACAGTACCCCACGCGTAATCAACATTGCGGGTCAGTACCAATTCCTTATCTGCGGTGATGCCCTTGACCAGGTAGGGGCCGTTGGACAGTGCCAGCGTGGGGTCCGGCATGCTGCGGGAGTCAAAGCCCGTGTTCCAAAAGTCGGCCACCTTGCGCAGCGTCGGATCGGGCCGCGTTTGCTTGGCAGGGTCGCCCTTGGGCACGCTTGCCAAGACGCGGGAGAGCGCCGGCGCATCGGCCAACCCTGCCCGTACTGCCACAATGTGCGCGGGAATGGACACGGTTGAGCCCATCGCCGTCTCCCAATCGGAGAACGGCTTGGTGTAAATGAGAGTCAGCGATTTCCCATCGTCACTGATGACGGGACGCTCGGTCTGAGCCAGCCCGGAGTGGTCTCCTGCTGAGTGAAAATAGGCGGTGCCGGAGGTCACTGCGAAATTTTTATCCAGGACGGAATCGTTGTACCAGCCGGACATGGCAGCCCACTGAAGCATCAAATCATCGGCGGTGACGGGCTCGCCGTCGGACCATTGCACGCCCTCATTGATGGTGTATTTGATGGTCAGCGGATTGTCTTTGACCTTTTCATACTTGCCGAACTGCTCATTTTTAACAATCTTCAGATCGCTGTCCACCGTATTGAAGCCCGAGTGTGTGGCTGCATCAACTCTGGTGTTGGTGGCTGTTTTGCCGGTGACGCTGGCAGCGTTGAATGAGGTGAATGGGGCAGCTTCGAGCACAGTGACGTTGCCGCCCACCGTGGCTGTCGGTGACGCACTGGCTGGATTCGGGGCAGGCGGCGTCCCCGTGCAGGCACTCAGGACAACGGCTAGGGCTGCTGCGGCAGCCAATACTTTGGAAATGCGTCCGGGCCGCATTCCACCTCCAGGTTCTTCGCTTCAATATGGCCTCCGGGACTCCAATGGCGTGGGGCCGGTCCCGGGAATAATCCTGTTTGCTAGGGTACCGCAGGCGCGTGGGCGTAAGCCGGACCCTAGCGCGCGGTACCGCAGGCCGCGCGCAAAAGGCGAGCTCCGGCGTCGACCATTAAGAGACACGGCACTAGTACCCGGTAGTGCCGTCCACACACTCACGCAGCAGGTCCACATGACCGGCGTGCCGGGCGTATTCCTCAATCATGTGCGTGTAAACCCATCGCAAATTCAGTTGCTGCCCGTGCCGCAGCGCCGGCAGCGCGGCGTCGAGATCGGTGACGTTCGCCGCCACCTTTCGGACGTGGATCAGCTCCTGGCTGTAGGCGGCCACGTCGGCAAGGGCCGTGGCTTCGGTGGCCCCCTTGAAGTCCGCATCGGGACCCTCCGCCTTGTAGCGAGCGGGCTGATCGGTTCCTGCCACGATATTTGAGAACCAGTAGCGCTCCACGTCGCACAGATGACGCACAATCCCGGCGATGCTCATGCCCGAGGGCGGAACGGCAGCCCGGCACAGTTGCTCCGGGGTGAGACCGCCAATTTTTATGGGCAAAGTGAGGCGGTAAAACTCCAACCACGCCTGGAGCGATTCCCGCTCACCCGCCATGAAGGGTGGGCCGGTGCGGACATCCGGCATGACGGGGGTACGCTCATTTGGATCATTGAGTAGGTCCATGGGATTACTGTTCCACACTAGTCAGCGACCACGCCGCACGGCAGAATAGCGCCATGGCCTCACGCATAGAAAACTTTTCCATTGATTCCGCCTCGCCGTCCGAAACTGCCCAATTCTGGGCGGAGGCGTTGGGCTGGAATATTGTCCACGACGACGGCGAGGAAGTGGCGCTTCAGCCACCCGCCGGCAGTCCGGAAGCTGGGATCTTGCCGGATCTTCTGTTCCTGAAAGTACCCGAAGGTAAAGCGGTAAAGAACAGGCTGCACCTGGATCTGCGCCCCGATGATCAGCCCGCCGAGATCGCTCGTCTGGAAGCGCTGGGCGCTACCCGGGTGGACATCGGGCAGGGCACCTCCCACACCTGGGTAGTCATGGGCGATCCCGAGGGGAACGAGTTTTGTGTGCTGCGCACCCTGACGGAAGCAGAGCGTGCGGCGCAGTAGTTCTTCGCTTTTCTTGGCATTTGCTGGGGCCCTTCTCAGCCATGTTTCTGCCCCTGGCCGCCAATGTAAGATGCACTGGGCCGTTAGTCGCGCTCGATTACGATGACGAAAAGGAAATCCGTGAAGATCACTATCATTGGCGGCTCACAAGGTACCGGAGCTCACTTGGCAACGCTGGCACATCAAGCCGGTCATGAGGTGACCACTGTTTCACGCAGTGGTGTGACGCCGGCCGGCACCCGTGTGGTGGTGGGTAACGCGTGCGATGCTTCCATAGTTACAGAAGCCATTGCCGGAGCCGACGCCGTTGTTGTCACCGTTGGCGGGGCAAAAGGCGTCCGCAATCACCGGGCAGCGGTCACTCAGGCAGTGGTTGCAGCTATGGCGAAAACAGCCACCCGCAGAATCGTGGTTCAATCCTCACTGGGTGCCGGCGATTCCGCCAAGCAGTTGCCCGCTTTCCTGCGGCCGGTCATGAAGGTCCTGCTCGCAAAGCCGCTGGCCGATCACAACGCGCAAGAAACCACTGTCACCAGCTCGGGACTGGACTGGACATTTGTCCGCCCCACCGGCCTAACCAACAAGCCAGCCACCGGATCATGGAAAGCCTTGGAAGTGACCAGCAAGGAAAGACTGGGCGGCTCCATTCCGCGCGCAGATCTTGCCGCGTGCCTGCTGGAGATCCTTGAGGATGACTCCACCATCGGTAAGGCTATGGGCGTCAGCGCTTGATCTCAGTTTGATCCTCGCTTGATCCGGGCTTGATAGGTGCCGACACCCCTTCGCAGCGTTGCCGCTTCCGCACCGTCAAATTATAGTGTCCACAGGACACTATAATGGGGTTATGACCACCAAGACATTTCCCCACCTCATGGCCCCAGGACGCATTGGTCCCATGAGCACACCGAACCGCATTGTCCTGCCGGCAATGGACATGAATGTGTCCGAACACGGCGAAATTGAACAGACCGAGATTGATCACTATGTGGCTCGCGCCGCTGGCGGAGCCGGTCTGATCATTACCGGCGCCTGCGCTATCGCTTTCCCCTATGGCGCAGCGTCCATGAAAGAGCCCGGGCTCTCCGAGGACAAGTTCATCCCGGGGCTGAAGGCATTGGCCGATGCCGTCCACAAGACCGGCAGCAAACTGTGCGTCCAGTCCACGCACCACGGCAAGGTAGCCCGGGTTGATACGGCCAATGGCCGCGCCCTGCTGGCCCCAAACCAGCCGGACTACAGCTACAACATGTCTGCACTGGCCGACAGCACCCCGGCCGAACTCGGCAAGATGGGTGCGGCCACTGGCGGCAAACAGTCCAGCTATAAGGAGATGAGCTCTGATGACATCTCCTGGCTCGTCACCACATGGGCTGATGCTGCCGAACGAGTTGCGAAGGCTGGGGCGGATGCCATCGAGATCCACGTGGCACACGGCTACATTCTGGGTGTTTTCCTCAACCAGTGCGATAACAAGCGCACGGATGAATACGGCGGATCACTGACTAACCGGGCCCGGCTGGCCTGCGATGTCATTAGTGCCGTGAAGGCTCGGGTTGGAGATCGCCTCGCTATCTTGGTCCGAGTTGCAGGCGAAGAGTATGGGCAGGAAGGTGGCTTAACGCTGGCAGAAGCGATCGAAGCATCCACCCTGTTCGAGCAGGCCGGCGCCGACGCAATCCATGTCACTGGGTGGGGACGCAACCCGTTCGATAACTTCACGGATGGCCCGCTGCCGAGCAAGGTTGGCGCCTACCTCGAGAACGCTGCCGAGATTAAAAAGCATGTTTCAATTCCGGTGATCGCTGTGGGCCGCATGCTCCCGGACATCTCGGAGAAGGCTATTGCCGAGGGTCGGATCGATTTTGCCGCCATGGGCCGCCAGCTACTCGCTGATCCGGAGTTGCCAAACAAACTCCGTGACGGCAAGCCCGAGCAAGTGCGCCCCTGCATCAACTGCTACTTGTGCGTTGCCGAGAACTTCTTCGACGACACTCCCTTCTGCGCCGTCAACCCGGCCCTGGGTAACGAGGCCCTGCTGCCACTGAAGCCGGCCTCCGCTTCTAAGCACATTGTGGTGGTTGGCGCCGGTCCCGCCGGCTTGGAGAGCGCTCGGGTCCTGACGGAACGTGGCCATCGCGTCACCGTGATCGACAAGTCTGACCGCCTAGGTGGCACCATGTGGTTCTCCACCATGACCACCCCTGATAACGAGCGGCTCTTGCGCTGGTTCAAGTCCGAGGTCAAGCGCCTGCGGATTGCTGTCAAGCTCAATACCGTGGCCACAGTGGAGTCCATCCGCGCGCTGAATCCGGACCACGTCATCGTGGCCACCGGAGCCGTGCGCCCCAAGCCTGATTTCCCGGGCGGAGACCTGCCCAATGTGCAGACCGGCGACACTCTGCGAGCCATGATGCTCGGCACCGCGACGGCTCAGGAAGCCGGAGCAGTATTGAGCACGCTCGGCAAACTTGGCCGACTATCCGGGGTAACGAAGAGCCCGGAATTCGTCCGGCAGTTCACCAAGTACTGGCTGCCCATGGGCAAGGACGTTGTGGTCATTGGCGGCTCATTGGTCGGCTTGGAGCTTGCGGAGTTCCTGGCCGAACGTGGACGGCGGGTCACCCTGCTGCACGAAAGCCAGCAGCTCGGGTTGCCGTTAGCCATGCCGCGGCGTTGGACCGCAGTGAAGGATGCCCAATCGCACGGCGTCAAGATGCACCGCAATGTCTCTATCGATCGCATCACGCCCAAGAGCGTCGAATGGACTGAAGGAGAAGCGGTCCTTTCTGCCCCGGCCGACATGGTGGTGTACGCAGACGGCACCACGGCTGCGGCACCCTTGGCCAGCGAATTGCGTGAGGCTGGTTTCACCGCTGACATCATCGGTGACGCCGGAGAAGTCAACTACATCCACGGTGCTATCCACTCATCGTGGAACATCAGCACCACGCTCTAAACGGCTTCCTAGCTGAAACATCCGCGCCGCCTGAATCGACTCGATACGGGCGGCGTGGTTGTCATTATTCGCCCGGCAATCTTGTTTCCTGCTGGACACAGAGCTGTCCACGCTAGGGTGAGCTATGGCCACTATTGACGGACTTGATGCACTGCTGACCGCCCTCAACGCCGGGGAGAGCATTCCCGGCGGTTCGCCGCATCACGCGGCGATGCATGCAGCGAGCCAGGAGTCACTGCGCATTACCGCCGAGATTAACGGGCAGTACCACTCCCCCGATGAGGTGCGGTCCTTGATGAGTGAGCTGACAGGAAGTCTTGTCCCCGAGTCCTTCACGCTCTTCCCGCCGTTCTCCGCTGACTTCGGCAAGAACATTCGCTTCGGCGAAAACGTGTTCCTCAATAGCGGCTGCCGGTTCCAGGACCAGGGCGGAATCGACATCGGCGCCGGTTCACTGATAGGCCACAACGCCGTCATCACCACGTTGAACCATGACATGCTCCCGAGCCGACGGGCCGATATGCACCCGGCCCGCGTGGTGATCGGCGAAGGGGTGTGGTTCGGGGCCAACGTGACTGTGCTGCCAGGGGTGAGTATTGGCGATGGGGCTGTGGTCGGTGCGGGAGCCGTGGTCACCAAGGACGTGCCTGCGGGAGCCGTCGTCGTAGGTGTTCCGGCGAAACAAGTGGGCACGGTGCCGGAGGGCTAATCTCAGCAGCGCAGGCCAAGAACGTTTGGCGGCGATGACTCAGAGCGTAACGTCTCGCCGTTCGCAGTGGCAGCGCCGACTACCCCGGCCTAGTCTAAGTAGAGGTTGCACCCCCTCACCAAAGGAAGCACATGCCTGACTCCTCGCGTCCCTTACGCAAACTGGGATTCCTCACCATTGGCCTGTTTGATCCGGCGGATCCGGCTGCCGGGCACGAATCCACGTTGCAGGTCATTGAATTGGGCGAACGTCTTGGATTCGACAGTGCTTGGCTGCGCCACCGCCACCTTCAGTTCGGCATCTCCTCCCCCATTGCGATCATGGCAGCCGCCAGCCAGCGCACCTCGCGCATCCACCTTGGCACGGCTGTCACCCCCGTGGGCTGGGAAAACCCGTTGCGTCTGGCAGAGGACCTGGCCACGGTGGATCTACTCTCCGGAGGACGTATCAACCCGGGCCTGAGTGTGGGTGAGCCCATGCACTACGACACCGTGAAACACGAGTTGTACCCGGACACCGCCGAGCAGGAGGACTTCAGCTACTCCCGCGTAGAGCGGCTTGCCCGCTTGATTGACGGGGAACCGGTCCGGGAATTTTCTGGCAAGCACGGCGTCGTCGAAGAGTTCTCCAACAGGGTCGAGCCACACTCGGCGGGTCTGCGCGATCGGCTTTGGTATGGGGCAGCCAGCCTCAAGTCGGCGGACTGGGCCGGGGCCAACGGGTTTAATCTGCTGACCAGTAGCGTGATGTTCGCCGAAGCGGGCCAGGAACCCTCCTTTGCCCACATCCAGCAAGCCCAGATCCGGGCGTTCCGAGAAGCCGCCGCGGCATCCGGCGCGCGAGGATCCGCCCGGGTTTCCCAAGGACTGGTGGTGATTCCCACCGATTCGGCTACGGCGCAGCAGCGCGAAAAATATCAGAGATACGTCGATGAACGTACTCCCCGAACCCTTACGCCGCAAGGACCAAAAGGGATGCTATTTGCCCCGGATCTCATTGGCACCAGCGAACAGATTGCCGAGCAACTGCACGCACACGCAGGGTTCCAGGAGGTCGACGAAGTGGCGTTTGCGCTGCCCTTCAGCTTCGACCAAGAGGACTACGTCCAGATTCTTACCGACATTGCCACCACGTTGGGCCCCGCCCTGGGTTGGACCCCGGAGCCCTAGGCGTCGCCCTTACGGTAATCGCTCACTTGGAGGCGCCAAACATCCCCTTCGAAGGGTGCAGGCTTTCCACAATGATTCTGGTTCCCTGCTCGCCTGTCTCAGTGGGCAGAAGTGCGTATACGTGTAGTTGCCCATCGGCCTCGTGCCACGCTACCTGAACGCCTGCGGCTCCCGCTTTGTCCCGCAGGATCTGTGCGTCGGGGTTCAAGACGTCGCGCGTTCCGGTGAGGACTGTCAGTGGCCCGAGCCCGGACATGTCCCCGAATAGCGGGCTGACCACGGGGTCCTCGATGGGGTCGGCACCCCGCCAAGCCTCCGCCAGCACACGCCCTCCGGGCCGTCCCAGCCACGGATCGCTAGGCTGCACGGCGTCGATCCGGGGGTTCTTCCAGCTGAGGTCCAAGGCCGGAGAAAGCAGCGTGACGGCAGGAAGAACAACCCCTTGGTCGCGAAGCTCCAGGGCCACCGAGAGTGCAATCTGGCCACCGGCCGAATCTCCTGCCAGCCGCACCTCGTTACCGGCATCGAGCTCTTCCCTGACAAGTTCGACGACGCCGTCCCTCACCTCGCGCGCCGTCCCAAAGGGCACGAGTGGATAGATAGGAACCACGACGCGTTGCCGTGATTCCCGCGCCACGCGAGCGGTCAGTTGCCAGTGCTGGAGCCGGATCTCATTGACCCAGCCTCCGCCGTGGACATAGACGACCACGGATGCCCGCCCCTCGCCATTCTGGGCCATGTTCGTCGGTTCCACGTCATACACGGGCCATCCGAGTGGATTCGGCAACCGGCGGTCAACACGGACACCTTCAAGACGCGTCGGCGGGCCGTAGGGTTCTGGGCGCAAAGTGCGCTCGCGAATACGCTGGTGTGCGCCTGCCTCGCTCACAAACGCCCGGTTGGCGCGGGCCACCTTAAGGAAAACTGGAATCAGGGATTCGGGAACACGTAGGGGCAAGGGATTCCTCTCGGCAGCTCGGCAGTGCATTGTGGCCAGAATACAGTGCTCTGCAAAGCGGTGGCTGTCAATGACAGTGGCGGGCCCGGCAACCCGATGGATCCGAGGATCACTGGACGGTCTACTCGGTTCAGCCACGCTTTGACGCCAGAATCATGCGCTCATGGGCTACTGTCGCCCCCAAGCGCCACTCCCCGAGAATCCACGAACACGACATCAACATCGCCGAGCCCAGAGAATGGCTCAAGAGCAGGATCCGCGGCAAATAGTCCGGCAAGTTCGTCAATCGCGCGGATGATCTCGTTCGTCAATCGCGCGGATGATCTCGTTCGTCAATCGCGCGGATGATCTCGCGGTCATACGCGTACCGGTGTAACGAGGAGTTGGGGCGCGGACGGGCGTATCCGTATCCCGGTGCGGGCTGCAGTATTTCCATCAAGGCCGATGACCTGTGCCGTCGGCGCCATGCCGACGTTCGGACTTCACAACCCGAGTAAGGGACCGATCGAAGGCTTCAAACGGCATCCCTGACCGGGGAGGTTTGGCGCATGAGCGCCGAAGACGTGAACCGCCAGCACAAATCGTGGTCTATTGTCATGAACACATAAAGGAGAAGGGCTCCGAGCAATGAAACAGTACCGAATCGACGGCGCCGAGGTGCACGGTATCTCTGACCTCTACGTGCAGTTCAACCGCGCGCTGATGACTGACCAAGACTGGCGCCTTGGTCAGAGTTTGGATGGGCTCAATGACGTCCTCTACCGGGTAGACGGCGAGATCCGTGCTGATCATCCTGCAACATTCGTCTGGATTGACCACGCCCACAGCCGTGAAGCACTCGGGTTCGATGAGACGCAACGGTGGCTACAGAACAAGTTGTCACAACCGAATTCCTTCAACCAGCAACGTATCCAGGCTGATCTCGATGAGCTGCGGAGCGGAGTCGGAAAGACCTATTTCGAGCTCATTCTTGAAATCTTCGCAGACCACCCACTCATCGAGCTCCAACTACGTTGATACGGCAACTTTCGCTGACGGGGCTGCCTTCATGAGCCAAGTGTCGCTGCAGACCAATCGCATCATGCTCGTTCCCTATCGGACGAGCATCTTGAGCATGCGATGGCGCTCGACTCAGATCCCGAGGACACGAGATACCTGAGTGCAGGACGCGCGCGAACGCGCGACGAGATCAAAGGGCCACACCCGGACCGCTTAGCTCTAAATAGTCATCAGGTTGACGACACTCGGCCTCTGGGCTGGGTTCGTCGACGGCGGGTGGTTAGGCTGGGTGAATGGCAACAGTTATTCTCGTGCGGCACGGCCGCACCACAGCCAATGCTTCCGGACTGCTGGCAGGCCGAGCCGCCGGCGTCAGCCTGGACCAGATTGGGCGGGACCAGGCGGCCTTGACCGGAGACCGGCTCGCGCCCGTGCCTCTAATCGGGGTGGTATCAAGCCCTCTTGAGCGCTGTCAGCAGACTGCCCAGCTCATCCTCGATCGCCAGACTGGCGCACCGTATGCGCCCGTTGACCTCGATCTCACCGAATGCGATTATGGCCAGTGGCAGGGCCGCATGCTCAGTGATCTCGCGACCGAGGATTTGTGGCCGGTTGTCCAATCGCAACCGTCCGCCGTCGTCTTTCCTGGCGGTGAATCCATGGCCGCGATGCAGGCTCGGTCGGTGGCAGCGATTCGACGCCACGATGCAGCATTCGAAGCCGAGCACGGGCCGGAGGCCGTGTGGGCGGCAGTGAGTCACGGTGACATCATCAAGTCAATCCTCGCTGACGCGCTGGGCATGCACCTTGACCTGTTCCAGCGCATCAACGTGGGCCCCGCCTCCATATCGATCGTGCGTTACGGCGCTAGTCGGCCGAGCGTCTACGCCACCAACACCGATGGGGGCGATCTGTCGTGGTTGTCCAAGGGCATCCACTCTGGCGATGCGCCGGTGGGCGGCGGCGCAGGACAAAAGACGCCATGAACCTCTTTCGCCTAGAATACTGACATGCATACACGTGTTCACGAGTTTTCCTGGCCCGATCGGGTCGTCGTTGGCACCATTGGCCTTCCCGGGGAGCGCACGTTTTACCTGCAGGTGCGGGCCGGGAAGCAGCTCGTGAGTATTGCCATGGAGAAGCAACAGTCGGCTCAGCTCGCGGAGAAGATCGACGAAATCCTCGACCAACTCATCACAGTCCAAGGCAACCCCTTCAGCGTTCCCACGGGCACTCCCCCTGAACTTGTCGACAATGACCCGCTGGAGGCCGTCCAGGAGCAGTTTCGCACTGGGACCATGAGCTTAGGCTGGGACCCAACCACGGCCCAAGTCGTCATAGAGGCCTACCCCATCACCGATGACGAATTTGATTCTGATGACGACGACAACGACGAATCGTTTGATGAGGACGGCACTAAAGGGTCCGAAATGTTGCTGGTGCGTATGCCAGTCGGCACCGCCCGCGCGTTCGCCATGCGCACCCGCGAGATCGTGGGTGCTGGGCGTCCGACGTGCCCGCTCTGCGGTTATCCCGTGGACGCTGACGGACACATCTGCACCCTTCCCGAGGTCTGATGCCAACACCGGACCTAGTGACCGCCGAGCTGACGCTCACCGGCCGCATCACGACGGCGTCAAACGCGACATTTCTTGGCAGCATCGGAGACGTGGTGGTCGTCTATAAACCGATAGCCGGCGAAAGTCCCCTGTGGGATTTTCCTCAGGGTACGCTGGCCCAACGGGAGGTGGCCGCCTATCTGGTCTCGCAGGCCCTCGGCTGGGGCGTCGTGCCCCACACCTGGCTGCGCGATGGTCCTTTGGGCGAAGGAATGGTGCAGCTCTGGCAGGAGCAGGATCCCGCCCAAGACGCCGTAAACCTGGTCGCGGCGGAGCAAATGCCGGAGACAGGTTGGAAGCAGGTTCTACAGGGACGAGATGAGAACGGACAGATCGTGGCACTCGTTCACGAAGATACGCCAGCGCTGCGACGCATGGCGGTGTTCGACGTCGTCGTCAATAACGCCGACCGCAAAGGCGACCACATCCTTGCCATGGCAGACGGGCACCGGCACGGCGTGGACCACGGACTCACCTTTCACCGTGACCACAAGCTGCGTACGGTGCTGTGGGGCTGGTTGGGAGAGGATCTAACCGCCGAGGAACTGGACGGCATAGATCGTGTCAGCGAGGGACTGGATGGAGAGCTGGGAAGAATTCTGGCGGATCTGCTTAGCGCCGAAGAAATTGCAGCGCTCGCCGCGCGTTGCGATCGGTTGCGCTTGGCAGGGCAGTTTCCCGCTCCGAGCGGTGAGATGTCGGCGGTGCCCTGGCCGTTGTTCTAAGGGAGTTACGGCTACTGGCTTCGCAGTCCGTGACACGTTGAGCCTCTACCGGCTCGAGCAAAATAAGCATGTCCGCCAAGAACACGTGCTCATGGCGGCCATCGCAAAGGGTTTCAAGTAGGCCAGGAACTAGACGTTGGAGCGGAACTCCACCACGTCGCCGCACGAAACAACCTCTACATGACAACGAGCGGTCGCGTCCAGATTCGCGCGATCGAGGACACCGTACCGAATGCGTACGGCACTACATCGCCAGTGGCGATGTAACCAATCTTCTTCCAGAAGGGTTCCGCCACCGACGCGTTCGTATCCACGATTGAAAGCCGCATCACCGTGACGGTTCGCAGGTCGATGAGCCCCTCCACCAGCGCCGTGTGCAGTGTGCGTCCGAGACCTTGACCTTCTCGCGCCCCATCTGTCATCAACAGACCGATGTGCGCAGTCGCAGGGTCAGGCCAGCCAACGATCACGTCAGCAAACGCCACTAGGAGGTCACCTTCCCAGACTCCGAGGCCCCACTTCTGGTTGGCGCCAGCACCAGGCGGTAGCGTGGAGAGCACCTCTCGTGCAGCGTCCGCACCGAGCGCTCCGCCTTCGACGCGACGCGTATAGCCCGCGTTCGACAGCATCAGTCGCTGCAGTGCCGGATCATCGGTCAGCACCACCTCACGGACGTTCACGCGACCTGCAGCGGAACGATCGCTTCGATCTTTTCCCGCAGGGCCCGCCGCTCAAGCCGTAGCTCATAGTTCGACTGCAGGTTCATCCAGAGCTCCTCTGAGGTCCCGAAGTACCGCGCCAGACGGATCGCGGTGTCTGCGGTAATGCCCCGCTTGCCGTGCACGATCTCATTGATCCGACGCGGAGGCACACCGATGGACACAGCCAGCTTGTTCTGCGTGATCCCGAAGCCCTCGATGAAGTCCTCCATGAGAATCTCCCCAGGATGGATCGGGTCAATCAGGTCACCCTCAGTGGTAGTCAACAAGTTCGACATCCTCCGCACCTCCCTCTCTCCAGACGAAACAGAGACGCCATTGAGAATTCACGCGGATGCTATGCTGCCCACGACGATCACCGACCAACCGCTCCAAGCGGTTCCCCGGAGGTATCCGAAGATCCTCCACATCCTTCGCCGCATGGATCAACTCGAGCTTCCTCAGGGTTGCTCGTTGCACGGTCCGGTCGACACCCTTGACGTACTGCTCATGCCAGATGCGCTCGGTGTCTTTACTCCCGAACGATCTGATCACATACTCAGCATATAACGCAGCCCGTCAATAACGCTAGACGTTAAACCTAAACTCCACCGAGTTCCGGCACGTACCAACCTCATGATTAACGAGACAGACGATCCTCATCCTCATCCTCCGGCGTAATGATCATTCCCTCGTGTGTCACGGTCGCTCCGAGCATCTTTCCCCATTTGTCGAGGAACACCACATCAACATCGCCCAGCTCTGTCCATTGTTCCGAGCTCGCAGAATCAGGGAAGAAACACCCAAGAAAGTCAATGGCTCGAATGATATCTCGATCATAGGCAAACCTTCGCTTCACCACCGTCGGACGTGGCCGAAAATAGTAGCCGTTCCCAGGCTCGACGCCCACCGTTCTGATTGATCCCAGGTGAGCCAACGCCGCGAGCAACCGGTGGCCGTCGTCCCCGTTGTTGAAGGCAAATTCTATGTGAGCGGTGTTCGGTCGAAGTGAGTGCATCCACTCCGACTGCGCAGCGCGCGAAATGTATTCCCCATACCCAGAAGCCATGGTCTTCCTTCTCGAATACTAGTGAGTCATTGCGCCACGCAGTATCGCTGAATCCCGTCAGCTCGGCACGAATGCTCGCTGACCTCTCAGCCTAACGAAAAGAGGGCTGGAACCGCACCGACGTGCAGACCCAGCCCCCTCGCTGCAAAACCAATAGAGGTGAGAGCGAAACGCGATTAGACGTTAAACCTAAACTCCACCACGTCGCCGTCGTGCATGACGTATTCCTTACCTTCAATGCGAACCTTGCCCTTGGCCTTGGCCTCATGCATGGAACCGGCCTCGATCAGGTCATCGAAGTGAACAACTTCGGCCTTGATAAAGCCGCGCTGGAAGTCGGTGTGGATGACACCGGCAGCCATGGGCGCGGTATCACCCTGGTGAATGGTCCAGGCGCGCGTTTCCTTGGGGCCAGCCGTGAGGTACGTCTGCAGGCCGAGGGTGTGGAAGCCGACGCGAGCCAGCTGATCCAGACCGGACTCTTCCTGACCGCTCATCTCCAGCATTTCACGGGCTTCTTCTTCATCGAGCTCGACGAGATCGGATTCCAGCTTGGCATCCAGGAAGATCGCGTCGGCCGGAGCCACGAGGGCTCGCAGCTCAGCCTGGCGCTCCGGGTTGCCCAGAACTGCGTCATCGACGTTGAACACGTAGATGAACGGCTTAGCGGTGAGGAGAGACAGTTCCTTCAGGTGTTCCATCTCGAGCTTGTCGCTCTTGATGGAAGAGAAAATGGTGTCGCCGCGCTCAAGGACAACTTGAGCGGCCTTGATGGCGTTCAGCTCAGCGGCCTCGCGCTGCTTGAGCTTAACAGCCTTCTCAATGCGCGGGAGGGCCTTTTCGACCGTCTGCATGTCGGCCAGGATCAGCTCGGTGTTAATGGTCTCCATATCCGAGCTCGGATCAACTTTGCCGTCAACATGGATAACATCGGGGTCATCGAAGACGCGGATGACCTGGGCGATGGCCTCGGCTTCACGGATGGTGGCCAGGAACTTATTGCCCAGGCCTTCTCCTTCCGAGGCGCCCTTGACGATGCCGGCAATGTCCACGAAGGTCACTACTGCCGGGAGCAGGCGTGCGGATCCGAAGACCTCTGCGAGCTTTGCCAAGCGGGGATCGGGCAAGCTGACAATGCCAACATTGGGCTCGATCGTAGCGAACGGGTAGTTCGCTGCGAGCACGTTGTTGCGTGTCAGTGCGTTGAAAAGGGTTGATTTGCCGACGTTGGGCAGTCCGACGATGCCAATAGTTAGAGCCACGGGACAAGCTTACCGGCAGGGTCCCGTTTTTGCCGCTTGCGGCGAAATCAGGGTGGCCGGGAAGCGTTCTACCGGTTGCCAGAGGTTTAAGCTTCTTTGCCCACCAGCGGCAAAACCCAGAATGTCAGTGCCCCGTGGGAAGCTGGTTTTATGAATGGAATCGGCTGGCTTGTAGCAGTTTTAATGTTGGTTGTTGGAGCAGTAGTGGGCGCCGCTGCGGTGGCGTGGGTGCTGCTGGCGAGGTTGCGAGCTGCAAATGAGGAGGCGGATGCCGCCCATGACCGCGCCTCGGCACTCACGGCGAATTTCGCGGCGGCCGACGCCGAACGCAGACTGCTTGCCTCTCAGAACCATGCCCTGGCCGCGCAGCAGGGATCGGACTCCCATGTCCTGCAGGCTTTGGGCCCGGTGTCCGAGAAGCTCAACGCCGTCCAGCGCCAGGTGTCCTTGCTAGAGCGCGACCGCGTGGAGCAGTACGGCCAGCTCGCCGAGCAACTCCGCGATGCCCGGGATGCAGACGCCAAATTGCTGGCCACCACGTCCTCGCTGGAGGCTGCGCTGCGCTCCAACAGTGCCCGCGGCAAGTGGGGCGAGGTCCAGCTGCGCCGCGTGGTGGAGTCTGCCGGCATGCTGGCCCACGTCGATTTCTCTGAGCAGGTCCACACCTCAACGGACGACGGCGTGCACCGCCCCGACATGGTGGTCCGCTTGCCCGGCGGCAAGGAGCTGGTGCTGGATGCCAAGGTTCCGTTGACCGCATTCCTTAACGCGCACGACGCCGGCGCAACAGACAGCGCCGCTTCTGCCCAACACTTGGCTCGCCATGCGAAGGCAGTCAAGGCTCACATCGACGCTCTGGCCAGCAAGCAGTACTGGACCTCTGCGTTGAACTCACCCGAGTTAGTGATTTGCTTTGTCCCCGTGGAATCCATTCTCTCTGCAGCCCTTAACGCAGATCCTGATCTCCTTGACTACGCCATGAGCAAGAACGTTGTTTTGGCTTCTCCCATCTCTCTCATGGCCATCCTGAAAGCCGTGGCCTTCAGTTGGCGCCAAGACGTCCTGACGGAAAGCGCCAAGGAGCTCTTTGAACTTTCAGCCCAGCTCTACACGCGTTTGGGCACCATGGGTGAGGCCGTTTCCGCTGTGGGTGTCTCTTTGAAAACCAGCGTTGACCGTTACAACAAGCTCGTGGGCACTCTGGAAGCACGAGTCCTGCCCACAGCCCGCAAGCTCAATGCGCTGGATCCCAAAACCCTGGAATCCCCAGCCCAGGTGAAGAACACTCCCCGCATGCTGACTGCCCCGGAGTTCCACACCACAGATATCCGTTCAGCTGACATCGACATGGCCAGCTGAGTCCACTAAGCAAAACGGAAGTGACCCGAACCATCTGGTCCGGGCCACTTCCGATATTGCCTTACCGAGAAGCTCGGCGCTCCATCACAGCAAGTTGGAGCTGCGCACGCCCTTGTAATCAGGATCGCCTGCGGCCTTCATGGTGGCCCGGAGTTCCTTGGGTAAGGAGAACAAGATGTCTTCCTTGGCAGTGACCACTTCCTCCACGGTTCCATAGCCATACTCGGCCAGCAGACTCAGCACATCCTGAACCAGGATTTCAGGCACGGACGCTCCGCTGGTGACGCCTACAGTTGCAGCACCAACAAACCATGCCTCGTCAATTTCGTTGGCAAAGTCAACACGGTGTGAGGCTTTGGCGCCGTACTCGAGCGCTACTTCCATGAGACGGACGGAGTTTGATGAGTTGGCGGAACCCACCACAATGACCAAGTCTGCCTGCGGTGCGATCTCTTTGATGGCGCCCTGGCGGTTGGTGGTGGCATAGCAAATATCATCGCTGGGCGGATCCTGCAGCTTGGGGAAGCGTTCGCGCAGAATATCCACAATCTCCATGGCCTCATCGACAGACAGAGTGGTCTGGGACAGCCAGATCAAATTGTCCGGATCCGCAACTTGGAGGGTCCGGGCCTCTTCCGGGTTGTTCACAATGGTGGTGCTTTCAGGGGCTTCCCCGTAGGTGCCTTCCACTTCCTCGTGACCGGCATGCCCAATGAGCAGGATGTGGTTGTTCTCCTTGGAAAAACGCACGGCCTCCTTGTGCACTTTTGTCACGAGCGGGCAGGTTGCGTCAATAGTGCGCAGGCCACGATCGGCCGCTGACGCAACTACGGCCGGTGAGACGCCGTGGGCGGAAAAGACCACCAGTGCACCTTCGGGAACCTCGTCATTTTCCTCGACGAAAATGACTCCCTTGGCCTCCAGTGAGGTGACCACATGGACGTTGTGGACAATTTGTTTGCGCACGTAGACGGGTGCACCGTAATGTTCCAGCGCCTTCTCGACGGCGATCACGGCCCGGTCAACGCCGGCGCAGTATCCGCGCGGCGCTGCCAAGAGTACGCGCTTTTCCCCCGTGACCGGGGCGGCGGCAGCAATCTCTTCAGGCGAGCTGCGGCGGCGCGGAACGACGGGCATTGACAAGGAAACGGCAGTGGTGCTCATAGCCACCATCTTACGTGGTGCGCCGGCCCCTCACGATGAGAGCTACAACACCGGCGGCAGCCATCACACCGGCAATGACAAACGTTGCGGTAATTCCACCCTGCCAGCTGGCCCGAGCCAGAGCCCCCAGCTGAACGCCGAATTGCTGAGCTACCTCCGGCCCCACGGCCAGTCCGGCTAGGGCACTTTCCGCAAACCCCGAACCCAGTTGCCACAGCAGCGCCACTGCGGCAAGCCCTGCACCGCCCAAGATCAGCGAGAGTGCACGCCGTTTGGCCACAATGACACCCAACGCCAAAAGGTCGACGGCGATGAACGCCATCCAGCCCGATGCTCCGCCCAGCGCACTCGCCAGAGGCAGCACCTTGGCAACCTGGGGCTGTTCCAAACTGACCACCACTTCTTTGGGGGTGGGAAGCGGAACACCCAGGTCCGCAGTGACTTTGGCTGCCACCAATTCAACCAGAGGGGCAATATCGAGTTTCAAATCTCCTTGCACATCCTGATTTCCGGCGGCATCAAAGGTCAATTTGTGGCTGCGCTGCAGGGTCTGAGTCCAAGCCACTTCATAGCCGGGATTGGTATAGATGGACCGGGCTGCCGAGTTGATGAGTGCCCCGGCCAGCTCGTTCAGCTGGGGCGGCAGGTTCATGGACGCGGTGGCTTGATCGGCGGCCAGTGCGGACAGGCCTTCTTGGAACTCGCTATTGGTGCCCAGCGGCCCGGCCAGCTGCGCAAAGCCAGCTCCATCCACAACGTTTCGTTCCAGCCAGAGCGCGGGACCGGCCACTGCGGCAAGCAGCAGTCCCAGAATGACAAGAAGTGCCGAACCCACAGTGCGCATGAGATTTCCCTAAAAACACAATAAATAGCCGACAGTGATTTCCCATAGTAGTTCAACTAGTAGTTCAAGCCTGTGGACAGCCGCGCTTGGGTGTCAGTGCGTGAAGATAGAGTTGTTCCCAAGCAGCAAAACAAGCACCACACCAGGGCCCATCGGCCATCGGAACAGAAGGACGGCGATACTTTCATGACGGATACCCCGGAGCGAAAGGTCCTAGCCGCCACGGCGGCGGAGACAACCGCCGAGAACCCGTGGCCGCTGCAAATGCTCAGCCAGAAACTCAAGACCCACATTGAAAAGGCCCCGCCCGCATGGGTTGAGGCCCAGGTAATCGAGCTGAACAAGCGCGCCAACGTCAGCTACCTGACCTTGCGCGACATTGACGCTGAAGTGTCACTGAGCGTCACCGTATGGGGTTCGGTTTTGAACAGGCTGGAGGCACCCCTGGAGCGCGGATCCCGCGTGGTTGCTCAGCTCAAGCCTGATTTTTGGCTCAAGACAGGCCGCCTGTCCATGCAAGGGCAGGACATCCGGCCCGTTGGCCTAGGCGATCTGCTGGCCAGAATCGAGAAGTTGCGCCAGGCTCTGGCTGCCGAAGGGCTCTTTGACCCTCGTCGCAAGAAACCGCTCCCCTTACTCCCGCACAGGATCGGCCTCATCACCGGGCGCAATTCAGACGCCATGAAGGATGTACTGCGCAATGCCTCGTTGCGCTGGCCCGCCGTGGAGTTTGAGGTGCGCGAGGTGGCCGTCCAGGGCGTCAACGCCGTCAGCGGTGTCATCGGCGCTTTGGAAGAGCTTGACGCCGATTCCCGCGTTGATGTCATTGTCATCGCCCGTGGCGGCGGATCCTTGGAGGATCTCCTGCCGTTTAGCCATGAATCACTGGTTCGCGCCGTAGCCGCAGCACACACCCCAGTGGTTAGCGCCATTGGCCACGAAGCCGACCGTCCCCTGCTAGACGAGGTTGCCGATCTCCGCGCCTCCACCCCCACCGATGCCGCCAAACGCATTGTGCCCGACGTTGGCGAGGAGCTACGCCGGGTGGATCAGGCCCGGACCCAGCTCAACCGCCGCATCAAGGAGATGCTGGAGCGAGAAGGGGAACGGCTGGCTTACCTACGCACCCGCCCGGTTCTAGCAAACCCGCAGTCTATGCTCACTGCCAGGCACGACGACGTCGCCGCCTTGAGCACCCGGGCTCTGACCGCGGTGCGCACCCAAGTTGGCAGGCATGCTGATCAACTGGTGCATCTTCGCGCTCAGGTCCGGGCCCTCTCACCTCAGAAAACACTGGACCGCGGGTACGCCGTGGTCCAGCTCGGCGACCGGTCCATTGTCCGGTCACCTGAACAGGTACACACGGGCACCCCGTTGAGGATCCGTGTAGCTGGCGGCGACTTCACAGCCGAAGCCACGGACTCCAGCACCACAGACACCTCAGAAAATACCGACAACACAGCACCCACCCGCACAGCAACAAAGGATCCCGCATGAGCCCCGCAACAGCAACCACCCCGAACTCAGACATCGCAGCGCTTAGCTACGAGCAGGCCCGTGAGCAGCTGATGGGCGTGGTCAACCAGCTTGAAGCCGGTAGTTCCAGCCTTGAAGACTCCCTCGCTTTGTGGGAGCGCGGCGAAGCTCTGGCAAAGCGCTGTGAAGAATGGCTCGAGGGCGCCAAGGCCCGCCTCGACGCAGCCCGGGCGGGCACCGAACCGGGCACCGAATAGGGCACCGAATGGCTCGGCAGGCAGGGCCCAGATCCTGGCTGAAACCACCTGAACTGCCTGGCTAGGCCTCTTTCAGCCTGGCGCGTTCTTTGTCCAAATCGAAATCACCAGCGGGCCACTGCAGGTTCAGTCCGCCCAGGGCCTTGATGAGAATCTCTTGGACGGCCATGCGGGCGTACCACTTCTTGTCAGCCGGGACCACGTACCAGGGCGCAGTTTTAGTGCTCGTCTTCTCAAACACCTTCTGGTAGGCGTCCATGTACGCAGGCCAGTGGGCGCGCTCGTCCAAGTCTGTGGGGCTGTACTTCCAGTACTTCGTGGGATCGTGCAGCCGTGCAGAAAGCCGTTCCAACTGCTCCTGTGAGCTCAGGTTCAGCATGATCTTTACAACGGTGGTCCCGGATGCCGCCAGTTCTGCTTCAAAATCATTGATGGCAATGTAGCGCCGTTCCAACTCAGCCTCATCAGCCCAGCCGTGGACCCGGTGGATCAGCACATCCTCATAGTGAGACCGGTCAAAGACACCCAGCATTCCCGGGCCGGGGGCGGCTGGCCGCACCCGCCACAGGAAATCATGGGCCTTTTCTTCATCCGTTGGCGCCTTGAACGTGGTGAGCTTGACGCCTTGAGGATCCACAGCACCCACCACACGGCCAACAATGCCGCCCTTGCCGGCAGTGTCCATGGCCTGCAGAACTAGCAATGCCGATTTCTTGCCGCCGAAGCGGCTTTCAGCAAACAGCTGTTCCTGCAGTTGAGCCAGCACCGGCGCCCGCTCAGCCAAGGTTGCTGCGCCGTCGGACTTCTTTCCGGTGTAGCCCGGGGACGCGTTGGTGGGCTGTTTCGCTAAGGAAAAGCCCGGCTCCACACGCAGGAGCTCGGACGGTTGATCTGTAAAACCAAGCGGCAGGGACACGATGGGCCTTTCCTAGGGTTTGTACGTACTGAGGAACTCGCCAATTCGTCCAATGGCTTCTTCAAGGTCCACGACATTAGGCAAGGTGACAAGCCGGAAATGGTCTGGCTGATGCCAGTTGAATGCCCGGCCATGAGAAATCAGAATCTTCTGCGATTCCAAAAGCTCCAGGGCGAACTTCTCATCATTCTTGATGGGGTACATCTCCGGGTCAAGCTTTGGGAACAAATACAGCGCACCCTTGGCCTGGTTGACCGAGACCCCCGGAATGTCGTTGAGCATGCGGTAGGCCAGATCTCTCTGCTCCAGCAGCCGCCCGCCGGGCAGGATCAAATCATTAATGCTCTGGTGTCCGCCCAGCGCGGTCTGGATGGCATGCTGTCCTGGCACGTTGGCACACAGGCGCATGTTGGCCAGCAGGTTGATGCCTTCCAGGTAGTCCGCGGCAGCAGCCTTGGGACCTGAAATGGCCAGCCACCCGGACCTGAAGCCACAGATGCGGTAGGCCTTGGACAGCCCGCTGAAGGTCATGCACAACACGTCCTCGCCCGTGAGGCTGGCCGTGTTGATGTGAATGGCGTCCTCGTAGAGGATCTTCTCGTAAATTTCGTCCGAGAACACCACCAGATTATGTTTGCGGGCCAGATTGATCATGCCCGTCAGGATGTGCTCCGGGTACACAGCACCTGTGGGGTTGTTGGGGTTGATGATGACAAGGCCCTTGGTCTTGGGCGTAATTTTTGCTTCCAGATCCTCCAGATCCGGCCACCACTCATTGTCTTCATCGCACAGATAATGCACCGGCCGGCCACCGGCAAGACTCACAGAGGCCGTCCACAAGGGGTAGTCCGGTGCCGGGATCAGCACTTCGTCGCCGTTGTTCAGCAGCGCCATGAGGGACAGCGTGATGAGTTCGCTGACCCCGTTTCCCAAGTAGACATCATCGACATGGATGTTCTGGATACCGCGCGTTTGGTAGTACTGCACCACTGCGGTGCGGGCGGAGAAAATACCCCGGGAATCCGAGTAACCCTGGGCGTGCGGGAGATGGCGGATCATGTCCACCAAAATCGCGTCAGGCGCTTCAAAGCCAAACGGGGCTGGATTGCCAATGTTCAACTTCATAATCCGATGACCCTCGGCCTCCATCTGCTGCGCTTTTCGCAACAGAGGACCGCGGATGTCGTAGAGAACGTTATGAAGCTTGGTGGACTGGGTGAATTCTGCCATTTATCCAATATGGCACACCCCGGCCCTGTTTTTCGGTTTGAACCGGCCCGGTGTCCGTGCCAATGCCAATCAAGTGGCTTGGTGGGGCTAGGAACCGGCTTTGACCAGCCCTACCTGGCTAAGCCAGGCCGTTGCTACCTCGGAGACGTCACCGAAGTGCCGGTCCTGGGCCAGTCTGCTCAGATTGGCCAATTCCTCAGTGGTCAGTGCTGCGCTGACCTTGTTGAGAATTGCTTGGACCTCCGGTGGCACTGTTTTGCTGTCCACCAGCGGGACCACATTCTGAGCCGGGAACAGCTGCTTGGTGTCTGTCAGCGGCACCAGCGCATTATCGACGATCGCGGGAGCTGAACTGTGGATGTCGGCAACTTGAATCTCATCACGCAAGAGCGCCCACAAGACATCCTCTTTGCTGCCGTCAAACAGCGGTTCCAGGGCCACATACTTCTTCGGCACACAGTTGTAGTCACTGCCCAACCCAGCAAGCCCTCTGCCGCTGGGCTGGAAAGTGGCCGGACCACCCAGCACCAACGTGTTGCACACCTTGGCGAGATCCTCGATGGATTTCAGCTGGTATTTTTCCGCCGTTGCGGCCGTCACTACCAGATTGTCGCTGTCCTGTGCTTTCGCGGCGTCGAGCATGCTGATGCCTTCGGGCAGAGCTTTCTTCAACGCATTTACGACGTCGGCCGCAGACTCCGCCGCAGCGCTTGGCGCCAAAGAAGCCAACAACTCCCGTGAGTACGCAGGAGCAATGTCACTGCCGCCTGTTTCCAAACTGGAGATTTGCTCCTTGGCCGTTGCCGCGGCGGGTTCCACCACGGCCTGGATTCCGGCTGCCTTGATTGCCGCCGCATAGACCTGTGAGACTAAGAGGCCTTCTTGGACGCTGGCACCTGAGGGAGACACCGGCGCGGATATCTTCAGCACCGGCGCCTCTTCCGACAGTGAGCTGTTGGGGATGCTCACGATGGGTTCGGGAGTGCAGGCGGCGAGTGTACCCAGCACCAGGCACGCACTGAGTGCGGCAACTAGCCTCTTGCGCACCTGCAACTCCCTGACGTTGACTGCTATATTGACTGAATTCTTGACTGCTTGGTTAGCTAGCTGCGGCTACCCCAAATCCTCAATATACGTTACCCCGACCAGACCCAAATTGGCTTCTTCGAGGAGTTCGCCGTGCGTCCCGCCGTGTTCCAACTCAAGCACCGTGATCGTGTTTGCACCGGCCGTCAGCAACGGAGCAGGAACATAAAGCGTCACCTGCGGTCCCACCTCCCAGAAACGGCCCAGCAAGAATCCGTTCACCCAGACCACACCTTTGCCAAAGCCTGGAAGGGCTAGGTAAGTATCGGCCGGTTCACCAATGTGCAGTTCACCGTGGAAGTACCCCGCGCCAGCCGGGTCTGACTCGGTTTCAGCTGACCTGGTAGAACCAGACGCAATAGAACCAGACGCCGTGGTAGCCACGGAGTCGGCAGCTACGTGGAGCAGCTCCGCCAAGGGCATTTCCAAGTTGACGGGGCGCTGATCCCACTGGAAGACGTAGCGCTGGTTGATCAAGACGCCATCCAAAATTCCCTTGCCCTGACCAAAGAACGGCCCGTAATTGATGCGCCCTTGGTTCTCCACGAGGATTTCCAGTGCGGCCAGTCCCCCACCGGTAGTGACGTTCACGCCGGTCTCGCCGTTGGCGTCCGTCAACACACCCACGTAGTTACCGTCCACCCAAAGATAGGCGCGGTCATGCAGCCCGCGAATCTTGATAGTGGCCTCACCTGCGGGTAGAACCGCCTTGGCACTGTAATGGACCAGGCCACGGTCAAGTCCAAGCTTTTCAAAGGACAGCGGCTTGACGCTGTGCACCGGCTTAATGGCGCGGACAAAGTCCAACAGGGCCGTGCCACGGCTCAGCTCAAAGGTGCAGGCCGGGATGACAGGTGCTGGCCGTTCCAAATGCTCGGGGATGGGGGTGAGCTCGCGTCCTGAGGCTGCAAAGAATGCTTCCCGCATGGCATGGAATTTTTCGGTCAGGCGGCCGTCCTCGGCAATGGGCGCATCGGAGTCGTAACTGGTGATGGTGGGTTGGATGGCGCCGTCGTGATTGGCCCCGGACCCCAGACCAAAGTTAGTGCCACCGTGGGCCATGTAGAGGCAGATGGATCCGTCAACGTCAAGGATTTTCCTGGCTTCGGACGCCGCGTCTACACCGGCGCGGGTGTGGTGGTCTTCGCCCCAGTGGTCAAACCAACCGTTCCAGAACTCAACGGTGAAGAACGGTTCACCCGGACGACGGCGTTCCCAGATGGCGTCTGCCTCCTCGCCTCTGGATCCAAGCGTTGCCGCGGCCCAGGTATCCGGCAAGGCGCCGCCATCGAGGAAGTAGTCGGTGCCGCCGTCGGCCGTGAAGAGCATCTCGGTAATACCGCGATCCAGCAGGGCTTTACGGTTCCAGCGCAAGTATTCCTGGTCGTCGCCGTAGCTGCCATACTCATTTTCAATTTGGACAGCAATCACGGGGCCGCCATTGCAGGCCTGCAGCGGCGCAATGACAGGCACCAGCTGGTCGAACCATCGTTCCACCGCGTTGGTGAATAACGGATCAGATGATCGCAGCACCATCTCGGGATCGGAAATGGCCCAGGAGGGGAAGCCCCCGTTGTCCCATTCGGCGCAAATGTAGGGCCCGGGGCGCACAATGACATCCAACCCAGAGTCCCCCGCCAGAGTGATGAACTTGGCCAGATCCTTCCAGCCGGTAAAGTCGGGGGCCACATCGGCATACGGCTGATGGAAGTTCCAGGCCACGTACGTGTCCAGCGTATTGACGCCCAGGGTCACCAGACGGTCGATCCGGTCCTGCCACTGCTCAGGGTGAATCCTGAAGTAGTGGATGGCGCCGGCAATGATGCGGTGCGGATGTCCGTTCTTGAAGAGCAAACGATCCGAGTAGCTCAGTGCCTGTGCAGGCGCCGACGCCTGGGCCGGAGCAGCCGAGTCTTCCGCCCCGAGGGCACTACTAACGCGGGCAGTACCTGACGAGGTCACAAACGTTGACAACTAAACTCCTGGCACAAGGTAGACGTAAAAAAGCAGCAAATCTGTTATGGATAACAATCCTAGCGCCAGCATACCAATAATGAGAATATGACCCGCCAATTTTAGGCGAATTCACTGTATGTTACATGCTAACAACTAGACTTGGCCCCACAGTCAACCTCCAGTTTTATCCCGGCCAAGGCCCGCCCACCCCAAGGAAGAATATGAGTACGCAGCAATATGACCGCGGTCCAGCAATGCGGGACGTCGCGGCTGCGGCGGGTGTCTCCGCGCAAACGGTATCGCGAGTACTCAACGAGCACCCCAATGTTCAGGACAGTACGCGCCGGCGGGTGCAGGCCGTCATTGACGAGCTGGGCTACCGCCGCAACAACACGGCCCGGGCCTTGGTGACCGGACGGTCCAAGACCATTGGCGTGCTGACGTTGGCCACCAATAATTACTCACGTTCATCGTTGGCTCTGGGTGTTGAGTTGGGCGCCCGCGAGGCTGGCTACACAGTGAATTCCGTGACGTCCAGCCTGAGCACGCAGAGCGTGATCGACGCCGTGAGTCGTCTGGTCTTCCAGGGCGTGGACGGCATCATCATTGCTGCCCCGCTGCAAGAAGCCGTGGAGCAGGTTGCCAAGATCACCGCGCGTATACCCACTGTCAACACTGACGGTTCTTCAGGCATGGGTGATCGCATGGTGGGTGTAGACCAAGACCTGGCAGCCGTTATGGCCACCAAACACCTTCTGGACCTGGGCCATAAGACCGTGTGGCATCTTGCCGGCCCCCTTGAATGGTCGGACGCTTCGAGCCGTTTGAATAGCTGGAGGCGCACCTTGCAAGAGGCCGGCTGCGAGGTTCCGCCGGAACTACACGGTGACTGGAGCCCGGAGTCCGGTTACCACAACGGCCTGATCTTGGGACGCATGCCCGAGGTAACAGCCATCTTCGTGGCCAGTGATGAAATGGCCTTTGGTGTCATCCGCGCCCTCACCGAGCTGGGCCGGCGCATCCCCGAAGACGTTTCCGTGGTGGGGATCGATGACATTGATCTGGCAGCATATTCCAACCCGCCACTGACAACTGTCCGCCAGTCCTTCGAGGACACCGGCCGCCGTGCAGTGCAGCGTCTGGTCGCCCAAATCACCAACCCGGAAATCAGCACACCCCCGGACTTGGTAGCCCCGAGCCTCATGGTGCGGGCGAGCACCGCTCCCCCGCCAGCCCCCTAAAGCTGCTCTGGTTAAATCTGCTCTGGTTAAGCCAGAGCCGGTGCCATCAGGAGCGGGATGCCAAAAATGGGGTCCTGACGCAGGATCTGCACGTCGTGGAGCCCGCGCTGAGCCAGATGGGAGCTGAACGCGTCCTGGAGCGCCGGGACATTGCTGCCCATGCCACTTCCCAGCACCACGGGACCGGCGATCCTCAGCTGGCCGGCAACTTCTGCGGCCATCTGGGCCAAATCTGCTCCCGCGCGGTCCACGAGCATCAGCGCATGCTCGTGGCCGTTTTCGGCCGCCGCGAAAATCACCGGTGAAGCCGCAGCCCAGTAGCGCCGTGACGTGCCTTGATGGAAATGGGCAATCAGGGACTGCGGTTCATTCAGCCCGCAGTAGTCAAGCAGTGCGGACGTCAGGGCGTCAATGGGCGCCCCGGCATCCATCCGCCGCAGGCTGTACCGCACGGTTTCGCGCGCCAACCAATACCCGCTGCCCTCATCGCCGAGCAAATAGCCCCAGCCACCAGCTCGAGCCTGCTCTCCTGTTTCGTTGATGCCCCAAGCGGCGGAGCCCGTTCCGGCGATCACGGCCACCCCCGAGGTTGCACCCGCAGCGGCCAGTAACAAGCGCGTGTCATGCACCACCTCAAGCTGCGCACCCGGCACAAAAGGTGCGATCAGGCTCCTCAGCGCGGAGGCGTCGTCGTCCGTGTCCACCCCGCCGGCACCAGCCAGAACGTGAGTGACACCGTCAACATTGAGCTTCGCGAAGAGTGCTGCCATGTTCTCCACGGCCGTTTCGGGGCGTTCGTTCTGCACATTAGTGCTGCCCACGCTGGCGTCGCTGGTGACCGCGCCGTCCGTCCAGACGATCCCGCGCGTCTTCGAGCCGCCAATATCCAGGCCCACAAAGCGCGACGGAGCGGAGGGAGTTTTTAAGGTGTTTTTGTTCACACCTCTAGACTAATGGCATGTTCATGACACCCTTGATTGCCGCACCCATGGCTGGCGGAACTACGACGACGGCACTCGCCTTGGCGGCCCAGGTCGCCGGTGCCTTTGCCTTCGCCGCCGGTGGGTATAAGACCGCTGAGCAACTCGCCGCCCACATGGCACCGTTGCGTGCCACCGGGGTTGATTTTGGCGTGAATTTGTTCGTTCCGCGGTCAACGCCGCTGGCTGCCAGCGCCGCGCTCGAGCTCGCCGCCTACCGGTCAGAGTTGCTTGCCACCGCTTCCCGGTATGGCGCCGAGGTGCCCCTGACGGCGCCACCCCAACAGGATCCACGGGTGCAGGATTTCTGGGACGAAAAGATTGCGTTACTGCTGGCCGAACCTGTTCCTGTGGTCAGTTTTACCTTCGGCCTTGCGCCGGCCGAAGTGGTTGCTCAGCTGCATAGGGTCGGTACACGGGTGGTGGCATCCGTGACGTCGGCGCCAGAGGCTGCGGCAGCAGCGGCCACGGGAGTTGATGCGCTGGTGGTGCAGCACGCCAGCGCAGGTGGGCACACAGCAGCGTTCCTCCCCGGTGGGGGCTCAACCAGCGCACACGCAACGCTGCCACAGCTGCTGGCCGAAGTTCGTTCTGCCGTGCGCCTGCCCTTGGTGGGTGCAGGCGGCGTCAGTTCTCCGGCGCAGGCCAAAGCCGCTCTGGCCGCCGGAGCCATTGCGGTGGCCCTCGGGACTGCCCTGATCCGTACCGATGAGAGCGGGGCCCGGCCGCTTCACAAGAACGCCCTGGCGGACCCCGCTTACACGCACACAGCCATGACCCGGGCCTTTACCGGTAAGCCGGCCCGTGCTCTGGTCAACGATTTTCTCCGCGATCACACGGCAACCGCCCCTGACGCCTATCCCGAGGTTCATTTCCTGACAGCTCCGCTGCGGGCGGCCGCGGCAGCAGCGAATGATCCGCGGGCTGTGAACCTGTGGGCCGGGACAGGTTGGAAAGACGCCCAAGCCGGTCCGGCAGCGACCATCATTGCGGAATTCCTGCACGAACTCTAGGGCATCCGCCACGCCGGTGACAGGCTGCGGAACTCACGATCCAGTCATCCCCATGGCGTTCGGGCAATTGTTCGGAAATTTGCTAGGATGGCGAACTAACGGACGTTACAATCACGTTCATCTCGGCACATTACGCCTACCTTGGAGGATCCCATGGCATCACCAGCGAAGAACGTTCGGCGCGATAACTCCCAGCCTAGCCTCCACGCCGAGCCGTTGGACGCCGTCGACCGCCAGATCATTGACACTCTGGTGGCTGATGCCCGGATCACCAACCGCGATCTTGCCGACGCCGTGGGCATTGCCCCGTCCACCGCCCTGATGCGCACCCGCGCCCTCATGGAACGCGGCGCCATTGAGGGGTTTGAAGCCAAACTGAACCTCGCCTCGATCGGCCGCGCCGTGCAGGCTCTGATCGCGGTGCGGCTACGGGCTCATGACCGGGACGAGATCGACACCTTCACCGGACGTGTTCCGCTGCTGCCCGAGGTGCTTTCCACTTTCCATACCTCCGGCTCCGTGGACTACCTGCTGCACATTGCCGTCCGCGATACCGACGCCCTGCGCGACTGGGTTCTTGATAATCTGACCACCGATCCCGCGGTGGGACACACTGAGACAACCTTGGTCTTCAAGCACATTCCGGGGCACACGGGCCCGTTGGATTAGTACCGGCACACAAATCTCACGCACCTGACCCATAATGGGCAAGTGACCATCATTGACAATGCCGTATACGTGAACGGCTTGCGCTTCGCCGATCCCATCAACCTCGAGCAGACCTACGAGGTCATGGACGCCTGCGGGGGATGGCCTGGATTGGCATGTTCCGCCCCGATGAGGCGGAAATGACCTCTCTTGCCGCCGAGTTTTCGCTGCATGAACTTGCTGTGGAAGACACCATCATGGCCCACCAGCGCCCCAAGCTGGAGAGGTACGACGACGTTCTCTTCACAGTACTTCGTCCCGCCAGATACATCGATGAGAATGAATCAGTGGAGTTTGGCGAGTTACATGTCTTTACCGGCAAGGACTTTGTGGTCACCATCCGCCACGCGGAAACCCCCGGCTTAGCCTCCACTCGCACCCGACTCGAGGCCGATCCCGAGCTTCTGGCCATGGGTCCGGAGGCTGTTCTGTACGCAATCATGGATCAGGTAGTGGACGATTACCAGCCCGTGGTCAATGGTCTGGAAAATGACATCGACGAGATTGAAGACCAGCTATTCGCCGGAGATCCCACAGTTTCTCGACGGATCTACCAGCTCTCCCGTGAGGTCATTCAGTTCCAGCGTGCCATCCACCCGCTGCGCGACATGCTTGTTCGACTCAAGGGCGGCTTTGACAAGTACCACGTGAATGTTGAACTTCAGCGCTACCTACGCGATGTTGAAGACCATGTTGAGTCCGTTACGGCACGGGCGGATTCGTTCCGACAGCTGCTGGCGAACGCCCTAACGGTGGATGGCACGCTGACAGCCAACCGTCAGAATGAGGCCAACGCGGCGGAGAGCGAGCAGATGAAAAAGATCTCTTCCTGGGCCGCGATTTTGTTTGCCCCCTCCTTTGTCGGCTCCATTTATGGCATGAACTTTGAGAACATGCCGGAACTGCACTGGGCCTTTGGCTACCCCTTTGCGCTGATCTTGATGTTCCTGGTGGGCTTCGGCATGTACATCATCTTCAAAAAGAAGACCTGGTTGTAGGAACAGCTGCGCCTACGTCCTGGCGAGTGCTGCGATGTCTTCCAGGAAGTCGGCGGCGACAGCATCGCTGACGGTGGCCTTCGTTTCGGCAATGGTTTCGAGGTAGTCGGCCGTCACCGGGCCACGGGCCTGTGAGTTCTCACCTACGGAGGCACCCGGCCCACCTGAGGCGGAACCGCCGTCGAACATGGCCTTTTCCAGAGCACGCTGGGAGGCGCTGCGAGCGGCGAACTCAATGTCGGCTGGCGAGAATCCGACGCTGGCCGCCACGAGCGCCTCGACGTCAATGTTGGCAACAACATGGGCGGGGATAAAACGGTTCCACATGGCGGTGCGGGCCTGAGCGTCGGGCAGCCCGATCGGGATCACGTAGTCGAATCGCCCGTGGCGCAGGAACGCCGAATCCAGCGAGCGGATGAAGTTCGTGGCACATACCAGCAGTCGGCCGGGCTGGTCCCGGAAGGCCGGGATGATCTTCAACAGCTCGTTGGTCACGCCCTGCATGGGCGACGGCGGCTCCCCCGATCGCTGTGAGGCTATCTCCTCAACCTCGTCGATAAACACCACTGCATGCTCCAGCTCGGCGACGTCCAGGAAGGTCTGGCGCAGCGCCCCGGCCAAACCGCCCGGCTCCCCCGCCAGCCGCGACGGGAATACTTCCACAAAGGGCCACTCCAACCGCGAGGCAATGGCCTTGGCAAAGGTGGTCTTCCCCGTCCCGGGTGGACCGAAAAGTACAACGGCGCGGGGCGGCACCACCCCGAATTCTTCCGCAAGTTCTGACTCCGCCAAGGGCAGCACCAGCCGGCGCTCAAGCAGTTCCTTCTCGGCCGTCATGCCGGCCACGCGATCCCAGAGATCCCGCGGCAAGACCCGGCCGCCGAGTTCCTCCAGGACACCAAGTTCAGCACGTTGGACGGGGATATGCCGTTCAAAGTAACGCAGGTTCTTCTTGACCACAAAACCCCTGTTGGTGAAGGCCTCCACTCGGGTTTCGGTCTCCGGCATCAAGGCCGATAGCTTGTTCAGGCCATGAGCGGCCATGCGATTCTCGACGGCGGCCAGCAGCAGCGTGCCAATGCCTCGCCCACGAAAACTGGGCAAGGTAGCCAGGAAAACGATCCAACCCTGATCATGAGCGGCGCGGCCCACAGCTGCGCCAACTATGTTCTCACCCTGAACGGCAACAACGGCATGGTCCTTCTCACAAGAGGCCAGCACCTCGGACAGGTCGTACACCGGCTGCACTCCGTTGTCGCGCAATGTCTGCCAGAGGGCCAGAATGCCCTCAACATCTTGTGAATGGAAATCCCGGATAGTCCATGGGCTCATGAATCTGCCGCTCCTTTGCGTTGGCCAGTCCCGCCATCTTGACACTGTGAGTCATGTCATAGCAAAACGAGAAACAAAACCATCCCCAATGAACGCTGAACAAGACGAATACTGACACCTAATTTATTGAAAGCTGGGCTCATGAGCATCGACATTGCCACCGAAACTTTCCTCCACAAGGAACTCATTCTGGACGGCGATGCCGCGGCGGCGTTGTTCCTGGAAGCCCGCACCGCCAACAGCTGGTCCGATGAGGAGATTTCAGACGAGACGCTGCAGGCCATCTACGCCCTGACCAAGATGGGACCCACCGCATTCAACGGCCAGCCGCTGCGGATTATGTGGGTGCGATCGGCCGAGGCACGCGAGCGTCTTGTTGAGCACATGATGGACGGCAACAAGGCCAAGACCCTGACAGCTCCCATGGTGGCCGTGTTGAGCTTCAACACCGAATGGCACTCCCTCATGCCCACCACGGCTCCGCACATGGCCGACATGCTGATGCCCATGTTTGAGGCAAACGCTGAATCCCGCACTGCTTCCGGTAACAACAACGCACATGTGCAGGCCGGCTACTTCATCCTGGCAGCCCGCGCCGCAGGTTTGGCAGTTGGCCCCATGACAGGCTTCGACTCCGCCGGTGTTGACGCCGAGTTCAACGCCGGTTCCACCCACAAGTCCTTCATGGTGGTCAACCTGGGCAAGCCCAACGGGGGCCTTGACCGCGAGCGCCTCCAGCGCCTCGAATTCGATCTGGCCACCGTAACCTTGTAAGAAGTTATCTCAGCCCCCTTAGTTGCTGTGGGCTAAATTTCACCCAGCGCGCCGTCCCCGTAATTTCACTGGGGATGGCGCGCTTTTTGCCGCCCGCTTACTACTGGGGCTACAGCCGGAATGACGACGACAAGTTTTGGATAACGTTTTTTCGTGAATCACCTGCTGCAGGCTCCCTACCGGGCCGTCTGATTCCATGCTTAAAGACCTTCAAAGGGAATGCTTAGCCGGTCCGGCGCTACGTTGCCCCTCTTCCATTTCACTGTTTGATATGGATAACATCTAGTGACTTGTGATGTGCATCTCAAAATTCAGCAAAGGATGACTACGTGCGTTCCATCTGGAAGAAGACTCTTGCCATGGCGGTGGTGACGCCGGCCATGCTCTTAACCATGGCAGCCCCACCTGTCACAGCCGCCCCGGTCAGCCCCGCCGCTGCAAATGCTGTTTCAACAAATCTTGCCTTGGCATCAGCCGGTGCCACCGTGACCTCCTCCGGGAATGAATCAGAGAGCAGTCACGGCAGCGAATCAGCCACCGATGGAGACGCCACCACCCGCTGGTCCTCCAACTACTCAGATACTGCCGCGTTGACGGTCAAGTTGGCTAAGCCGGTTGCCATCGAGAAGGTAGTCATCAAGTGGGAGGCAGCCTGCGCAGCCAAGTACAAGTTGCAGGTTTCCACTGACGGCACCACCTTTGTTGATGCAACAGATGTCATTTCCCGTCCCAGCTGTTCCCCTGAATCCCCGGACACCCAGACCATCAAGTCTGAACTGGCCAACAATTTGTACCAGTACGTGCGCATGCAGGGCGTGGATCGGACACTCATTGGGGGCACCAAGTGGGGTATTTCGCTTTTTGAGTTGGAAGTCTGGGGCATAGCTGCTCCCTTGGGTAAAAATGTTGCCCTCGCTTCCGCGGGCGGCACCGTGACGGCCTCGGGCCAGGAAGTCCCCAGCCAATGGGGCCCGGCCCAAGTCATAGATGGCAACAGCGATGCCACCAAGCCCAACACCCAGCAGTCACGTTGGTCCTCCAACAAGGCCGACAACGCCAACATCACGGTGAAGCTTGCCGCCCCTACAGTGATTGACCATGTGACGATTGGCTGGGAAGCGGCTTGCGCAGCTAAGTACAAGCTGCAGGTCTCCACGGATGGACTCACGTTCGTGGACGCAAGCGGAGTTATCGCGCCCGCTTGCGGTGCCCGGGACACGCAGAAGCTCAGCGCAGCCGTTGCCGGCAACGCCTACCAGTACGTGCGCATGCAGGGTATTGACCGCACCCCCATTGAGGGAACCAAGTACGGTATGTCTATGTGGGAATTTGAAGTGTGGGACGGACCTGTTGCCACCCCGAGCACACCGGCCGAGAGTATCAATTTGATCCCTCTGCCCGTGAACTTTGAAGCCCCCGCGGAAGCACCCTTCACGCTGGGTGCTGGCTCGAGGATTGTGGCCAACAACGCCGAAACCATGGCGACGGCACAGTACCTCGCCAACATTTTCCGCACCTCAACCGGGCTGGCTCTGCCCGTTGTCCAAGGCACCTCAGGTGACGCGGACGACGTCGTTCTTCTCCAGATCCCGGGTGTCATCCCCAACCTCGGTGACCAGCTGCAGAGCGAGGCATACACCCTCAATGTTGGCGCCGTGACCGGCGCCAAGATCACCTCCCCCACCAGCGACGGCGTGTTCAACGGCATCCAGACGCTGCGCCAGCTGTTCCCCGCGTTCATCGAATCCAAGCAAGCGGTCATCGCCGACTGGACCGCACCCGCCGTAAAAATTTCAGATGCACCCCGCTTTGAGAAGCGCGGCATGATGCTCGACGTGGCCCGCGACTTCAAGACCGTCGATGAGGTCAAGCACGTCCTCGACTCCCTGGCGGCCTTCAAGATCTCCACCATGCACTTCCACCTGGCGGACGACCAGGGCTGGCGCATCCAGATCACCAACGACGGCAAGAAGGCCGGCGACACGATCGACTACAACCAGCTGACTGAAATCTCCGGCAAGACAGCCGTGACGAAGAACCTCAGCTACCAGGACGAGCTGGGCCACACCGGCTACTACACGCAGGACGAGTACAAGGGCATCGTGGCATACGCCGCCGAGCGCCACATTGAGGTCATCCCCGAGATTGACGTGCCTGGGCACACCTCGGCAATCCTGCACGCCATCCCGGAATTGAACTCGGCCAAGACCAAACCCGGCGTCGACGAGTGGGGCGTGGTCCCGGCCGATGGCACCGGAAACGTTGGCCAGTCCACGCTGGATGTGGATCTTCCTGCCACCTGGAACTTCATGGAGCACGTGTTCGGCCAGATTGCCGAAATGAGCTCCAGCGACTACGTGCACGTGGGCGGCGACGAGTCGCACTCGACGCAGCACGATGACTACATCAAGTTCATCACCAAGACGGTGGACACTGTTCACGGCCTTGGCAAGAAGCCGATCGGCTGGAACGAAGCAGCAATCGCCGGCCTCACCCCCGGCGACGGCATCCAGTACTGGACCGGTGGCACCGCGGACACCCTGAACGCCATCAAGAACAAGGGCGCCAAGCTCATGGTCTCCAACGGCTCCACGTCCTACATTGACATGAAGTACAACTCCAAGACCCCGATCGGCCTGACCTGGGCCGGCACGGGCGACTTCCCGAAATACTACGACTGGGATCCGGCCGGCACAGTGAAGGACAACGGCGCCAACCTGCCCGACAACGTGATTCTGGGTGTTGAAGCTGCGCAGTGGTCCGAGACCATCCGCGGCGGCGAGCAGGCTGAATTCCTGGCCTTCCCCCGTGTCATTTCCTTTGCCGAGATTGGCTGGACCCCGCAGGTCCAGCGCAATGTGAACGATTTCAAGGTGCGCATGGCCTCCATGGGCCAGCGCATGCTGACCAACGGCACCAACTTCTATGACGGCAACAATGCCAAGTGGCGCTCGTCCATGGCTGGCACGGTCAATGCCGTGGCACCGGGCAAGTCCCTGAACCTGAACGTGGGGCTGCTCGCAGCACCCGGCACCAAGATTTCCGCCGACGGCTCCACGATAGCGGTTGACACTGCTGACGATGCCGACGGCGTGAGCGCCTCCAGCATCATCGGCGACCTTGGCGTCAGCGTTGACTGGGGCGACGGCTCTGCCGCCACACCGGCTACCTTTGCCACGGACCAGGCACGCAATTCACTCTCGGCTGGCAGCCTCTACCAGCTCAAGGGCACCCACAGCTATGCTGCCGCAGGCAACTACACTGGCACCCTGACAGCTTCCAACGGCACCAAGGCCAGGTTCACCGTGGCAGTTGCCGCCGGCACGGCCGATCCTGCCACGCCTCCGGCGTGGGACTCCTCGCAGAATCCCACCCTGATCACCACCGACGATGTGGTGAAGGCCGGCTACCGCGGTGAAACGACGCTGACAGGTTTTGAGCCCGGCAAGTACGTTGTCCTGACCCTGGGCGGCAACCGTGTGGGCTCGGTCCTGCCCGGCGCCGACGGCAAGATCACGTTCCAGCTGCCGGTCTACCCGAATGTGTACAGCGGCACCCACACTGTCCTGGCAACCCAGGGCGAGCGCATCGCAAGCGACACCATCACGGTCGAATCAAAGCTGGTCCCGCTGGAGAACCTGATTCCGCAGGGCGAGATCTCCATCAAGTCCGTCACCTCTCAGGAGCTGACCGGCGAGACCGCACCCAACGGCCCGGCAGCCGCCCTGCTGGATGGCAAGACCGACACCTTCTGGCACACCCAGTGGCAGGGCACCGCGGGCGTGTTCCCACACTCGGTGGTCTTCGATCTGGGCGAGAGCTACGCTTTCACCGGCTTTGAATACACCCAGCGCCAGTCAAACTCCAACGGCAAGATCAAGGACTACGAACTCTACGTCTCTGGCAGCCCCACAGAGTTTGGTGAGAAGGTGGCGTCAGGTTCCTTCCTGGACCTCACCCGTGCACAGCTTGTGCCGGTGGACGGCGGAAAGGTTGGCCGGTATGTGAAACTAGTGGCCCTGACTTCGATAGCGGGCAACGCCTTTGCTGGCGGTGCCGAGGTCAACATTGGCGGTACCGTGCCCGGCACCACGGAGCCGACGGTTGGGCCGACAAGCGAGCCGACGGTTCGGCCGACAGTTGAGCCCACCGTGGAACCGACAAGCGAGCCGACCACTGGCCCTTCGGCAGAACCGACAACCGCACCCACCGGAGAACCCACTGCGGCACCGACTGTGGAACCGACCACCGCACCCACCGGTGACCTGACGGCGCAGCCGACCATGCAACCCACTGTGGCACCGACGGTTCCCTCGGACGGCGCACCCACTGCATCGGTGAACGATGAATCGGTGGCACCAGGGCAGGCGCTGACCATCACGGGAAGCAACTTCAAACCGGGATCTTCTGCCACATTTACGCTGCACTCGGACCCCATTGTTCTGGGTGTGTCCGTGGTTGCTGACAACGGCGTGGTGTCCCTGACGGTCAAACTCCCAGCCAATGTTCCGGCAGGAGCCCACACCGTGATCATCACAGGTGAAGACGTCAACGGCGAAGCCGTCGAGGCCAGGGTCGACCTGACGGTGACAGCAGTCGAGAGCACCACTAGTTCCAGCACCACTCCCGGTAGCACCGCATCGCAGACACAGGCACCCGCAAGCAGTGCACCAGCTGGCGGTTCCAACGCCGATGACATGGCTTCGACAGGAGCAGGCAGCACTCCGTTCCTGCTGGGCGGATTGCTATTGCTATTGGCTGGAGCAGTCACACTCATCAGCCGTCGCAAGAGGAACTCCTCCCACGCCTAGATGTTAGGCAAAGGGACCGAATAAAAAGGACCGCATAAATGGTGTGGGTGGTCAGCAGAATCTGCTGACCACCCACACCATTTATTCGTTCAAGACTGCTAAAGAAAGGCTGCAAGGGCCGCTGAATACGGTTAGGTCCAAGAACCGCTACGGCAGCTCGCTACAGTTACTTTCTGCAGCAGCCCCGGCGATGCGGACCTTGCTCCAATCGATCAAGTCAACCAGTAGAGGTGACCCCTCAGTGACCACGCCCAAGTGATCCTTGCCCGCATATTTCTTGTACATGAGCTTCTGGCCGGCGGCGCAGCGAGCTGCAACGTACTTGTCCTGGACCGCCGGAATCACCAAAGTGTCAGTCTCGCCCTGTGCCACGAATAGAGGGACAGGGAGGGGCAGCACAGCCATTGCTCCGCCGTAGTATTCGGCTGCATCAGATCCGGCGGAGTCATCCCCTGCGGTGCTTGATCCTGCGGTGCTTGATCCGGCGGTACGTAATCTAGCGGCGTCTGATCCTGCGCTTCTTGTCTCCCATTGCCTCACGGCATCCGGGCCCCGCCAGTAGTGTCTGTCCATCCCGGGCAGATGTAGCCAACTCAATTGGTGCACGCTGCTTCAAAGAGGCGGGCAACCTAGCCAAAAGTGGCGCTTCCGGCGCTAGACTGGCGCCATGAATGCACCTGCTCCCGCTCCCGTCACAGTCACTGTCACCGGCGCCGCTGGCCAGATCGGTTATGCGTTGCTTTTCCGGATTGCATCGGGGGCCATGTTGGGCCCGGATGTGCCGGTCAGGCTGAACTTGTTGGAAGTCCCGCAAGCCACCAAAGCTGCAGAGGGCACGGCCCTGGAACTCATGGACTGCGCGTTTCCGCTGCTGGCGGGGCTAGAGGTCTTTGACGACCCAGCTCAAGCGTTCAACGGCGCCAACATCGCCATGCTGGTGGGCGCACGTCCACGGGGGCCGGGTATGGAGCGAGCCGATCTCCTCAGCGCCAACGGTGGCATCTTCTCCGTTCAAGGTAGAGCACTGAACGCAGGCGCGGCACCCGATCTCAAGGTAGTCGTGGTGGGCAACCCTGCCAACACCAACGCCTTGATTGCCGCTTCCCACGCTCCGGACATCCCCGCCTCGCGCTTCACGGCACTAACCCGCCTGGACCACGACAGAGCAGTGGCCCAGCTCGCCGCCAAGACCCACTCCGAGGTTTCGCGCATCAGGAATTTGGCTATCTGGGGCAACCATTCGGCCACCCAATACCCGGACATCAGCCACGCCACGGTGGGAGGAGTGCGGGCAATTTCCTTGGTAGAGCAGCGGTGGATTGCCGAGGAGTTCATCCCGCGGGTGGCCAAGCGCGGCGCCGAAATCATCTCCGTGCGGGGAGGTTCCTCGGCCGCTTCGGCTGCCAATGCCGCCGTCGAACATATGAGGTTGTGGGTCCACGGCACCCCGGCTGGTGATTGGACCAGCATGGCTGTCCCCTCTGACGGCTCCTATGGCGTGCCCGAGGGACTTGTCAGTTCATTTCCTGTGACCACTGCCGGCGGCGATTACACCATTGTGCAGGGGTTGGAGATCAGCGAGTTCTCCCGTCTCCGCATTGACGCCTCCGTGGCAGAGCTGCAGGCCGAACGTGACGCCGTAGCCGAACTCGGCTTGCTCTAGTCTGGCGGCTTGTTTCGCTACTTCTTCCGGCCCTTGGCGAAGTAGGCCACGGGCCCAAAGAAGTTAATGAACGACGCCGCTACCCAGCCCGCCTTGGGACCATTGACCTGCGCTGGGGTTCTCTTGGCGATGTCCCGCAGGGCTGCTCCCTGCAGCACCAGCTGAGCGATCCCCGCTATCACTATGGCGCAACGCCGCCCCGTACTTATTTCACTCCAGTGCTTCTTCATTGCCGTATCCCGATCCCTTGTAGTTTCTTATCCCTGCCCGTGCTGGTCAAATCCCAGCTGGTCAATCCCAGTACGTTCAAAGTGCAGTCCGTTCAAAGACCCACGGCAGCGCCTTAGTGGTCAGCCTATGCCGAGCGCCGGGAACCGTGCCACCACCGGCTTGGTCCGGGTAAGCTTCATCGCCTGCCCAGAGGACCCCGTCAGGCTGGCTCCCTCTAGCGGGCATCAGTAAATGTGTGTTGTAGGCAAAAACTGTGCGAGCTTTCGCTTCGGTGATCGCCTGCGCCACGGAGGCGGCGCCGTCCAGGTTGTGCAAAGTGACCCAGGTAGGCGGCACCAGCTTCATTTCACCTTTGGCGTGGAGCTCGAGCGCCAGGGACGGGGCCAGCCAGGTGAAGCGTTCGTGTTCGCCCGGATTGAGCACGATCGGCTCCGGGCTGGCAGGCGCCAGCATGAACCACGTCCGGAACCGGCGCGCGATCGCTTGCCTGGGCGTCCACTGCGAAAGCCAGACCAGCCCTTCGGGACGGAGCTGCTGCCCGGTTTCCTCGGCTAATTCACGCAGACCTGCCGCACGCGCCGCTGCTAGATCATCCAAGGCAGTACCGGATGTGTCGATGCGATCCTCGGGATCTACTTTCCCACCCGGAAAAACCCACGCACCACCAAAGGAGCTGCTGGTGGTGGGGCGCTCCAACATCAACGTTTCCAGGCCCAGCTTGCCATCGCGCACAATGACCACGGTGCAGGCATCTTCCAACGGCGCAATCGGTGTAACTGTCTCCATGGAGCCAGCCTAACCCCATGAACTGCAATATCCATTGCCGTGGCCTATACATGCGAGTAGTCTGCTGTGCATGAGTACAACTCATGAGGATTTGACCGGCCGGGCTCGGTTGCGGGATGCCGCCATCGAGTGCTTCGCCGCACGGGGGTTCGGTGAATCCCTGCGTGCCATCGCCACGCGGGCAGGGGTCAGCGCCGGACTGGTCCGCCACCATTTTGGTTCCAAGGAGGAACTGCGCGACGAGTGCGACGCCACCGTCCTGGAGCGTTATCGCGTACTCAAGGTCGACAGTATGAACACCCCGCCCACCGGCCTGTTTGCACAGTTGCCGGCATCCCGCGACGGCGGAGTGCTCATGGTTTACATCCTGCGCAGCGTCCAGGACGGCAGCCCGGCGGGGCGCACGTTTGTGGACAACATGGTGGCGGAGGCCCTGGACTTCACCACTGATGCCGTGGCCCGCGGGCTTGTTGTGCCCAGCCGCAACGAGGAGGCCCGGGCACGGTTCATGGTGCAGCAGTCCATTGGCAGCATGCTCGTGAACCTGGCCATGCGCCCGGAAGTCCGGCTCGATGATTTCGCGAACGTCATGGACCAGTACATGGCCCAGGCCATGCTCCCCACCTTGGAGGTATACACGGAAGGCGTGTTTGCCGACCGCACCTATCTTGACGAGTATCTTGCCTATCTGGCCGCCAAAACCAACCCGCCCGCGGGTCTCGCGGGAGAAGCTGCAATCAGGTAAAAGGAAGCACCATGTCCACCACCGTTCCGGCAGTCGAGGTAGCAGGACTGTACAAGCGTTTTGGGAAATCCAGCGCCCTGGCAGGGCTGAACCTGCGGGTGGATGAAGGCACTGTGGCAGGATTCCTCGGGCCAAACGGCTCCGGGAAGTCCACCACCCTCCGTATCCTGTTGGGCCTTTTAAGGTCCGACGGCGGCACCGCAAGGCTGCTGGGCGGCGATCCCTGGCGTGACGCCGTCGAACTTCACCGCCGCATTGCCTACGTCCCCGGCGATGTCAGCCTGTGGCCCAACCTGACCGGCGGTCAGGCCATCGACATCCTCTCCAAGCTGCGCGGCGGCGTGGACCATGCAAAGCGCAACGCTCTGCTGGAGCGGTTTGAGCTGGACCCCACCAAGAAGGCGCGCAGCTATTCCAAGGGGAACCGGCAAAAGGTTGCCCTCGTTGCCGGGCTGGCCTCCAACGCGGAGCTGCTGATTCTCGATGAGCCCACATCCGGCCTAGATCCGCTCATGGAGCAGGTGTTCACGGAGTGCATCCAGGAGGTGAAGGCGGATGGTCGCAGCGTGCTGCTGTCCAGCCACATCTTTGCCGAGGTCGAGAAGCTCTGCGACACCGTCACTATCATTCGCGAAGGCAGGACAGTGGAGGCCGGGCGGCTCGACGAGCTCCGGCATCTGCACCGCACGGTTGTGACGGTCCTGCTGGACCGTCACGCCTCCGTTCTTTCGGGGGTTCCCGGTGTGAACGAACTCGTAGCCGCTGGAAATCTTGCCACGTTCACTGTGGGCGAGGCGGAACTTGGCAGAGTACTCTCGGCCCTGTCCGCGTTCAACCCGCGCCAACTTGTCTCGAACCCGCCGTCTTTGGAGGACCTGTTCCTGCGCCACTATGGCGGCGTTGCGTCGGCAAGCGGGACGCCGGCTTCGGCCGGGAACGGAACGGCCGCAGCTCAGGCAGCAGGTGCGCGATGAGTATCGCGGCTCCGCATCTGCACGCTGCTGCAGCGGGGTCCTCAGCAGGAACCTTGGCCGGATTCGGCCTGTCCGTGCGGTTCATCTTGCGCCGCAACTGGCTGCGGCTGCTGATCTGGGCCCTGGCCCTGGCCTTCATGATCCCCATCGTCTATTCCTCGCAGCAGGAAGCCTTTCCCACACAGGCGGCCAGGGATGCGTATGCCAACGTGGCCAACACCCCGGCCATTGCCGCAATGACCGGGCTGCCCTACGCGGCCGGCAGCCTAGGCGGCATCCTCGTGATCAAAATTTGGATGACCCTCGCCGTCGCCTTGGGCTTTGCTGCCATCTTCTTGGTGACCCGCAACGGTCGCGCCGATGAGGAGGCCGGCCGCACCGAACTGCTGCGCGGCTCTGCACTAGGGCGGCATGCCTTCAGCCTGGCCAACTACACCGTGGTGGGCGGACTCAGCACTGTCACTGGCCTGCTGATCACTCTGCTGGCATTGTCCGACAATCTGCCAGCCGCCGGTTCATGGGTGCTCGGCGGTTCTATAGCCGGCGTCGGGTTGGCCTTCGTCGGCATCTCGGCACTGTGCGGCCAGCTGAGTTCCACCAGTCGGGGCGCGAACTCCCTCGGCGTGGCAGTGCTGGCAGTCTTCTATCTTATCCGGGCCGTTGCAGACGTGAATGCCCCGGACACCAAGGTCACTGCCCTGAGCTGGTTCTCGCCGATTGGCTGGGGCCAAAACATGCGTCCATTCTCGCAGGATATGTGGTGGCCGTTCCTGGCCCTGGTGGTCTTCGCTGCGGCCTGCTGCGCACTGGCATTGCGCGTTGAATCCCGCCGGGACTTGGGACTGGGCCTGCTGCCTGACCGCCGAGGCCCGGGGAATGCCACCGCTTTGCTGGCCTCGCCCATTGGGCTGGCCCTGCGCCTGCAACGTGCCACTCTCGTTTCCTGGTTGCTGGGCTCGGTCGTCGCAGGGCTCTTCTTCGGCAGTGTGGCGAAGGCCATGACCTCGGTGTTGGACCCGTCAAACCCCTATGCCCAGGCATTTCTGGGCGGCACCCAGAACATGCTCAACGGCATCATGGGCACTTTCGTGTTGTTCAACGCCATGTTGGCCGGGGCGTTTGCGCTGCAAAGTCTTTCGGGGGCCCGCGCCGAGGAATCCGAGGGACGGCTCGAGTCCCAGCTGGCCGGCTCACTTGCCCGCACGCGCTGGCTCGCCGCGCACATAGCCGTGGCCGCGGCAGGTTCCGCCGTGATGCTGCTGATTGGCGGCTGGCTCACCGGGATCTCCTCCAACGGTGCCGCAACCGGCTCCGCCCTAGCCGGAGCAAGCTTTGCCTACTGGCCGGCCGTGTTGCTGATGATGGGTGCGCTGCTGTTCCTGCACGGCTTCCTGCCCCGGCTGAGCGTGAGCCTGAGCTGGGCCGTGTACGGCGTATCCGTGCTGGTGGCCACGTTCGGGCCCTTGTTCTCGCTGTCTGAGGGCGCCATCAAGATGACCCCGTTCGGTGCCGTACCCCGCATGCCCGCGGAGAGCCTGGCCATGCTGCCGCTCGCGGTGCTGACCCTGCTCGCCGTGGTGCTTGGGGCACTGGGAATCTGGCGTTTCCGCAACCGTGACCTCACGGCGGCGTAGCCTGAGCGCAGGCCCGCCCTCAGCGCAGAAGCGTCAGTATCCGGGAGTTTGATTCTTTTCATAGCCCGCCAATGTGATGGTGGCCTCGTCCAGGAAATTATCCACTTGATCCTGATCATAGCCATTGCGGAACTTAGTGACAGCAAATCGCTTCTCCACCACTTCTGCGGACAATATGACTCCTGGGCGTCCGGATTCCCACTGGCTCAGGGTGTCGCGCAAACGCTCGAGGAATGCGTCCACGTCAGCTAGATCGTAGCCTTCTCGAAAACGCGTGAGGGTGAACTTGACCTTGGGTAGTTCGTTGCTGTGCATACTTCTCCTGGGTGCCTAGGGGTAGTCTTGTTTGTTGACTCGACCTGGCCGCTATTTTGCCGCCAACAATGCAGCTTTGGCCAGCGGGCCACCCGTAATGGCACCCAAATCTCCGTCTTCAACAAAGACTGCGACAGCAATGTCACCTTGAGCGGCAATGACCCAAGAGTGAGTGCGCGGCGGTGTGTCGGTGCCGAATTCTGCCGTTCCTGTTTTCCCGATCGCTTCGGAACCGGGCAGGTCCGCCAAGGTGGACAAGTAACCATCGGTTACAACGGCCCGCATCAGGATGCGCAGTTCGCCAGCTTCCTTGGTGGTCAGGGCTGCACCGGCGGCTAGCTTGGCCTTACCGTCATGCCCGTCCACCAACACCGGGGTAACTGCAGTTCCCTTGACCATGGAAGACATCATGGTGGCCATGGCCAGCGGTGAGACCTGTACCTTGCCCTGCCCAATCAGTGATGCCGCGTGCTCAGTTCCCTTGGAGTCACGCGGTACGTTGCCCATATAGGCGTCCAGACCCAGATCGTTCTCCATACCGATCCCCAAAGCGCCCGCGGCATCAGCCAGATTGTCCTGCGAGAGCTTTTCAAATTGTGAAACGAAGGCCGTGTTGCAGGAATGGGCGACGGCGGTGGTCAAGGAAACCTCACCGGTCGCCTCAGGCGCGTAGCCGGGTGCGTTGAGGAACTTCTTGCCGTCGGCCGTGAATTCTGGTGTGCAGCTAACCGTCGACGTCGGCCCCATGCCCGTGCGGAGCAGCGCAAGCGAGGTGGCCATCTTGAACGTTGAACCGGGCGCGTACTGTCCCAGGAAAGCGGTGTTGTAACCAGCGCTATCGGGGCCGTTAGCGGAGGCCAGAATGGCTCCCGTGGATGGACGCATCACCACAATGGAGCTGGGGGTCTTGACGCTATCCAGAGCCGATTCGGCAGCGGATTGGATCCCGGGGACCAAGGTTGTTTTCACATCCTTACCATCCACCGGCTCGACGATGAAGAGGGGACGGGGAGGTGCCGCAGCATCGGCGGGCGAGGTCCCGGCGTCGCCCGTTGCCTCAGCGCTGGCAGTGGCCGTATCCGCGGTGGCGGCAGGAACAGCGCTCACGGTAATGCCCGGAGTACCAGCTAGCTGAGCGTCAAAGGCGGCTTGCAAGCCTCCGGAGCCAATGATCTGACCGGCAATAATCTTGCCCTTAGACTTCTCGATGTCCTCTGCTGTTGCCTCATGGACGGACCCCAGAATGGCTGATGCAAAGGTGCGCGACGGCGCCAACGGCATGGTGCTTCGAGTGACAAGGATGCCTTCAACCGCGTTGAGCTTGTCCTTGTCCAGCGCATTGAAAGCCTCCTCACGCAAGGTGAGGGCGTCAACGAATGCGACGGCTCCGTAGGCTTTGACCTTCGCGGCATAGGCTGCAGAGTCAATGTCCAGCACGGCAGCCAGAGCCTTCGCCGAGGCTGCGGCTTGTGCATCGGTCAGGCCGTCTTTGTTGATGCCGACAATTTGCACCGTCCGGTCTTTCACGATGGCTTGGCCATCCGCGGATAGAATTCCCGCGCGCTTTCCATTGGTGGTGCTGATGGCAAGGCGTTCACCTGGTTTGAGCTCGGGCTGGAGCATTTCGGGAGACCACGTTATGACCCAGTTTTTGCCGTCACGCTTCATGTCGGCTCCGGTGGCATAGGTCCAGACCTTGTCTACATCCGGCAGTTTCCACGTGTAATTCAGTGAAACACGGGCGGTGTCATTGGTGATCGCCACCCCGCTCACAGCCACCGTCGGCCAGACCGGGTCGATGCCCTTGGAAATCTCGGTGAGCTCTTTTTGCACATCCGCGGATGGTTTGTCGAAACTCAAATCACCTACGGTGTGAGACGTAAGTGCCTTGGCGAGGGCATCGGCCGTGGATGTGCCATCATCAGGTGCTGAACACGAAGTCCCCCCGACAACGAGGCTGAGTGCGAGCAGCAAAACTGTGATGCGACGAAACATGAGCTCCCTGACGTAGTTTGTGTTTCAGCCTACAGCTCCCTGCGGCGGCCGCTATAGTCGCCACCCGGAGCGGGCAAATAGCTGGTCCTTGTGGATAGGGCGTCTGTTACCGATAGCGCCTCTGGTACAGCCTGCATGCGGCCAACGGAGGTCCGTGGCCACACCGTAAGTCAGGCAGCACCGTAAGTTGTGGTTGACCATCCGGCTGCGGATTGGGGTGGTTTGGTCTGAATGGGTTAGCTTGCTGGCTTAGCTTGCTGATTTTTTGGTGGTCTTGGTGGTCTTGGTGGTCTTGGTGGTTTTGTTGATGAGGTTTTTGAGCCATTTGGGGTACTCGGGCCGCTCGGGTTCGGTATTCAGTGGTGGCCGGTACCTGCCACCAGGGGTAATCCAACCGATCCGCCCATCCGGGGTAGCTTGCGGTGTCCAGCCACGGAGCTTGATCCCGTGCCGTTCAGGCTCATCGATACACCGCCGGCGCCCACGCCGGTTCTTATCATCCTTGAAGTGCTTCATCAGGTGATGGCGTTTACACGCCGGACGGAGATTCGCCATCACCGAGGCCCCACCAAATTCAAAAGCCCGTAAATGATCCAACTCCGTATCCAACACCGGATGAGGACAATTCGGTACATAACAACACCCAGCAAGTCCCTGCAAGACCGCTCGTTCCGCCGCCCGCAAAATATAGCGTTGCGGCTCCAACGGCAACGCCTCCCCCGTGATCGGATCAGTCAAGACCCGCAAGAACGAAGAACAATTCTTCAACAACTTCCTCGCTACGTCCTCTGGAACAGGACCACTCTGAGGCCCCACCAACTCTGCTGGTTCATCCGTGATCCCCAACAACCCCAAGAACGGGACCTTGACCAACACCAACGCATCCGGCAGCGGCGGATCAGCCAGCACACCATGAGCCGCCAACTCCACTAACTGCTGCTCATAATCCGCCTGCGGATCCTCGACCAACCCATCCACCACATCACCCACCAACCCAGAACCATCCCCCACCAACCCGACCACATCAACAGCATCACCCGGGTCAACAAGGTCAGCCGGGTCACCCGGGTCAATAAGGTCAGCCGGGTCAGCCGGGTCAGCCGGGTCAATAAGGTTTCGACCATCTGAATCAACAGGATCAGCAGGATCATCATCGCTGGCGAAATAGAGGGCGGCAGCAGCATCCGCGGAAACTATTCCTGCGGTGGGATCGGTTGCGGGGGCGGCGGGGCTGGTGGTGGGCAGTGGTGTCCCCTCACCACCGGCCCTGCTAGACGCGACTCCCCCAGCCGCAACACCACCGGGTGAAGCACCACTGGGTGAGGTACCGCTGGTAGGAGTTGGTCTTGTGGCCCAGACAGGAACGTCGTCCAGGTCAAGAGCACTGCCACCCATGCCCCCGGTGGCATCAGACGTGATAACGACACCAGTACTGGTGCCCGTGGTGTCAGAAGCTATGTCGACATCAGGATTTTTGGCGGTATCAGCTATGGGCGCATGCTTACCGAAGCAAGGCGGTACATCAGGCTCAGGATCTTGTCCGTCGTGGCGCACCGTGGCTCGGAAAGCAGACTCCTGCCCACCCCACCCGCCAACACCACCAACACCAGACCCACAATCAACACCAACACCAGACCCACGATCAACACCAGCGCTCTGACTGGTTGAAATCCCGGTGCCAGTGCTCGTGCCAGCCCTGGTTCCGGGGTTGGTTTCTGGGTTGGCCGGGTTGTTGGTGGGCAGGGTAGCTTCGGCGTCGTTGAGTAACTGTGTGGCAGATTCCGGAAGGTTTTGGCCCAGTAGCAGGATCGCGGCAACATCGGCCCGTAACTGCGCCAGTGTCCTATGCTCACGACAATCCTGACCCGTCCCAGCAGCATCAGCCACAGCTTGAGCACGGACCCCATCAGCTTTAATCGCCCGCGCCAATCGAGTACACCGCGTATAAATCCCTGAAGCACTCACCGCCGGCATGTGCAACCCCAACCACGCCATCCCATCAGCACCCAGCGAACACACCAACTTCCGCTTCGCGAACGCTTCCTTAACCCGGACCGGGATACTCTCCGGAAACATCTTCTCCCGCGCCCGACGAGCCTTACCCAGAAACGAAAACGCTGTGGTCCCCGGCGCGAGAAACAACAACCGCGCTTCCAACACCGCCACATCGGCGGCCGTGGCACTACCCATAGACCCTAAAGTCGCGATCTCATCATTAATACTCACCGCATGCCGCCAAGAAAGCTCCCCCGCTTCCAGAGCATCCAACACCGCGGGACGTTCACTCAGCAACACCACACTGTGCTCCAGCAACGACGCCGCGCTCGGCTCAGGAATCCCCAACGCGAACGCGACCTCTGTAGCCAACCCCGCCGAGGCAACCCCACGCTGAAACCCATCTAAAGCCCACACAGATGCCTCAACCGCAGCCGCCCCAACAACCCTGGCCACCAACCGTGCCTTACACCCCGCCACAGCATCCTCAAGACGCTTCAACTCCACCAACGCCGCAACCCCAGCATCACGAACCCCCTCAGCAACAGACAGCACCGACGGTGACTCCACAACCAGCCCCAGTTCCGACCCCGGTTCCGGGAGCGGGTACAACGCCAGTGCCGGCAACCCCACCAGCTCAGCATTGTCAGACCCAAAAGGTTCAATAGAAGGAAGAGTAATCCCAGCAAGCAGTGAAGCTACATCCTGTGTAGCCTCACCATCCCGGTCCCCGGGGAACACCTCCCGAATACTCATACAACAAGCCTAAACCCACCGATATACAACCGCAATACTTACTAGAAAGTAACTTCTAACACGTATGGTATGAAAATGCGTTAGAGAAGGTGTTGCGTGGTGTTTTAGAGAACGTCCAAACCATCGCACCTCGCCCCGTCCCCATCCCACGCAAAAGCACAGCCAGCTGATAAGGGATTAACGCAAGAACCGCCGTCGTCCATCACAGGACAACAGCGGTTCAAGGGAAAAGGAAGGGACAGAAGAAGGGCTCCACTCCCTATTTAGTGCCCGCCGCGGACCACAACTTCACCGGGGACCTCGGGGTTGAAGACGAGGCGGCGATTGGCGATCTTGTCGGTGAAGAAGCGGTCGTGGCTGACCACGAGGACGGCGCCCGGGAAGTGCAGCAGTGCGCGTTCCATGACCTGGGTGCTGGACATATCCAAGTGGTTGGTGGGCTCATCGAGCACCAAAACTGAGGCGCCGGAGAGCAGGCACTGGGCCATGGCGACGCGGGCGCGCTGACCACCGGAGAGGTTGCCGATGCGCTGTTTGAGATCGGCCTCGGAGAACTGGAACATGGCCAGGAAACGGTTGACGGACTTCTTCGTGGCGGTCAGGGCCAGGCTGTCGGGCATGGCGTTGACGGCGTGGGTGACGGTGTCTTCGGGGTCCAGTTCGTCCAAAATCTGGTTGTAGGAGATGAGCCCGCCACCCTTGGCCCAGGTGACGTAGCCGGAATCGGCAGGCTCCTCGCCGGTGAGGGCGCGCAGCAGCGTGGACTTTCCCGAGCCGTTGGAGCCCAGGACCACAATCCGGTTGCCCCGGCGAATCTCAAAGCTGAGGTCGCTAAACAACGTGCGGTCACCGTAAGACTTGGTCAGAGATTCCACCCGGCACAGCACATCTTTGACGTGCAAACCGCTGTAAATCTCGGTGATGATCTTGTCCACGGGACGCGGTGCGCGCGACTTTTTGATCTTGGAAAGCTTGGAATCGAGTCCCTTGGAGGCCGCTTTGGAGGCCTCGCGGCGATCCGAAATTCCCTCGGCTTCAAACGCCAGCAGCTCGGATTCGTGCATGAACTGGCTTTCCAGGGACTTGAGGCGGAACTGCTTGGCCACCACATACTCGCCAAAGTTGCCGGGGTATTCGTGCAGGTGGAAGTTTTCAACCTCGACGATGCGCGTGACCACCGCGTCCAGGAACTTCCTATCGTGGGAGACGATCAGGGCAGCACCCTTGAAGTTCTTGAACCAGCTCTCGAGCCATTCCACGCCGGCCACGTCAAGGTAGTTGGTGGGCTCATCGAGCAGCAGGACATCGGGTGCCTCAAGCAGAATCTTGGCCAGCGCGGCACGGTTGCGCCAGCCGCCGGAGAGCTCGTCGATGGCGCACACGCGGTGGGCCTCGTTGAAGCCGAGCGTGGTCAGGACCTTGTCGATGGAACGCTGGTAGTCCCAGCCGTCAAGACGATCCATGTCGGCAAAGAGCTCGGACTGGCGGTGAATGAGCCGGTCCATCTCGGACTCGGACTGATCGACCGCGAGCGCCGCGTCAATCTCAGCGAGCTCGGCCTCAATCTCCTTCACATGCGCGAAGACTTCTTCGAGCACTTCGAGGATGGTCTGCGCCCCGTTCAGCTCGGAGAACTGTGAGAAGTAGCCAATTTTGGTGCCGAGTTCCACGCTCACCGTGCCAGTATCCGGCTCAACCTGGTCCATGACGAGCTTGAGCAGCGTGGACTTTCCGGAGCCGTTGCGCCCAATCAGGCCCACCCGGTCCCCCGCCTCGAGTTTGAAGAACGCCTCGCGCAGCACCTGGACTTTGTCGAAGCGCACGGAAACGTCATTGAGGCGGATCAAGCTCATGGGTGTGGTCCTTTTGTTGCGGGAGATGGGGCACGGAAAACACCCACGCCCAGTTTACCGGCAGGTGAGGTGGCCGCGGTGGCGGGTGCCGCCGTCGCACCTTCTCTTTAGAAGTACGACGGCGGCACTCGCCCTCCGTACCCAACCCCACCTTGCACTTGGCTGCAGAATTTACCTCTGGCACCTCACCTCAAGGCGTGCAAGTCTTAGGGCATGGGAACAATGATTGATTTTGAGGCCGCGGGTCAAGCGTTTCAGGGGTACCGTTCGGAACCTCAGGGCCAGGCTCGGGGCGCGGTGCTAGTGATTCATGAGATTTGGGGGCTGAATCCGCACACGAGGGACATTGCGGACAGATTTGCCGCTGCTGGCTACCTCGCTGTGGCCCCGGATCTGATGGGCTTGGCGGGCCTAGACGCTGTGCTGCTAGCGGAATTGGGTGAACGCCGCGCGGATCCTGCGGCCCAGGCGGAGGTGCAGCCGCTCATCCGGGCTGCCACCGCACCCATGAATTCCCCGGAAATGGCTGCAAGGACGAAAGCAGGCGTTGCAGTTGTCTTTGACTATTTGAACGCAACATCAGAGGGCACGGACCGGACGGCCGTGGTGGGATTCTGTTTTGGCGGGACCTACGCATTCTCTTTGGCGGCGGCGGAGCCTCGACTCGCAGCGGCAGTCCCGTTCTATGGCCATGCCAATTACTCGCCCGAAGACCTCGCCAGCATAAGTTGCCCAATCCTAGCTTTCTACGGGGCGAACGACACCGCGCTCATGGATGCTCTGCCGGATCTCACCACCAAGATGCAGGATGCCAACATCGACTTCCGCCCCACGGTTTTCCCGGAGGCTGGACATGCCTTCTTCAATGACACCAATCCCACTGTTTACCGAGAAGGACCAGCACTCGCCGCCTGGAGTTTGACCTTAGAGTTCTTGGAACAGCAGCTCATTCGGCCTTAGCGGTCACTTCCTTATTCAGCGTTGCGGTGGCAGACGGTACCGTAGTGGGTTGGAGACAGCAGCCGCGTTGCGGGCTACTGTCGATCGACCATTGGATGGAGAACACATGAGCGCGACAATTCGCCTTGGAATTGCAGGCTACGGAAACTTGGGCCGCGGAGTCGAGGCAGCCATTGCCAAGAACGCGGACATGGAGCTTGTGGGCATTTACACCCGCCGCAACCCCTCTGAGCTGACGCCACTCAATGCCGGAGCGCAAGTGTTCTCCATGGATGATCTGGATAGCCATGCAGATCAGGTTGACGTGCTCATCCTGTGCGGCGGCTCAAAGTCGGACCTGCCAGAGCAGGGCCCTGCATTGGCTGCACTGTTTAATACAGTGGACAGTTTCGACACTCACGCACGCATCCCGGAGTACTTCGCCGCCGTGGATGCGCCCGCGCAAGCCAACAACAAGACCGCGCTGATTTCCGCTGGTTGGGACCCTGGAATGTTCTCCATCAACCGTGTTTACGGCGAGGCGCTCCTGCCCGACGGCGACACCTACACGTTCTGGGGCCGCGGGCTGAGCCAGGGCCACTCGGACGCTATCCGTCGCGTGGATGGGGTTGCTGGCGGCGTGCAGTACACGCTGCCGTCCCAGACCGCCATTGATCAGGTCCGTAGCGGCTCGCGCCCCGAGCTGACCACACGCCAGAAGCACACGCGCGAGTGCTTCGTGGTGCTCGAAGACGGCGCTTCCGAGGATGCCGTGCGCGCCGAGATCGTGGGCATGCCGCACTACTTTGACCAGTACCACACCACCGTCCACGTCATTACAGCCGAGGAATTGACCCGCGATCACGCAGCCATGCCGCACGGCGGTTTTGTCATTCGCAGCGGGAACACCACGGACGGGCACTCTCAGGTCATCGAGTATTCCCTAGCGCTGGAGAGCAACCCGGAATTCACCTCCAGCGTGCTGGTGGCCTACGCCCGCGCCGTGCACCGCATGAACGCTACGGGCCAGTTCGGCGCCAAAACCGTGTTCGACGTGGCCCCCGGACTACTCTCCCCCAAGTCGGCTGCAGAGCTGCGCAAAGAACTGCTCTAACTGAACCACGACGGCGGCTGGCGAGTTGGCGCCAACGCTCCAGCCGCCGTCGTACTTACTATTCAGCTTGGGACACCAGATCGAAATGGGCGTTGTCGGAGCAAATTGAGGTCACCTTCATCGTGTACCCCTGAAAGACAATTCATCCCCAAGTGCCAGGTTCCTGAACGTTTCATCGACGGACGGTTTGGGCTCAACCGCCCACACCATGACGCTGACGGTGGGCACATCGGCATCAGCTTTGGTTCCCACGAGTCCCATCTCAGGAGTGTATCCAGCCCCCAGAGACGACTGGGGAAAACCGGGAAACGGCCCCACGGCGGATGTAATGACCTTATATTGACCGGTTCCGGCGCAGGTTTGGTCAGTACTCATGGTGGAGTCCTTTGTGGTGGTGGGTTCTGGCCCGGGAACAGCGCTGCAGGCTGACACCAAGGGCAGGGCCAGCAGGAGTGTGGCGAGGATTGAATATACGGTGGACCGGGTATTCATTTGGCAACAATGCTGGCGTGCAAAATCTTGTCAGTGGCCACGGACAGATCTGCCGCAAACGCTCGGAGATCGTCAATATCGGCCCTAAGAAATTCCACCATCATCTCCACCCAATGTTGACTTTCATGCGATTACTTTTAACCTTATATCCAGTCACCTCACTGGTCGACGGGGACTACTCCCCATGCCATGGCGCCCCTCCGTCCTGTGAAATACTTTGGGCACCACACTGGACCACGGAAAGCCGCCATGAACGACGTCATAGGAAGTATCCTCCCTCTCAGCTTGGGCGTGGCTCTGAGCCCGTTTCCCGTCATCATGATTGTGCTACTTCTTGGATCGGTCCGCCCGCGCGCCAACGGCTTGGCGTTCCTGGGCGGCTGGGTGGCGGGGCTGGCGGTGATCGTCGCCGTCCTAACCTTCGCCATTGACCTCCTTGACGGCACCGGCTCCGACCCGGGCCCGGTGGCGGGTGTCCTGCGGATCATCCTCGGCGTCTTCCTGCTGGTCATGGCAGCACGGAAGTTCACCAAGCGCTTTGTGAAGAACGACGCCGGGCCCCTCCCCCGCTGGATGGCCTCCGCCAGCAGCTACTCACCAGGGCGGAGCGCGGTCATGGGGCTGACTCTCTCGGCCGCCAACCCCAAGAACTTTGCCATTACTGCCGCAGCGGGTGTCGCCATCGGTGCCGCTGCCCTGGAGCCGGGTGCCGAATTTTGGGCCATGCTCGCGTACATCGTGCTGGCCTCCTTGACGGTGCTGGTGCCCGTTACGGCCTACCTCTTTGCGCCGCGGAAGGTGGCTGTACCGCTGCGCGCCGTCATGGAGTGGCTGCAGGTGAACCATTCGGTCATGACCGGCCTGCTGCTCGTTGTGTTCGGGTTCATCCTGATCGGCAACGGAATCGGCAGCTTCTAGTAAATCTGGAATTCATCCATCAAAGAACGCTTTCGCCCACGACCTCGTTTCTGTGGGCCGTGGGCGAAAGTGTTGTTTCAGTACCCACAAAACTGGGCACGAAACCTTTATGGGTTACTTGACCAGGCTTGCATCCAGTAATTCAATGGCGGCCGGCCGCGCCTGCACCGAACGTAACCGTTCGACGTCGAGCTTGGTGCTTCGATCGAAGTTGAACAGACCGTTCTTCTCCTGGAACACGTCCGTCAGCTGTGTGTAGCAGTAGCCAAACATGTTTGGATCATCGAGCAGGACATCGCAGAGTCCCTTGAACCTGGCGTGGAATTGCTCAACATTGGCGACGCGTTCGCCATAACCCACGATTCTGCCAAGTCTGCGCCAGCCACATGCACTCCTGTTTGCAGGTCGCCTTCCCGATCACCGTAGGAAATTGCTGCCGCTGCATTGGCCGCCGCATTCTGCGCTGCTCGCGCGGCTTCCTCCTCATTCCACCAGATACCACCGAATTCGGAGACAAAGAAGGGTTGACCGGCGTAGGGAATGGAGACAGTTTCCTTCTGGAAACTGAGGTTTAAGTACGGCTTGTCATCGGCAAGACCCGCCTGCTCCAGACGGAACTTTTCTGGATTCTGCTCGTAAGAGTGGGAATCGTAGATGTCCGCTTGGCGAACCCTGTGCGCGTAACCTGAAGCGTCAATGACCGGGCGGGTGGGATCGGCCAGTTTCGTGGCCAAATACATGGCGTGCGTGACGTCATCCAAGACAGTGATGCGGTCATGGAGCACTTGGTGGGTCTCGTTCAACGGGCACCAGCCAATGATGGATGGGTGGTTGAAGTCCCGCTGCAGTGCCTCCAACCATTGCGCCACAAAGCTGGAGCTCGGTGCCTGGTTGTGGCCAACGGTTCCCGCACCGGAGACACCCCAGTCACCAAATTCGCCCCACACCAAGTACCCCATGCGGTCTGCGTGGAAAAGGAATCGTTCCTCGAACACCTTCTCGTGCAGGCGTGCGCCGTTGAATCCTGCGGACATGGACAGCTCAATGTCCCGAACCAATGCTGCGTCATCCGGTGATGTCATCAGCGAATCAGGCCAGTAGCCCTGGTCCAGAATCAGTCTCTGGAAGACGGCTTTGCCGTTGATGCGGACTGTTTTTCCATCCAGTGCGACCGATCGAACGGCGGCGTAGCTTTGGACATGGTCCACTACGACCCCGTCCCGGTCCAGGATGTTCACTTCAAGATCATAGAGATATGGGTCTTCAACTGACCAGGGACGCAGATTGCCTGCAGGAATAGCCAGATGCACCGACGGCGCTAGATCAAGGTCCGCCGCCGAGAGGGCGGTGAGTTCGAAGCCGTCCTCGCCACCGAGCACCACCTGCACCACGTGGCCAGCCCGGTTTTGGCTCAGCGGAACTTCTACGGTGAGGCTCGAAGTGGCCAAGTTAGGGGTCATGCGCAGACGCCGGATGTGAACCTCGGGCACGGCCTCCATCCACACCGTCTGCCAAATGCCCGTGGTGCGGGTGTACTGGCAGTGAGTGTTGTTGTACCAGGTGGCCTGCTTGCCGCGGGCCTGCATCTCGTGCCGAGAATCCCGTGCCCGGACCACAATGGTGGCCTCGGTCCCAGCTTCGGCCACGCCGTGCAGATCGGCGCTGAAAGGTGTGAAGCCGCCACGGTGACGCGCCACTTCGACATCGTTGACCCACACAGTGGTGTCATGGTCGACGGCGCCAAAGTGCAAAATTGCGCGCTTGCCGGCCCACTCGGCCGGGATGATTACTGTGCGCCGGTACCAAACGGCCTCCATGAAGTCCACATGCTCGACGCCGGAAAGCTTCGTTTCCGGGGCAAAGGGCACCAGGATCTCTGAACCGAGCTCACGGGTACGCAGCCCTCGCTCCAGCCCCGAGTCCCCCGCGTCGATCTCAAAACCCCATGCACCATTCAAATTGACCCAGTTCTCGCGGACCAGCTGCGGGCGCGGATGTTCGGGCTTGGGCAGTGCTGTGGCCAATGCATTTTGGTCTGTCACGGTCTAGTCCTTCAAGGTCGAAACTAAATGATTAGTCCAGTGAACCGCATCATGAGTCAATTTGCAACGTTAGAAACGCAGTCCGGGGCTGAGCGGAAGACCAACAGCGATAGTGAGCAACACCGGGTGCAGTCACCGAATCCGCGTCACACCCCACCCCTAAAAGCTAGATTCGCGGACTTTCAGGGAGTAGCCAATTTCCATCTCGACGTTCTCCAGCTCGCGGCCGTCTATGAGAGCCAGCAGCTGCTCAAGTGACGCCTCCGCCAAGGCCGCAATGTCCGGGGAGATGCTCGTGAGTGACGGGGCCCCATACTCAGCCTCGGGGATGTCGTCCCAGCCAACGATTGAGACGTCTTGCGGTACCCGGATGCCACGGCGCCTAAATGCCCGCAACACCCCCACCGAGAGAATATCGCTGCCGCAGACCACGGCATCAAACGGCAGTCCGGAATTGAGCAGACGCAACGCCGCCATCTCGCCTTCGTCACGGGAATACCGTTGAACACCCATAACCAGACGTTCATCGAAGGCGAGCCCATTTTCAAGCAATCCATCCTGGAAACCCGCCAATCGCAGGCCTGCAGCGCTCTCTCCGACGCCTGGACGGTCACCCAGAAACGCCAGCCGCGTCCGGCCGCGCGAAGCTAGATGACTCACTAACTCCCGGGCGGAACGGTTGTTGTTAATGGCAATGTGTGGCAGGCCGGAGTCAAGGACGCGCTCGCCCAAAAGCACCATGGGTGTCGGGTCGGTCCGCGCCTTCACGGCCTCTGGGTCAACGTTTTGCGCGCTGTATATGATGCCGTCGATCAGCCGGTTTTGATAGCCGTCTAACACTCGCCCTTCTCTGGCCGTCTCTTCTCCGTAGGCTTCGATCAACACCGTATAGCCGCGTGATTCGGCACTGGTGATGACGTGTTCAGCAAGTTTCCCAAAGTAGGGCGAGGTAATTTCTGGGATCGCCAACACAATCGTCATCGAAGATCCTTGACGCAGCTGGCGTCCGGCAAGATTGGGCCGGTACCCGAGTTCGGCAATTGCGGCCAATACCTTTTCGCGCATGGCAGGGCGCACATGAGGCCTGTCATTGACAACGTTGGAGACCGTTTTCCAGGACACCCCTGCCAGACTGGCAACTTCCTTGACCCCGACGCGCTTTGGTTTGGCCGCAGCGACTACGCCGTCCATCCGGACGCCACGAACGGCCAATTCCGCCAGAACTAGCGGCTCTTGACCTGCTTTCGCTGGCTCCATGATCTTCCACCCTCTGCTCGTATGGGCTGCTTGTATGGGCTAAATGCACCATTTATAGAATGCCCTTGACAAATACTATCGTCACAGGGGATTCTTTCTAACGTTAGAAGTTCACCAATGGCGTTGTGGGCGTGCGAAGCGATCCTTACGTCGGGCAGGAATGATCGATGAAGCACGACCTCCCCAGGGCTAGCCCTGAGCCGGAGCCCGCAACGAAGCGGCTCTCCGACAATCTTCCCCACAGTCTTTCTGGCGCAACCTTCAGCCGCAGATCCGTCTTTCGGTCCTTTGCCGTCACCGCTGGCTTCCTCGCCCTCGGCGGCGGCCTGAGCGCATGCGGCGGAAGCAGCCAGGCCGCTGAAGGATCCATACAAACCTGGGATCTGTTCTCCGGATCCGACGGCATCAGCATGCGCAGCATGATCGCCAACTTCAGCAATGAAAGCGCTGTCAATGTCCGCCCCGTCACGCTGGCGTGGGGCTCCCCGTATTACACCAAGCTGGCCATGGCAGCATCGAGCGGCAAGGCACCCGACACCGCGATCATGCACCTCTCACGCTTGGCTGGGTTTGCTCCGGGCGGGCTGTTGGAACCCTACGATCTGGAGCTGTTGGCAGAATTTGGCGTGCGCGAGGAAGACTTCGCCCCCGCGGTCTGGAAGAACTGCCACTATGAGGGCCAGCTGTTCGCCGTCCCCCTAGACACCCACCCCTTCGTGGTTTTCTATAACAAGGACATTGCCGAGAAGGCAGGCGTGCTCGATAGCAGCGGCGCTATCAGTTCCATCACCTCTGCTGAAGGCATGCTGGAGGTTGGCCGGAAGCTTGCCAAGGTCACCGGCAAACAGGGAATTTCCTTCGGTCATGTGTTGGACAGCGCACAGCCTTGGCGACTGTTCTGGGGTTTGTATGCCCAAACGGGCGGTGGCTACACGATCGAGGTGGGCTCTCCGGCCGTCCTCGACACCGCCAAGGCCGCAGAAGTCCTGACGTTCCTGACGCAAATGATGGACGGAAAAATAGCGCTCAAGAACCAGACATATGCTGGCGGAATTGCCGACTTCACTTCCGGAACCACCGGTCTGATCCTGTCCGGGGCCTGGGAAATGCCTGCCCTAAAGGGCGCCATCCCCAACTTGGGCGCGATGCCGATGCCCACCATGTTCGGCACGCCGGCGAACTATGCCGATTCCCATTCCTACGTTTTGCCCCGCCAGGTCAGCGAAGATCCGCAACGTCGGCGAACGGCGCACCAGTTCGTTGCCGGCCTCATCAAGCAAGGCCAGAAGTGGGCCGAAGCTGGACACATTCCGGCATTCCTTCCGGTTCAGGAGACCCCGGCATATCAGAACCTGCATCCGCAGGTTGACTATGCTGCCGCCGGCACCACTCCGGTCTTTGACCCCCCAGTATGGTTCAGCGGCGCTGGCACCGATTTCCAGAACCAGCTCTCGCAAACCATCTCGGCTTGCTTCCAAGGCACACTGGATCCCCCAGCAGCTGTTTCCTCCATGCTGGAGATCATCAACAAGATGCTCTCTGCCCCGAACCCGACCTGAACCCAGAGGTGAACACCGTGCTAACCGAATTGGCGCCTTCTGCTGCGCCCCCCATCACACAAAAAACACCTGCCAAGGTTCGCAAAGGATCGGGTTTCTGGTTTGTTGTACCGTTCCTGATCGCTTTCGCCCTGTTCTTGTTGTGGCCGATCGTTTCAGGGCTGTGGATGAGCCTGACCAATCAGAGCCTGACAGGTTCCGGAACTGGTTTCACCGGCCTGTCCAACTATGCCGAGGCACTGGGCGACGCCGCAGTCTGGCAGTCATTGTGGAACACCGCCGTCTTTACCATCGCCACAGCCGCACCACTGGTCGTTTTGTCCTTCGTCATGGCGTACCTGGTTTACGTGGGTCTACCGGGACAGTGGCTGTGGCGCATGAGTTTTTTCACCCCTTACCTGCTGCCCGTATCCGTCGTCGCAGCGTTATGGCAGTGGATGTTCCAGCCCGGATTTGGGCTCATCAACAGCATTCTGACGCAGCTGGGTTTTGCCGAGATCGGCTTCCTTGATCAGCAGGGCGTGGCCATGTTCTCCATTGTCTTGGTGACCATTTGGTGGACCGTCGGCTTCAATTTCCTGCTGTACCTCTCGGCCCTCCAAAACATTCCCGACCATGTCTTTGAAGCGGCCCAGCTGGACGGTGCCGGGCCCTGGCGCCGTCTGGTGTCCATCATTGTCCCCATGGTCAATAAGACCACCGTCATGATCGTCATGTTGCAGATCCTGGCCTCGTTGAAGGTCTTCGAGCAGATCTACTTGCTGACCTCCGGCGGTCCGCGCGGAAGTACCCGATCGGTCCTTGAATACATTTACGACGTCGGATTCAGCGGGTACCGCTTGGGCTACGCCTCGGCGATCTCCTACCTCTTCTTCGCCCTGATCGTTGTTGTTGCCGTGGTTCAGCTGCGCATCATGAACCGGAAAGAACACTAACCATGAGCACACAAACCAAAATTCGTGCAAGCCGCGCCCCAAAGGCGACGCGCGCCCAAAATCAGCGAACCAGCGCCTTGACAATCGGGACGAGCAAGGGGTGGACAGGTGGAGCCATTACCGCCTTGATCCTTTTAGCCCTGATGTGGGTGCTCCCCATATTGTGGGGTGTGACAACCTCATTGAAATCCGAGAAGGATGCTGCCGGTCCGCCCCTATCGGCGCCATCTGAGGGTTGGACCCTGGATGCGTACATCCAGGTGCTGACGAAGGGTGAAATTCCGCGCTGGATGTTCAACAGCTTTTTCGTGGCGGTTGCCGTCACAGTGCTGACGGTGGCAATTTCAGCCTTGGCCGCCTACGGGTTCTCCCGCACGGAGTTCCGTGGCCGCAAGTGGCTGTTTGCATTGACCATCGCCTCCATTATGGTGCCGGGCCAGATTCTCATTGTTCCCTTGTTCCAGCAGATGAACTCCATGCGGTTGACTGACACGTTTGCCGGGATCATCCTTCCTCAAATTGTGGCACCCATGATGGTGTTCATCATGAAGAATTTCTTTGACACCATCCCCAAAGAGCTTGAGGAGGCCGCCCGCATTGACGGAGCCGGGCGCATGCGGATTTTCATGACCATCATCGTGCCGTTGTCCCGGCCCATCCTGATGGCCGTGTCGATCTTTGTGTTCATCGGGGCGTGGAATAACTTCCTGTGGCCGTTCATCGTCACCAACAATCCGGATCTGCTGACTCTGCCGGTGGGCCTGGCCACCGTCAAGAATGCGTACGGCGTCCAGTACGCGCAGTCGATGGCCAGTGCTATTCTGGCGGCGCTGCCACTGATGGTCGTGTTTGCGTTGTTCCAGCGTCAGATCGTCAAGGGCTTTGCCACCTCGGGCATGGGCGGGCAATAAACCCGTGAACGAACACTGGAGCATCTCGGGCCAACAAATCAATCTTCGTCACGGCGGGTACTCGGCAGTCATTGCCAGCGTGGGTGCCTCATTGCGGTCTCTAACTTCTCATGGCCGCAACCTGGTGGTCCCCTTCGACGCAGACCAGTTGCGCCCCCTGTACCGGGGCGCAACGTTGGCCCCCTGGCCCAATCGTGTTGTTGACGGCAGGTATTCCTTCGCGGGCACAGAGTATCAACTGCCCATCAATGAGGTGGCCCGTGGCCATGCCCTGCATGGGCTGGTCGTGTGGCAGGACTGGAACGTTGATTCTCAGAGCGAGTCGACCGCAACGTTGTCCACCTCCGTCGTGCCTCAGGACGGCTATCCGTTCCACGTAGCTCTGGTTCTGGACCTTGTCCTAGACGCTGAAGGATTACACACCACGTTGACGGCTAGCAACCTTGGCGAGCAACCGGCCCCGTACGGTTGCGCACCGCACCCCTACCTCACCGCCGGTGCTGGAACGATTGATGACTGGCAGTTGCTGCTGCCTGCCGCCAACGTCCTTGAAATCACCCCTGACAGGCTGATCCCCACGCACACCACCTCGGTGGAGGCGCACCCGCAGTTCGATTTTCGCCGGTCACGGAAAATCGGTGATGTGGAGATCGATCATGCCTTCACGGATCTGCTTCGAACGGACGACGGCGTAGCCCAAGTCCGCCTTGAAGCCTCCGATGGCGGTGGCACAGTCATGAGCTGGGATGCTAGCTGCCCCTGGGTCCAAATACACACAGCAGATCGTCCCGAGAAGCAAAACCATCGCATCGGGTTGGCTGTGGAACCCATGACCTGCCCTCCGGATGCTTTCAACTCGCAGCTTGACCTCATCGTTTTGCCTGCCGGGGAAAGCCACAGCGCCCAGTGGAGCATCCGGTCCCTGTAACGCGATGTTAGGGGGCGCCGGACGAGTTGACGCTTCGCATCGCGCTTGCCGAGAGGCGCGTGAAAAGCTCCCCGAAAGCCAGGAACTGAATTATCCAGCCCACATTTCGGGGAGCAGTTCGTTTAGAGCTCACGAGGCCACCAGTTTCTAGGCCCCGTGAGCTTTGGCCGACGACGGCGACACTTCGCGTCAGATCATCACCAGGTGATGGCATCCCTCGGGATGGAGAAGTGCACGGGCAGGCGTTTTGCCGACGGAACTCTGACATCCAGTGGGTTCACGAACGTCGCATCGAAACTGATTTCGCGATTCAATTTCTGGGACGGCTTGCTGAAAGTCCAGCCAGTCGGCACTTTGACACTGGCAACAGCGGCGTGTGGGTTACCAGTTAGACCAGCAGCCGGCAGAACTGCAAGAGTTGCCTTTGCGCGTCTGGCGGGAATGGTTGGCGCCAACTTGTAGGCTGCACCCAAATCTGTGCCAACGGGAAGAGCAGTGTAGTAGACCGAGTACACACCGACGGGCAAGTCTGCTGTGGTCTGCGCTGAGCCCTTGCTGCTGGCAACAACGTGAACCTCATTCCGCCCACCCGTGACGCCTCCATTGACGAACATGGGGGTGTCATTGGCTGACCAGACAACCTCGTATCCGGCCCGGTTAACGGACACATGTTCGGCGAGGTTCACCTGCTGCCCCTGACGGATGGCAATATCAGCTACGCCGCTGATAACAGGAAGTGCGGCATAGTAGGCCTGATCGGATGCCTTCTGCGCGTCAGTTTGTGAGTACTGTATCCAGTCAACGACCAATTCTGCCCCGTCCTGGGCCAAGTAGTCACCGGCGTCGCCAGCCCAGTTGCCTCCTGTGGCGAGGTTTATTTGCAGGTACATGGGGCGGAGCATGCCCGCCGCTGCAGCTTTCCGACGCTCGTTTTCCACTGGGTCAGGGTCGGTGAAGACAAGGGTCTTGTATACCTGCCCATCAAGAAGCCACTCGAGCTTCTCCGGCGTCCGGTTAATTCCGAACACATGGAAGCCGTCGTTGAAATCCGAGCCAATCACGGCCGCTCCACCCAATGTTTGGGGGCTGTAACTGCCGTCTCCGTCAGCATCACCCCGACTGTAGGCGAAGTGCGGGGTGCCATAGATTTTGCGATTGCTCACGCCTGAGGAGGCGATTTCGCCTTGGCTGGCCCTGTTGGCAGTTGGGGCTCCAATCAATTCCACAACGTCCAGCTCCCCACAGCTTGGCCAGCCTGTCCCCTGCGAAGTGGCGATGCGTCCGTCAAGATGGAACTCGTGTCCCAGCATCCAAATGGCAGGGAATGCACCTTTGCCTTTGGGGAGGCGGGCCCGGATCTCGAGCTTTCCGTAGAGGAAGTCTTTCTTGGCGTGGGTTCGGATGCTGCCTGAGTTGTACTTGACCAGGCGCGCTTTTGTACCGTGCCTGGCGGTATTGCGATACTGATCTTCCACGGGCCTGTCGGTAACGGCAATAACTAGCTGACCGTCCTTGACCCGGACGTTTTCTTGGCTGCTCGAGTAGTGCTCCTGCTCATTGCCACGGATGTTTCCGAGCTCGTACTCCCAGAGGTCTTGATTGAGTGCCTCGCCGTCAAAATGTTCGCTCCAAACAAGTTTGGCGCCGTCTTGGATGCTCGTTCCGGAGGGACTCGCTACTGCCTTGGAGGCGGTAACGCCAGCAAGGGCGACCATGCCGGCAGCGCCAACAAACGCGCGGCGCCCAACGACCTTCCCTTGGCCAAGTCTCGACTGATCAGATGTTTTTTCCATGGGGATCTCCTTTGAAGTGACGAGGCGCTGGGCCGTAAACTTGCCCAGTCCAGGACAGTGAGTTTGATGTGATCAAAAGCGATGGCGCAAAAAGACAAGGAAAGAGCACCACTAAATATATAGCGCCTCACATTCTTTTAGAATATGAGACATTAAGTTTCTTTCGATCAATAAACCAATCAAAGCACACGCCCGATGTGACTCGCAACACTATTTGGCAACTTTGTGAATGTTAATTTCCAGCCGATTCATATTCCCGTAATTAGAAAATGGCACAACAAGTCGCACCGGAGACAACGCGTCCTGAAAACGATGCCGTAGCCTTCGATACAGTCGCGAATCTATGCGGTTTTTGGCTTTAATAACGCATTACCAGCACCATGTAATAATTCCATTGTCACTGCAAATTTAAGACAGAACTCCCTCACCTAAAAACACGTCTCCGTGCCATTCAGGGCGCGACAATAGCGCATTCAAATAATATTCTTTTTGCTACGATGTCAATCTCGCATCAACTAGGTTAAAAAGAATTACTCCTCACGGAATAAATAATTTTCAAGCAGATTTCCTTTGCCTCAAAGGCCCTATATAGCCCCGAGTTTGTCAATAGCTGAAGTACCCGCCATTTCGCGTAGCGCCAGGGCCGCACCACCACGGGCTCCTGTGCTGGCTCCCGGCGGGAGCACGGCTTGGACCACACGCAAATGCGAGCCGGTCAGGGGCAGGGTATGAAGTTTCAAGGCCGTGGTTAACGGGCCCATGAACGGTTCCCCTGTTTGGGCCAGCTCACCGCCAATGACCATGAGTTCCGGGTCCAGCAGATTCGAGATACCGGCAAGAAAACGGCCAGCCATGGTACCGATCTCGGACAGTACCGACAGGCAGGTGGGGTTGCCCGCACTGGTTTCCTGGAGCACATCATCCCACGTCGCTGTGGCACCAAGAGCTGGCCGCAGCAGCGAAAGAACATGAGCCGTTCCCGTGCGCAGGACGAGGCAACCACGATTTCCGCACGGACAAGCGGGACCATTGATGTCCGTAGACATGTGTCCCACTTCGCCAGCTGCTCCAATGCTGCCGCGGTAGAGGTGCCCAGCATCAAACAAGGCCAGACCAACGCCGCTGGAAAAGTTCAGGTACAGCATGTTTTCGCTGTCTTTGCCGGCGCCCCATTGTTGTTCGGCGAAGCCTTCCAACCGTGAGTTGTTTTCCAAAAAGATAGGAAACGGCAGGTGGTTCGCCAAGGTGGTTCGAACATCTACCAAGGACCACGCCTGGCCGGGGATGGAGCCGCCCACCTTGTACGTTCGCCTGTCGATCTGCCCCGGCACACCAACGCCCATACCGACGATGCTCGCATCGTCTATGCCGGCACGGGAAAGCAGCTGGCGCACGAGGACGGCGGCGGCGGCCACCCTGGACTCGGCAGTGTCGGCAGGGTCAACAGCGAAGGAGGTTTGCGCTACTGTGCTGCTGGCCAAATCGGAGACATTGATTGCCACCTGATCGAGGGTGAAGTCCAGGCCCAGACTGTAGCCTGCGCTCGGGTTGATGGCCACAAGTTCATGCCCATGGCCGCTGGTGTCCTGGTCGGGGGCGCGGTTGAGCACAACTTCACGTTCCAACAGCTCATTGGTGATGTTGGTGATGGTGGTTCGTGAGGTTTTCATGCGCCGGGCCAGCTCGGCCCTGTGCATGGGGCCTTCGTTGAGAAGGAGCTCCAACACCTGTCGCCTGTTGTTGGTGCGCAACCCCTTCAAAGCACCGCCTTTAGTCTGCATTTGTTGAATCTTCCAGTTCCGCTCCGGACATGTCAAACGGCCCGTCACCATACCGGGCCAAGAGCTCGAGCTGGAGGGGGTCTTCTAGAGCTGATCCAACCGCGACAACCTTCGCCCCGGCCTTGAGGAACGCAGTCGCATTGTCGGCGTCGATGCCCCCTGTCGCCACAAAATTCATCGTGGGGAACGGTCCAGCCATCGCCTTGAGCCATGCTGGGCCCAGCACGGATGCGGGGAAGGCTTTGACCCAGCTCGCCCCCATAGAGATAGCTACCTGGATGTCGCTGGCAGTTGCAACGCCCGGCAGCTGGGGCAGCCCCGCCTTGCGGCAGGCTTCCATGATCAGCCGATCGGTGCCGGGACTCACAGCAAACGCGGCTCCGCAGTCAAGCGCTTGCACAACATGCTCGGCAGTGACGATAGTCCCGGCACCTACGGGGAACCCCCGCTCTCGCCCTGCCGCTGCCACGGCTCGCAGAGAGGCCAAATCCGATGGAGTTTGGATGGGAATCTCCACGGATTTGATCCCGGCATCCCACGCGAGATGCGCAACTTTCAGGGTGCGTTCAGTTCCCATCCCCCGCAGAATAGCCATGACGGGGGTTGTGGAAAACATGTCATCAAAGTAATCATTGCCCATTGTTGGCCACCGTTCCATTCATCGCTTGAAAATCACTGATACTTCGCAAGGCCCGGCCAGCAAACTCATGACCCCGGCCCAAACGCTGGGTGGGCTGGCCGCCGTCGAGCATGGAGGAAAGGTATCCGGCGGCGAAGGCATCGCCAGCACCCACGGCTTCCACCACGTCCACGCGAGCTGCCGGCACAAAGGTAGGCTGCAACCCGTCAAATTCGGTGGCCCCCACTGCCCCGTCCTTGACAATGAGGTGCTTGGGTCGGTCAATAAGCGCCCTGACATCACTGGCGAACACCAAATTCGGCCACAACGCCTGCGCCTCATCAAGGCCCACGAAGAGAAAATCGGCTTGCTGGGCGAGTTTCAAAAGCACCGGCGCGGCCACCGAAGCCGGCCACAGTGCTTCCCGAAAATTGATATCAAAGGACACGGGGACGTTTTCCTGTGCCGCACGGGAAAACAAGGCCTGCATCAGGGCGCGGCAGCTGGGTGAGAGCGCCGGTGTGATTCCGGAGAGGTGCAGCAGGCCCAGCTGATGCCAGGGCAGCGTGTCCGCCAGTTCCGGCCCCATTGAGGAGGCCGCCGAATTTGCACGGTAATACTGCACCTTCGTTGCGCCGGTCCCGGGATCCTTGAACATCACGCCCGTGGACGAGTCCGGGTCAATGAGCAGATAAGAGAGGTCAATCCCCCGGACAGCAAGTTCTTTGGCCAGCCGCCGACCGAGCGCGTCATCGCCCACCCGGCTGGCCCAGGCAACCTTGTGTCCGCGTTCGGCGAGGTACTGGGCAACATTGGATTCAGCGCCTGCCGTACCGAGGATGAAATCTGCCGCCATTTCCAGTGGCTCCGGGCGTGCAGGAGCCACAACGGCCATGGTCTCCCCCAACGTCATCACGTCGATTCGCCGCGCGTCGGTCTGTGCTTCGGTCTTTGCTTCGGTCATCTGGCCGCTCATCCGTTTTTCCCTTCACCGGGTAGTGCAATCGCCAACGGTCCACGGTAGGCGCGGGCAGGCGGTCCGCTCGCTCCCACACGGGCGGTGAAAAGCCGCCCGGCGTCGGGCTGGTCTTGCTTCCAATCCTCGGGCAGCCACCCGCTGCAGGTAGTGATGACCAGCAGGTCGCCGGCAAAACACACAGCTGTTGGCCGCGCTACCGGGACACTGACGACGGCGAGCAGCTCGCCACCGGGCGAGTAGCGGCGCACAGCCCAGCCGTCCCACATCGCCACCCAGATGCATCCTTCATCGTCGAGGACCAGTCCGTCGGGGTCACCCTCCCCTGGAAGAAAAGTGACAATGCAGTGCCTGCCGGTGATGGTGCCAGCCGGGCCGATGTCCAACCTTTCCAAGGTGCCGGTAGTGGTATCGACGTAGTAGGCGGTGCGGCCGTCGGCTGTGAAGTCCAGCCCGTTGGAGATCCCGATGCCCTCCAGTGCGACGGTGGCGCTCCCGTTTGTGTCAAACACCAAAGCCGCCCCGCACCCAGGATTCCGTTGCGGCCCATGGATCCGGCCCACAGATTTCCGGCGGGGTCGGCGACGCCGTCGTTGAAGGCAGTGGGGTGGCCGGCTTCGGGGGCAGCCAAGATGGCAACTGTGCCATCCTGGGCAAGGTGGGCAATGCCGCCTTCTTTGGCCATGATCCAGCCTGCGCCGGCCTCAGGCAATGGCGTCACGGGGCCGGACATCGCACCAACGTTCAGGCTCCGTACTAGCTCAATTGCATCGCCGTTTACGTCGCCAAAATGAACCATGCCAGCGGTGATGTCAGTCCAGATGAGTTCCCCGGTCCGCTCATCTAGCCGCGGCGTTTCACCTAGCTCGGCACATAATACCCCTGCCGGAGCGGCCACAAATTGGGCCGTTGCCGCCTTCACCATTCGAGGAAGGAGTTGTCGTCCTGGCGCCAGATGGCATTGCGCCAGTGGTGTGGTGTCTCGGCTTCGAACCGGACCTTGTCCTCGTCAATCTCGATGCCGAGCCCAGGGGCCAGCGGGCGGTCAATGTAGCCGGTGCCCATGTCAAAGACGACCGGGTCCACAAGGTAGTCGAACAGATCGGGACCTTGGGTATATTCTGCGCCGCGGCTCTGTTCCTGGATCAGGAAGTTGGGGCTGGCGATATCCACTTGCAGGCTGGCAGCCAAGGCGATCGGCCCCAAAGGACAGTGAGGTGCCAGCAGTGCACCGTAGGTCTCGGCCATGGCGGCGATCCGTCGAACCTCGGAGATGCCGCCGGCATGACTGAGGTCAGGCTGAACCACGCTCACGCCGTTGCCCAGCACTGTTCTGAAGTCCCAACGGGAGTAGAGCCTTTCACCGGTGGCTACTGGGATGGAGGTCGCCTGCGCGATGAGACCCAAATCGGCGGACAGTTCCGGGACCACCACTTCTTCGGCAAACATGGGCAGAAATTCCTCCATCAACGGCAACACTCGCCGCGACATGGCAGGGGTGAACCTGCCATGGAAGTCCAAGGCAATATCGAGGGCCTCGCCTCCTGCCTCTCGCACAGCTGCCAGATTGTTGACCATGCTCCGGATGGCGGCAGCTGTGTCCAGCGGGGCCACCTTTGTTGCCGGGCAGAACTTCACTGCGTCGAAGCCAGCAGCCATGGCAATCCGTGTCGACTCGGCCAACTCTTCCGGACGGTCACCGTGAATCCACGTGTACATGCGCACCCTGTCCCGGACTGCGCCACCAAGCAACTCATAGACCGGGACGCCCAGCGCCTTGCCCTTGATATCCCACAAAGCCTGGTCGATGCCGGCGATGGCGCTGGAAAAGACTGGGCCCCCACGGTAGAAACCACCCTTGGTCAGAACTTGCCAGTGATCCTCAATCCGCGAGGCATCTTGGCCAATGAGGTAGTCGGACATCTCGGCGACGGCCGCGGCCACGCTATCTGCCCGTCCCTCAACAACTGGCTCACCCCAGCCAACGACTCCCTCATCTGTTTCCATCCGCAGAAACAGCCACCGGGGAGGGACCTGGAAGGTTTCGATCTTGGTAATCTTCATGTTTCTCCGAGTGGTCAGGGCTCATTGGTAGCAACGGCCTACCAATCAAGCGCCAGGCAATGGGCGCTACGGACTTTGCCTTCAATGTGCCATCAGATCAAATTCTTGTCAACTATCTTTACACCAGCGATCCATAGTAGCGGGATTCTGCTGAAAATCAGCGAAATATTCGCCGGGAGTTACGACATGGGATGAATTTTATGTAAATTAAATTGACAAGTATCGAAATCTTGTGATTAGACTCACACAGCGCCAGATCGGCTTCCAACCCGGGCGTCAATCACATCGGACCATTCGTAAGGAACGCTCATGACTCACCCCAATGCGTGGCTCAAGATTGCCACTGGTGCCATTCTGGCTACCTCCGTCGCTTTTGCGGCATCCGGCTGCACCACCACGTCGGCATCGCCGGATAACAGTGCAAAATCCCTAACTTACTGGTCCATGTGGACCGAGACAGAGCCCCAGGCTGCGGTGTTGAAGACTTCGCTTGAGTCTTTTGAAAAAGACACCGGCATCAAAGTCGATGTCCAGTGGCAGGGCCGCAAGGTTCTAGAAAAGGTGACGACCGGGCTGCTCTCCGGAGACGTTCCCGATCTGGTGGATCAGGCGTACGACAAGATTGGTCCGGCTCTGGCGGCAACGAACCAGGCCGCAGACCTCTCCTCGGTGCTGTCGACCAAGATTCCCGGCGAGGAAGAACACACTGTTGCCGATGTGATTCCCTCGAAGTACTTCGACATCCTGCCCAGTTATGGCGGAGAGGTGAAGAACTACATGGTGCCGTACTCGGTATCCAACGTGTCGGTGTTCTACAACAAGGCCAATGCTGTCGCTCCCAAGGCCCCCACAACGTGGGATGAGCTGTTGGCCAACTGCCAAAAGGCCGTAGACGCCAAGATGGGCTGCATCGCAGCCGATGGCGATGCCACGTGGGCCAACAGCTACTGGTTCGATTACCTGATCAATCGCAACATGGGCGACGGCGCGTTCCAGAAGCTGATGGAAGACAAGACCGGTGCAGCGTGGGATGACGCAGCAGTCCTCAAGTCAGCCCAGCAGATCCAGGAATTGGTTACCAAGGGTTACATCATCAAGGGCTACGATGCTTCCAAGTACCCCGAACAGCAGAATGCTTGGGCCGCCAACAAGGCCCTGTACTTCTTGATGGGCAGCTGGGCTCCGGCTGAGACTGCAAAGTATGCAGCAGAAGGCTTTGACTACGGCGCGTTCAACTTTCCCAGCACCGCCACCAACGCCAGCACAGCCAATGACACCTTGCTCTTCGGCTTCACGGTCCCCAAGAAGGCCGCACACCAGGATGAGGCGAAGCAGTTCATCGCGTACTTCAGCAACAAAGACCGCATGTCAGGCATCTCCACCGACGCCAACAACCTGGCGGCCCGTCCCGACGTAGAAGCGCCCAAGCAGCTGGCTGACGTTGCCGCTATCCTTGCCGACAACGAGACGAGGCTGCCCACCGACGGCGTCTCGAGCGACGTCATCGACAAGGGCTTCAACCCCACGTTCGACAAACTCTTCTTGGGCAAGGTCTCCGCTGAGGAATACGTCAAGGAAGCCAAAGCGGCAACCATCGCCTACTGGAACGCCAAGGGCTAACCATGGCAACTCCCGTAATTTCCCCGGCACGCGGACGCAATACTGGCCGCCCGCGTGCCGGCATGTCCGCCATTGAACGCAGCCGACGGCGCTTGTACTGGCCCATGTTGCTGCCAGCACTGCTCTTGATGGTCTTGTTTTACGTTGTCCCGATTCTCTATGCCGGCTGGCTTAGCCTGCACACGTGGGATGGTATCAACGAACTCAAGTGGCGAGGGGCTGATAACTACATCCAGCTGGCCAAGGACCCCATATTTATTGGGTCCATCGTTAATACGCTCAAGATCCTCTTCGTTGTTGGGATCGTTACCTTCGTATTCGCCTTCGCCTTGACCATGATCCTGCGGGAAATGACGGGGCGGAAATTTGTCCGCAGCGTACTATTTTTCCCCACCTTGATTAATGCCATGGTGTTCGGCATCTTTGCCGGTTTCCTGTTCAGCCCGGCCGGTCCGATTAACAAGATTCTGGCCTTCGTTGGAGTCCAGGACCCGCCCAAGTGGCTGGCCCAAGACAACCTCTTCAACTTGATCATGATCGTGATGATCTGGAGCGCCACGGGCTACTTCACCACCATCATCATGTCCGCCGTAGACCAGATTCCGGCTTATTACTATGAGGCCGCCGGTCTTGACGGTGCCGGCCCTTGGGCCAAGTTCCGGCATGTGACACTCCCCCTTGCCTGGGATGTGATCTCGGTTTGCGCCGTGCTGTGGACCATGAGCTCGGTCAAGGTTTTCGAGCTGATCCTGGTGTTTGGCGGCTCCACCGCACAGGCGCCTCCAGCCAGCACCTGGTCCACGGCGCTCTATGTTTACCAAGCTGCCTTCGGCGGCGGATCCCGTGAATTCGGTGTTTCCGCGGCGGCCGCAATCGTCAGCCTTGCTCTGGTGACCGTTCTGACCATCGGCCTGCGACGCATGCTGCGCCGTGAAGCCATTGAAATCTAGTAAGCAAAGGGTGCAGCAGTGAATCACGTTCTAACGCAATCCCCGACCGCCCCCGTGCTGGAGTCGGCGGTGTCCCTTCCGCCGCTGAAAGTTCGACGGCGCAAGTCAAGTATGAAGTCCCGGCCCACCATCGGCGGGATGATCGGGCGGGTCATTGTCTGGCTCTTGGTGGCCTTCAACCTCTTCCTGGTTGTTTGGATGGTGATGACGTCCCTGCGCGATACCCGCGACATCGCCCGCGATCCCTTGGGCCTCCCCACCCAGCCTCACTGGGAGAATTTCGCCACAGCTTGGAACACGGGCGGGTTCGGCATTGCCGCCATTAACTCAGTGGTCGCCACAGTTGTTTCCTCACTCCTGGTGGTGGCGATTGCTGCCCCGGCCGCCTATGTTCTGGCCAAGTCCACCCGGAGACTCTCCTCGACGTTCACGTTGATGTTTGTGCTGGGTCTGGGCGTTCCCGGGCAGGTACTGCTGGTACCGATCTATGTCATGTTGGCTAAGTTTCAGGACTTCTCCCACTTGAAAATGATCAACAGCGTGCAGGGTCTTATTGTGGTCATGGTGGGCTTGGGCATCCCCTTCACAGTGTTCTTGCTGGCGGGGTTCTTCCGCTCTCTGCCGGTGGAAATTGAGGAAGCTGCGGCAATCGATGGCTCCTCCGGTATCCGCACGTTCATTCAGATCGTGCTGCCACTGGCACGCTCGGGTTTGGTGACCGCGTTCATGCTGGCAGTCATCAGCGGCTGGAATGAGACGCTGTTCTCGCTGGTCATGCTGACCACGGCGGAGAACCGGACCCTGCCGATTGCGCTCCTTGCGTTCTTGGATCAGTCCCAGTTCAATGGGGCCGATTGGGGCGGGCTCTTCGCCGGGATCGTACTGGTTGTCACACCCGTTCTGGCGTTGTTCATCTGGCTTGGCCGGCGCATTGTTGAAGGCATGACGGTAGGCATCAGCAAGTAATATGAAAGGACGGCTCGAGCGTGAAACCACTGCTCTTGCTCACGGGCGGCACCGGAACCGTGGGACAGCTACTGCTGGCGGATTTGCGGTTCGATTACCGCCTCCGGATTACGGCCCAGACCGCTCCCCTGCCAGGTGTCATCGAACCCGGTGATGAGCTAATGGTGGGAGATCTCCGCGACGCCGGCTTTGCCCGGCACTGTGTTGAGAAGTCCGACGTCGTCATTCACCTTGCCGCTAACGCCTCCCCTGCCGCTTCGGCAGCGGAGGCAATGGGGAATGTGGACATGGCAGCGACGCTTTTCGATGCCGCAGCAGATGCCGGAGTGGGCCGCACGGTGGTGGCCAGCTCGGTGCATGCCAGCGGTATGGATTATCGAGATGGCGCGCAGGGGATCAGCCCGCTAGCCATCCCCCGCCCGTGCTGTCCCTATGGTGCTAGCAAGGTGACCATCGAGGCGCTGGCCCGGCTGTATCAGGATGCGCAGGGCAACGCGGTATCGTGCTTGCGGCTGGGCCTGACAGGATGGGCACTGGTTGAGCGGCAGTACGCCCTGACATGGTTGTCGACGGAGGATTTGATCCGTCTGGTTCGCGCCGCGCTGGCCCGGCCGGCAGGCTTCGGCATTTACAACGCAGTCTCCGCAGATTCGGCCACCCAGTGGGACACCGGCAACGCGCTGACAGACCTTGGCTGGTCACCGCGCGACAGGTGGCCGGTGGATGTGGAGCAGCTGCCCTTGGCGGTGTCGTGTCCCTGCCAGATGTTCAGCATTCTGTAAACTCACCATAAACAAAGCGGCGCCCGTCCAGGAACTGGACGGGCGCCGCTTTGTTTCCACCTGCTGGGAACCTGAATTTTTAGAACCCCTGCGCCAGGCGGTAGTACGCCTGGTTCCAGCGGATCTCACGGGCAAAGCCGCGCTGCGTGGTGTCCTCGTCAATGACCAAGAGCTCGGCTTCGAACATGTCGGCGAAGTCTTGGAAAGCCTCAATGCCAACAGCGGTGCTCATGACGGTGTGGTGCGCGGCGCCAGCTTCGAGCCACGCCGCAGCGGAGGTGGCGAAGTTCGGCAGGGGCTTCCACACCGCACGCGCAACAGGCAGGTTGGGCAAAGGCTCATCCAGCGGGACCACCTCAACCTTGTTGGCCGTAAGACGGAAGCGCTCGCGCATATCTGAAAGTGCCACCACCACACCGGCACCAGGATCGGCGTCGAACACCAGGCGGACAGGATCCTCACGGCCACCAATACCCAGCGGGTGAACCTCCAACGAAGGCTTGGTGACGGTCAGCGACGGACACACCTCGAGCATGTGGGCACCCAGGATCTTTTCCTCGCCCGGGACCAGATGGTAGGTGTAATCCTCCATCAGGGAGGCGCCACCTGGCAGGCCTTCGCCCATGACCTTCGCGGCCCGGATCAGTACCGCCGTCTTCCAGTCGCCCTCGGCACCGAAGCCGTAACCGTCAGCCATCAGGCGCTGCACGGCAAGGCCCGGCAGCTGGCGCAAACCACCAAGATCCTCGAAGTTGGTAGTGAAAGCCCCGAAGCCTCCCTCCTCTAGGAAGCTTCGCAGACCCAGCTCAATCTTGGCGCCGTAACGCAGCGAATCGTGACGTGCGGCGCCGGGATGCAGTTCCGGGGCAACGTTGTACAGGCGCAGATACTCCTCGATGAGGGCGTCAACGTCCGCTTCTGACGAGGCGTCAACGGCCTCCACGAGCTCGTTGACGGACCAGCTGTTGACCGAGACACCAAAGCGAATTTCAGCTTCAGTCTTATCGCCCTCGGTCACGGCAACGTTGCGCATGTTGTCGCCAAAACGCGCCAGCTTCAGGCACCGAACCTGAGCCACGGCTGCCGCTGCGCGCGTCCACGTGCCAATCTTTTCGCGTACAAGCGGGTTGGAAACGTGCCCCACCACTGTCTTGCGGCTGATGCCCATGCGCGATTGCATGTAGCCAAATTCGCGGTCACCGTGCGCGGCCTGGTTCAGGTTCATGAAATCGAAATCGATCTCGGCCCACGGCAGTGCCTCATTGGCCTGGGTATGCAGGTGTAGCAGCGGCTTGTTCAGTTCGGTGAGGCCGCGGATCCACATTTTGGCGGGTGAGAACGTGTGCATCCAGGCGATGAGACCAACGACCTTGTCGTTAGCGTTGGCGTCAATGGCGGCTCGGCGGATCGACTCCGAATCCTTGAGCACGTCCTTGAACACCACGCGCACGGGAATCTCGGTGGAGTCCTGCAAGGTTTTGACTACCTCCGCCGACTGCTCGGCGACTTGGCGCAGAGTCTCCTCGCCATAGAGATTCTGGCTTCCGGTGAGGAACCAGACTTCGTATCCGGCCAGCGAATTATTCAACTGCAAAGACATTTTCATTCCTTCGAAACAGGAGGTGGATTATGGGTTACTGTCCGTAGACGTTCTGGTAGCGCTGGTGCAGGCTGTCGATGTGTGCGCTGTCAATGGGAATCATGGGGCCAAGCTCGCGTGAGAGATGCACCGTGCGGGCTACTTCCTCACACAGCACGGCGGCCTTCACTGCCGCTTTGGCACTGGCGCCGATCGTGAAGGGGCCATGATTTTGCATCAGCACGGCCGGCGAACGCGAGCCGCTGAGGGTTTCGACAATGCCGCGGCCAATGGAGTCGTCGCCGATCAGGGCAAAGGGCCCCACCGGAATCTCACCACCGAATTCGTCGCCCATCATGGTCAAGACGCAGGGAATGGCTTCGCCCCGCACGGCCCATGCCGTTGCGTAGCTCGAGTGTGTATGCACCACTCCACCCACCTCCGGCATGTGCCGATAGACGTAGGCGTGCGCCGCGGTATCGGACGACGGCGCCAGTCCGGGATTGCCCCATGGTCCGTCCACCGGGGTTCCGTAGAGGTCAGTGACCACCATGGATTCCGGCGTCAGTGCGTCATAGTCAATGCCAGAGGGTTTGATGACCATCAGGTCTGCGCCGGGGACCCGGGCGGAGACATTCCCTGCCGTCCATACGACGAGTTCGTAACGGACCAGCTCCGCATGCAGAGCGCATACTTCCTCACGCAGGACGGCGATGGTTGCCAACAATTCCGGCGTTGCGGCGGCAACGGACGGACTGGGGGTTACTGATGCGCTGGCCGACGCCGCGCTATCAGCCTTTGGGTTATCCGCTGACATAATCATGCTGAGACCTCCACGGCAACTTTGTGAGCGTCACGGGCAATTGCCTTGAGCCTGTGCATCACGTCATTGGCGCCCCGGCCGAAGTAGTCGTGGAGCAGCCGGTATTCTGCGAACAAGGCGTCATAGGCGGCAACGTTTTCGGCAATTGGGGTCACCACGGCACGGTTGACGCTACCCATCGCCGCCGATGCAACTCTGATGTCCGGGTACAAGCCGGCGGCCACCGCAGCATGGATTGCGGAGCCGAGAGCCGGACCCTGGCTGGAACCAATCGTGGACAGCGGCAGGTTCAATACATCAGCGTAGATCTGCATTAGCAGCTGGTTTTTCATGAGACCGCCGGCCACGATGAACTCCGTGACCGGGACACCAGCCGCATTGAACGTTTCCACAATGACCCGTGCGCCAAAGGCTGTGGCCTCGAGCAGAGCACGATAGCCGTCCTCGGGGCGCGTGGCCAGTGTCTGGCCCACCACGACGCCGGAGAGTTCATGGTCTACAAGTACCGAACGGTTGCCGCTGTGCCAATCCAAAGCGATCAGACCATGCTGACCAATGCTCTGGCGCTCAGCTAATGACGTGAGGTATTCATGAATTCCCATGCCCCGCTTGCCCGCCTTGGCATGGTATTTCTCTGGCACGGAATTCTTGATAAACCAGCCAAAGATATCGCCCACGCCAGACTGTCCGGCCTCGTAGCCGTACAGCCCAGGGATGATCCCGCCGTCAACTACACCGCACATACCAGGGACTTCCCGGAGTTCGCCGGAGCTCATGACGTGGCAGGTTGAGGTGCCCATAATGGCAACCATCTGACCCGGCTCGACGGCCTTGGCTGCGGGGGCCGTGACGTGAGCGTCCACATTTCCGACGGCGACGGGGATGCCTTCCGACAGGCCAGTCCAGCGTGCCGCTTCAGCGCTGAGGTAACCAGCAACATCGCCGAGGTTACCGATGGGTTGATCCAACTTGTCCACAACGAACCGGGCGAATCCGGGATTCAAAGTAGCAAGGAAATCTTGGGAGGGATAGCTGCCGTCCTGGCGGATTCCCTTGTATCCGGCGGTGCAGGCGTTGCGTACATAACTCCCGGTCAGCTGCCAAACGATCCAGTCTGCGGCCTCCACCCAGTGATCCATGGCCTCATAAACGGCCGGAGCCTCTTCCAGAAGCTGCAGTCCCTTGGCAAATTCCCATTCCGAGGAGATCAGCCCACCGTAGCGCGGCAGCCAGCTCTCGTTACGCACACGCGCCAACTCATTGATGCGTTCGGCTTGGGGCTGCGCGGCGTGGTGGCGCCACAACTTGATGAAGGCGTGAGGTTCGTTGGCCCACTCCGGCAGTTCACACAGGGGCGTGCCGTCGGTCGTAGTGGGCACCATGGTGCAAGCCGTGAAGTCCGTGCCAATACCCACTACGCTCGAGGGATCGATCCCGGCTTGTGCAACTGCGGCAGGAACTGCCTGCTTAAGAACCTGGCGGTAGTCCTCGGGTACCTGGAGAGCCCAGTCGGGTGGCAGAAGATCAGTAGATCCTGGAAGCGAGCGCTCAACAACTCCGTGCGGGTACTCCACTACTGCAGATGCCAGCTCAGCCCCGTCGCTCACGCGCACCACCACGGCACGCCCGGACAGCGTGCCATAATCAATGCCGATTACGTAGGATTCCTGCGTCCTCATACTTTCCTCTCAGACGATGCTCTGGAGCCGTCATCTGTGACGGCCCAAAAACGAACACTTGTGAACGCTAACAATTGCACACCCTCGGAGTCCCGTCAAGGGGGTCACCTACTGCGAATGGGTAACGTTTTCAGCGGGTCCAGAAGAAGATTGGATGGAGAATTCCGCAGAAAATCAGTGATTTTCGGAGATCTCCCCCCGAAGGACCAAGCGCCCAGGGGACACTTTCCAAAATCGCTTGACATACCATTGTGTGAGCGCTAACAATTGAGACGCAGGTCACTACGGCTTGCTCTTGTGGCGATGACGGTACAGTCCCGGTGACTTCCCTGCGCTTCGAGACTGACATACCAGGAGGCTAAGTTGTTCAAGAAATCTTTGGTGGCCGTGGGACTCGCCGCAGTATTGACGCTAACGGCTTGCGGCGGCAGCACAGGTGCCGGCGGCGGGGGCAGCGATGAAATCACCTTGGGCTTCGCTCAAGTTGGTGCCGAGAGTGGCTGGCGTACAGCCAACACGAAGTCGATTCAGGAATCCGCAAAAACCGCAGGCATCAATCTGAAGTTCTCAGATGCCCAGCAGAAGCAGGAAAACCAGATCAAAGCCATCCGGTCCTACATCCAGCAAAAGGTGGACCTCATTGCGTTCTCCCCTGTTGTTGAGTCCGGCTGGGACACCGTGCTGAAGGAAGCCAAGGACGCCAACATCCCCGTCATCCTGACCGACAGGGCCATCGACTCACCCGACAAGACCCTGTACAAGACGTTCCTGGGCTCAGACTTTGTCCTCGAAGGCCAGGAAGCTGCAAAGTGGCTGATCAAGGACAAGGAAGCCGCCACTGGCGATGTGAACATTGTGGAGCTGCAAGGCACCACGGGAGCTGCACCAGCCAATGACCGCATGTCCGGCTTTGCCGATCTCATCAAAGCCGAGTCCAAGTTCAAGATCATCGCCTCACAGACGGGCGACTTCACCCGTTCAGGAGGCAAGCAAGTCATGGAGGCGTTCCTGAAATCGAACCCCAAGATCGATGTTGTGTACGCGCACAATGACGATATGGCGCTCGGAGCCATTGAAGCCATCGAGGCCGCTGGCAAGGTTCCCGGCAAGGACATCACCATCATTTCCGTTGACGCCACCAAAGACGGCATGACCGCCGCCGCAGACGGCAAGATCAACTTCATCGTCGAGTGCAACCCGTTGCTGGGCGACCAGCTGATGGATCTGACTAAAAAGGTTCTGGCCGGCGAGACCGTTCCGGAGCGCGTGGTCACAGTGGAGACCACCTTTGATTCCGCACAGGCCAAGGCTGCCCTGCCGGATCGCAAGTACTAAACGAGTACTAACCCGGTGTAGGTGAACGCGTAGCAGCAGCCCGCCCCGGCGCACCTCACACAACAGCAGATCGTGGGTGGATGGGGGCTCCCCATCCACCCACCTCAGCAAAGGTAAAGCAGTATGAATGAAGACATCCCGGTGGTGACAATGGAGGGCATCTCCATCGAATTCCCAGGCGTGAAGGCCTTGGACACCGTTGATTTCCGCCTCTTTCAAGGCGAAGTCCATGCTCTCATGGGTGAAAATGGTGCCGGTAAATCAACGCTGATCAAAGCGCTCACGGGTGTGTATGGCATCGATTCGGGCAAGATCGTTGTGCTGGGGCGTGAGGAGAGTTTCAGTAGTCCTGCTCAGGCGCAAGAAGCCCGCATCTCCACGGTGTACCAAGAGGTCAACCTCTGCGCGAATCTCAGCGTCGAAGAGAACATCTTGCTGGGGCGTGAGCCGCGCCGTGGCGGCCTGATTCATTGGAAAGCCGTTCGTGCCAGGGCCACTGAAATTCTGTCCCGGATGCATCTGGATATTGATCCGGGTTCCGAACTGGCCAGTCATTCCATCGCCGTGCAGCAGCTGGTTGCCATCGCCCGATCGGTCGAAGTCGATGCCAAAGTCTTGATCTTGGACGAACCTACGTCATCTCTGGATACTGGCGAAGTCAACCAGCTCTTCCAGGTCATTCGCGAATTGCGTGATTCCGGCGTCGCTATTCTCTTCGTATCGCATTTCTTGGAGCAGGTCTACGAGATTTCCGACCGCCTCACAGTGCTTCGCAACGGGGCTTTAGTGGGCGAATATATGACCCGGACACTGCCTCGTCTGGAATTGATTGCCAAAATGATTGGCAAGGATTTGGCCACTCTCGATGCACTCGAGGATGAACCGTCGGCGGCCAAGGAGGCCACTGCCGCAGACGCCGTGGCCGTGATTGCCGCCGAGGGTCTGGGCCGGAAGGGACGAATCGATCCGTTTGATCTGTCAATTTTCCCCGGCGAGGTCATTGGTCTGGCCGGACTGTTGGGGTCGGGGCGCACCGAGCTGGCTCGCCTGTTATTTGGGGCAGATAAGCACGACGTCGGATCCCTCACCGTCGGTGGTGCTCCGGGAAAGATCCGCACCCCTCGCAACGCTATCAACGCCGGTATTGCTTTTAGTTCCGAGGACAGGAAAGCTGAGGGGCTGATCGGCGATCTCTCTGTGCGCGACAACCTTGTCCTCGCCATGCAGGCTAGCCGGGGTTGGCTGCGCCGGATACCCCGCCGGCAGCAAGACGAGCTGACGGAAAAGTACATCAAGGCCTTGGATATTCGCCCGGCTAACCCGAACTCGCTCATTCGCAACCTCAGCGGTGGAAATCAACAAAAGGTGCTCTTGGCCCGGTGGCTGATCACCTCACCGAAACTGCTGATCCTTGACGAACCTACTCGTGGAATCGATATCGGCGCCAAGACTCAAATCCAAAAGCTGGTCCTCTCACTAGCCAAAGACGGCATGTCCATCCTGTTCATCTCTGCCGAACTCGAGGAAGTGGTGCGCCTTTCCAACAGAATTGCCGTGCTTCGCGACCGGAAGAAAATTGCAGAACTCATCAATGACAACGTGAGCGTCAACGACCTCATGGAAACCATCGCAGGCGGTTCTCTATCATGAAATCATTTCTTCGAGGGCATCTTCTCTGGCCCGTGGTGGCACTTGTTGCCCTGTTGGTGTTTAACCAGATCATGGCCCCGGACTTCTTCTCCCTTCGGGTTCAGGACGGTCACCTCTATGGCAGCTTGGTAGATATCCTGCGCAACGGCGCACCCACCGTCTTGATCGCACTGGGCATGACGCTGGTCATTGCCTCCCGCGGCATTGATTTGTCCGTGGGCGCCATCGTTGCCATAGCCGGCGCGGTCTCATGTACCTATATCTATAACTCGCCAGACCCGGGATCGCTCACCACGGCGATGATCGCCGTGGTGCTTGCGGTGCTTGTTGGCCTGCTGATGGGCGTCTGGAACGGTTTCCTTGTCTCCGTTATCGGCATCCAGCCCATCATCGCCACGTTGGTGCTGATGACGGCGGGTCGCGGGCTGGCGCAGCTGGTCACTGGCGGACAAATCATCTCCGTATCCAATACGCACTTCAAGGCTATTGGTGCGGGCTACTTCCTGATGCTGCCCATCTCAATCCTCATCACTGTGGTGGTTTTTGCTCTCACCGCCATTTTGACCCGCAGGACGGCGCTGGGGACGCTCATTGAATCGGTGGGCATCAACCCGGAAGCAAGCCGGCTCGCGGGTATTAATGCCCGAACACTGACCTGGATTGTGTACATCTTCTGTGCCCTGTGTGCTGCATTGGCCGGGCTGATGATTAGCTCCAACGTCACGGCGGCCGACGCTAATAATGCTGGCCTTTACATTGAAATGGATGCGATTCTGGCCGTCGTCATCGGTGGCACCTCACTGATGGGTGGCCGGTTCAGCCTCACCGGCACGGTAATTGGCGCATTCATCATTCAAACCCTGACAACTACTGTTTACACCGTGGGAATCGCTCCTGAAATCACTTTGGTATTCAAGGCTTTGGTGGTCATTATTGTTTGCCTGCTGCAGTCACCGAAGCTGCGGTCCCTGCTGAAAAAGCCCGTCAAGAAAACTTCACTGGCCCCGAAAGAAATGGTGTCCAACTGATGAGTGTTCTCACACCCACCCCCGTTGCGGCGGGCGCCAAGGCCAAACGGCAGCTCACCACGAACAAGTTTCTACCAGTCCTGGTCACCCTGGCATTGTTTATTCTCATGTTTGCCGTAGGGTCCTTGATTTTTCCCGGTTTCTTCTCGGGTCAGGTCGTCTTGAACTTGTTTGTTGACAATGCTTTTCTGTTGGTATTGGCGGTCGGGATGACCTTTGTCATTCTGACCGGTGGCATCGACCTTTCGGTAGGTGCCGTGGTGGCCCTGTCAATGATGATTGCCGCCAGTTTGTTGCAAGCTGGCTGGTCACCATTGATCACCATCGTCATTGTGCTGGTGGTGGGCTCCGTGTTCGGACTGTTGATGGGACTGGCTATTCAATTCTTTGATATCCAGCCGTTCATTGTCACCCTCGCTGGCATGTTTCTGGCCCGCGGGCTGTGCTATGTGATCAGTTTGAGCTCCATCACCATCACCGACAGCTTCTTCACCACCATGGCACAGACGCGCATCAAGTTCCCCGGCGGGCTGTTCATCTCCCCCAGCGTCATCATTGCCCTGATTGTGGTTGCTGTGGCAGTACTGGTGCTGCATCACACCCGCTTTGGCCGGACTGTGTATTCCATTGGCGGCAGCGAACAATCAGCGGTTCTCATGGGGCTGTCCGTGCCACGTACCAAGGTCCTGGTGTATGCCATCAGCGGCCTGTGCTCAGCCATTGCCGGGATTCTGTTCTCCTTCTACAGTCTCTCCGGCTACAGCCTTGCTGCCCAGGGCATGGAGCTGGACGCAATTGCCGCCGTCGTTATTGGTGGAACGTTGCTGACAGGCGGTGCGGGCTACGTACTCGGCTCTGTGGTGGGCGTCCTGGTGCTGGGCATTGTCCAGACCTTCATCTCCTACGACGGCACGCTGAGCTCATGGTGGACCAAGATCGTCATTGGCTCCCTGCTCCTGGTCTTCATCATTCTTCAGCGCATTTTCACGCGGAGAAAGACCTGAGTAAGCACCCTGCAGGGTCAGCTGGCCGGTTCAGGAACACCTTCAGCTCAGCTACCTACTCAACTATCTCTTCAGCTGCGGGTCAGCGCTACTGGCCTTGGTCCGGTGCTCGCCCGCAACGTCAGGTGGGGCTGAATACGAACCGAAAACAGCGGATCGTTGCCCGAAATACCCTCCAGAATCATGGCGACACATCGGCGCCCCAGTTCGGCAAAGTCTTGGCGGATGGTTGTCAGCGGCGGGAAGTAGTAGCCGGATTCGGGGCTGTCATCGAACCCCACCACGGACAAGTCACGGGGCAGGCCAAGGTTACGTTCATAGGCCGCACGCATCACGCCAAGAGACATCTGATCGTTGGCAGCAAATACGGCAGTGCACTCACCGTCATCGATCAGCTGCTGCCCAGCCGAATAGCCGGATTCAGCGCTCCAGTCCCCACCAAAAGCGTACCCGGTTCCAGGCCAGCATTGGCCAGGGCGGCCTCCCATCCTCGGCGTCGGGCTTGGGCGTCGAGCCAGTTGGTGGGGCCCATGATGTGGGCAATGTTCCGGTGGCCCTGATCAATAAGATGCTGTGTTGCCAGATAGCCGCCACGCTGCTGGTCGACGCCCACGCTTTGCACGCCTGCGGCACCAATATCGCCAATGGCCACCATGGGCACACCGGGGTGCAACTGTTCAATGGCTCGGACAATCTCTTCCTGGGGTGCAATGACTACAAGGGCGTCCACTTGCTGGGCCAGAAGATACTCAACGGTTTCATTGATGGCTTTTTCGCTGACTTCAGGAAGGCCGACAGTGTTGACCGCATACCCCGCCAAATGTGCTGCTTCCTGGATGCCCAGCAGAATGTGAGAGGGGCCGAAATGCTCCATATTATGGGCGACTACACCAAAGGTTTCAGAGCGCCGGGTGACCAATTGACGGGCGGCGGTGTTGCGGCGGTAGCCGAGTTCGGCGATGGCTGCTTCCACTACAGTCCGGGTTTTTGCGCTGACGTTGGGATGATTATTGATCACACGAGAGACCGTCTGGTGCGAGACACCGGCTTTCGCCGCCACGTCCTCCATGACCGGCGGGCGGTGCCTTGCGGAATCTTTCTGCGTCATTGTCAACCTTTTCTCCGGCAGTTCCGGTCTGCTCGCGTCCCGGAACTATCCCGGAACGTGCGCCAAACCGCTAACGTCCCAATAGTTCGCTTAGTCCAACCCTAAAACAATCATTGTCATTCTTGCAGAGGAGACCACATGTCAAACAATCCCCGCCGGCCGCTTTCTGGAGCGCAATTCAACCTTGAATCGGGAGACTACCGGGCCGTTGTGGCATCGGTGGGTGCTACGCTGCGTTCGCTGACCCATGCAGGCCGCAACCTAGTGGTCCCCTTCGACGCAGACCAGGTCCGCCCAGCGTATCGCGGCGCCAATCTTGCGCCTTGGCCGAACCGTCTAGCGGACGGCGCTTACAGCTATAACGGCGAGCAATATCAGGTGCCCATTAACGAGGTCGAGCGCATGACGGCCCTCCATGGCCTAGTCCTGTGGAACGAATGGGAGCCGCGAGCGCAGACCCCGGACAGTGTCACACTTGGTGCCATTATTGAGCCTCAGGCTGGTTACCCGCACCGTTTGGCTATTGAGGTGCGTTTTGAACTCAGCGCGGCGGGCCTGGACTGGCGCATCACCGCAACAAATATTGGTACCGGCATCAGCGCTGCCCCTTACGGCGTTGCCCCGCACCCCTATCTCGTGGCCGGTTCGGGCACCGTGGATACGTGGACGCTGGAGCTTCCCGCCGCCAAGATCCTGCAGGTCACCCCGGACAGGCTTTTGCCCACCGAGCTTGCCGATGTTGCCACGCACGACGACGGCTACTTCGACTTCCAGCACCCCCGCACCTTGGGTGCCACGGAGATCGATCACGCGTACACCGCGTTGTCCCCGGCTGATTCGGGCGGTGCCACTGAGGTGCGAGTGTTGGCGGCCGAAGGAACGGGTGTGCTCATGCGCTGGAATGCGCGGACGCTTCCCTGGGTTCAGATCCACACGGCCGATACTGCTTCCCCGGAAACGAACAGGATCGGGCTGGCTGTAGAACCCATGACATGCCCGCCGGATGCCTTCAACTCCGGTCGGGATCTCATAGCCTTGGGCACAGGGGAACGCCACGAGGCCAGCTGGGTCATCGCAGCACTTTGACGGACGCTGTGACGGGTGCTTAGCTGCGGCTAGCCGTTGGGGCGGTTGGGCAAGTACTGCACTGCCCACTTATTGCCGTCGGGCTTATTGCCGTCGGGATCGGCGAAGTAGACAAAGTGACCCCATTCCAGAACAACCACGTCACTGACGTCCACGCCATTGGCCGCGAGCTGATCATGGGCCACCTGGATATCGGAGACCACCATCTGCAGCATGGGTGCTGTGCCCGGGGCGGCGTCGTTAAGCCCCTCGCCAATAGTGATGGAGCAGGCCGAGCCGGGCGGGGTGAGCTGCACAAAGCGGATGCCGCTTCCGGGCCGCTCGTCGTAGTCGGCGTTGAAGCCCACTTGATTCACATAAAAATCCTTGGCCCGGTCTACGTCGGAGACAGGCACAAATATGAGTTCCAATTTCCAGTCCACGGGCAAACGCTACGCTCAAAGGATCCCCTGCGACAGTGCCAGTCCGGATCCCCGGACAGCAGTCGGTCCTGCGAGGCGGAACTCCGGCAGGGCTGGTGCCGCTGGCCCAGAGCTAGGGAGCGAGTTCTAGCGGCGCGGTTCGCTGTTCACGTAGCTGCCGGGACGGTTAGTGCGGGGCGCCGAGGTGGTCACATAGCTACCAGGGCGGCCGGCTTGGGCCTTTTCGCTGGTGACATAGCTGCCCGGCTGGCTGCTGCGGGATGCCAAGGTGGTGACATAGGAACCACTGAGCGCTGGGGTGGCCGAAAGTGAGCCCCCATCTGCTGTGGCTTCCGTGAAAAAACGGACAATGGTGTGCTTGGATGCTGTGAAATTCGATGCTGTGAAAGCGGTAGTCAAGGTGTCTCCTTGGTTGAATGATGGCGCGTTGGAAGAGGGCGCGGCGAATCGCGCCACGTCGTAGTGGTTGGTTTGTGGTCAGCGCAAACTGACCGGGAGCTTAGCCGCGGTTTTGGCTAGTTATGAAGTCGGCTCAAGTTCAGCCGGGGCCGCTTGGCAGCTGGAGCACACGCCCCAGAAGGTGATTTCTGCGACCTGGACAGCGAAGCCGTTAAGGTTCGACGGCGTCAGGCAGGGACTCTGGCCGATGACGCAGTCCACATCTTCGACGCGTTTGCAGTTCAAGCAGACGAGGTGGTGGTGGTTGTCCCCCACCCGGGCTTCGTAGAGCGCCGGCGAACCTGCTGGTTCAATCCTGCGAACCAAACCGGCAGTAACCAACGCTGAGAGCACACCGTAGACAGCTTGCAGGGATGTCTTCGGTAGCTGCTGGGTGACTGCGGAAAATACTGAGTCCGCATCAAGATGTCCATGGCCGGATAAAACACCAAGGACCGCAATCCGGGGTGCCGTCACTTTCAGCTGGGCGGACCTGAGCCTGCCCGTCAAAACTTCTTGCTGTGTATCCTCTGCCATACTTCAACCCTAACAGTTGTTTTGAATGAATCAAAACAACTATGATGAGGCTCGCTATAGGAGCACCCCTTAACATAAGAAACCGTGTTGTTATGGTTTGAGCATGTCGGCCGACCAACTAACAGGCCCCGAGCAGAACACCATCCGCTCGGCCAAGCCTGCAGTAATTGTCCTCCTCACAGCAGCAGTCCTGTTTCTGGGCTCAGCTGCATTGCAGCATCAGGCCTCACTTCATCGGTGGGCGGTATTCGCCGCTTCTCGGCCCGCCAGTGAAAGTTTCGGCGAGGATCATTCCTATGACTACTACTTCCCTTTTGACCCGTGGGAACAAATTGCTTCCACCACTCAGCTCTTCGGCGCGGGAATCTTGGTCCAGACGGTCGGCGTCTTGGTCATGGCCTCCGGCGTCCTACTCGTGCCCAATGTCACCAACGGGCGGCATGCCATGGTTGCCGTCGGAGAGTTTGCGCTTGCCCTCCTCATCGCCACCACCTTCGCGGTCCTGGGAACGCACGCCCTCATCTCCGGGATCGACGGCGTACCCTCATCGCTGCAGAACACGTGGGCTCTGGGCTATCTCGGGTTTCTCGGGCTGGCGGTCTTGGCCAAGCTCTGGCGGAGGAGGCTCCCGGCCGCTTCTGCCGCATGTCTGCTTCTGATCGGCTCAACATTGTTTGGCTACTTTGTGTCCAGCTACGTGATTGCGCCCATCATTGCCGGCGGGACATCGCACGATACGACACGGTGGACAGAAACAGTTGTCGCGGCATCAACGGCAGCAGCCGCCGTGGCATTGATCCTCGGGGCCCGCACTCTGCTGTGGCCTCAACGGCGCAAGCGTCGCCCGCCCCACAGGCTATAGGGAAGCGGCACTGCCGAGGCGAGCCGGGACCACGTCACCGAAGTTGTCTACGACGCCACGACTCCGAGCGGTTGGACCGAGTGGCGTAAGCCCTGGTGCCCATGCGGCAAGTTGCAACGCCAATTCCACTCGAAGTGAGACCACCAAAGCTTCCAACGTGGCTAGGTGTAAGAAATTTTAACTATTACCTTCGTGTGAAGTATGCCACTCTAGCAATCTGCTCGCGACCTCATTATGGTTACATCAAGCGCACAATCACCAGCTGCAACACCGGAGCTGAGTGCCCAGTCGCTGCTGTCAGTCAACACCTGGCAGCAAGAACCAATGTGAAGGGAACGTCATGACTGACAACGATTCGCTCGCCGAGGATTTCCGATCAGTACCAGTTAGCGATTGGTCCGATTTGGGACAGCAGCTCTGGTCCTATCTCACTGGACGTGGGGCCGTGGTCAACTACAGTTTCATGGACATGACGGTGGAGGTCCCACGGGATATCGGACCTGATGCGCCGAGGGCAACATGGAAATTCAATGGCACAATGCGGGTGACCACCAGTGACAATGAGAGCGCTTCCGCCGCTGAATTACAGCAGTAGGCGGTGAGCCATGCGTTTTGACATTGATCTTGAGTTCTCCACCACCATGCCTGCAGATGAAGACAATGAAGCCACCGTGGTCTCGGGCAGAATCGAGGCCAGCGGGCGGGAAATTCACGTCCACACGGACAGTGCAGCACTGTTCAGGCTTGGCTCAAGGCGCCAATTGCCAGCTTTGCGGGCTGTGGCTGAAGCGTTGGCACAGCGGGGAATTACCGTGAGAATTTCCGTTCCGGAAGGAACCATTGCCAGCATCGGGGCAGTAGAAGTCTCTGCCATCCAGAAAATCATCACCAGGTCACCGCATATCAAGCTGGGCAAGGCGAGCACTTGGGCCACCGTGGTCAAGGCGCAGGGGCCTGGACGTGACAATGCAAGCCTCATGCCACCGTCCACCCCACTTCCGCTATCGCCAACTTTCCAACGGCGGTATCGAATGAAGCCCACAACCACTCATTACGCGCGAGGAGGAGGACGGCCACGCCTCATCTTTGTCCGGGACAGTGAAACGTGGGACGGCCTCCCGCCGCGCGAATATAACCTCACTTTGGAAACCACGGTGATGGGAAGCGGGGACGAAGCACACTTCAAATTACCTGACCTTGCCGCGATTCACGGGAAAATTCTTCATACAGATCAAGACGAGTACGTTTTTGTTCCGCAAGGCGATCACACTAAGGGCTCGGAACCAAGGATTCTGCGTACGGGTGCCAGAATCAACTTGGGACCGTGGCGTTTGGTCTTCTTCCGAGAGGAATACGCAGATCACGGCCGGCCATTCGGAGGACGCACAGCAGGCGAGTTTGCACACCTGCAACGGCCGCAGTTCGATCCCCGGACTGGACAGATTGAATACGACGCCATAGGTGGCCTCGGGGATTCTCGCAGACCAAAATAACAATTTCCGCCGAGGCTCCAATCATGCTCGTCGAATACCGAGACACCTAGATTACAAGCAGCCGTTGAGAGGGCTGATGCTTAACAGCATCAGCCCTCTTTCCTACGTCCGCCACGACGCTGAGACATTCTTCTGGCGGCTCCTGGGACTGCCCGCCTCGAGTCAGTGAGAGTGGCCTATTTACTTGATGAGCCCCTGCGCCCATCAGGCAGGCGTAGCGGTTTCCTCAACGTCGTCGTCCACTCCCCGGGCCGGGTCTCTTCTGGACCCTCCCCCATCCAAGGACGCAGTGGCGATCAGGCCCAGGGTCAGGAATCCGGCGGCGAAGTACGCGGAGTATTTGGTTCCGTTGGAGAAAGCTTCACGCGCAGCCTCCGCAACAGCCTGATTGGCCGGCTCCTTTTGCAGGACGCTGATATAGGCTCCTGAACTTTCCACCACTGCGGTCACAGTCTTTTCCCGCACCGTCTGGGGCAGGTTTTGATCCTTCAAGGAATTATCTAGCTGCACCGTGGCGGTGCTGAACAAAACTGTTCCCAAAATAGCGATACCCAAGGCGGAACCGACCTGCCGGGCCGTGCTTTGAGTCCCTGAGGCCTGTCCACTCTTCAACGGAGAAATATCCTTCAGGACCACTCCGGTGAGCTGTGCTGTAGCGAGCCCAACGCCCAAACCGTAAATGAACAGGAAGGGCACAAAGGTTCCCCACGGAGTGTTGGAACTGATCATCACACCCAATAAAGCCACACCAATGATTTCCAGCCCGATGCCTACCCGGACAATCGTTACCGGTTTGATCTTGTTGCCGAAGGCACCGGCAAAGCCGCTGGCCGCGAAGGATCCGGCAGCCAGCGGAAGCAACAAAAGTCCTGTCTGCAGTGCCGAATAACCCAAGACGTTCTGGAGCCAGATAGGGAGGGACAAGATGATCCCGAACTCGCCCATACTCACGATCATGGCCGCGATATTGCCGTTACGGAAGGAGGGGATGGAAAAGAGGCTGAAGTCCAGCAGCGTAGCGGCTCCCCGGCGCGCACGCGAACGTCCGTTCTTCACGAAAATGACACCAGTCAGCACGCTGATGACAAAGGCTACCGGAACCGGCGAAACCCCAAAGGGCCACGTCCAGCCGCCCACGCTGAAGGGGTTATTGACTAGCAACCAGCCGTAATTTCGGCCTTCGATCAGCCCAAAGACAAGCGTCGCGCAGGTCGCTATGGAGAGCGCCGCGCCACCAAAATCAACGGCTCTCTTGGAACTGCTATCGGAGGACTCATCCACGGACAGGAGCACTCCGATGACAGTGATGATGCCCAGCGGGATGTTGATTCCAAATGCCCAGCGCCACGAGAAGTAGGTGGTCAGCCATCCGCCCAGCAAGGGACCAACGGCTGACATGCCGCCAATTGTGGAACCCCATACGGCAAAGGCCAGCGCTCTTTCCTTGCCTCGGAACGTGGAATTGATGATGGAGAGCGTAGCGGGCAAGACCATGGCGCCGCCAATGCCCTGGAGAATACGCGAACCAATCAGCAAATCACCGCTTTGGCTCAACGCGGCCAGGACTGAGGCTGAAGCAAAGATGACGACACCGAGCAGCAAAAGTCTGCGCCGACCGAATCTGTCGGCCAGAACACCAAAGACCAATAGCAGCGCTGCGAAGACCAGCGTGTAGGACTCTTGAATCCACTGGACCTGGGTCGAGGTGACCCCCAAATCATCCACGATGGCAGGGATGGCGACGTTAACAATGGTTGAATCAACAATGATCAAGGAGACTGCAAGGCTGATAAAAACCAGCCCAATCCATCTCCTCTTCGAGCTCGTCTGCATAGTTTCCACCGATCACCAGTAGCTAGATAACTGTATATTACACTCATCTTATTACTAGCTAGGCTAACTAATCAAGAACTCGGTATTTTCGTCTTGGGGCAGGAGTCACCGACGCGACCGCCCTACCCACAGCCCATGTAGCAGCGGGATTGCAGAAGCAAACATGAGGACGTTGCCCATTACCTGACTGTCAGCTCTGATCACCGCTCCGGAGACGATCAATGCGGCAAATACGACGACGGATGCCCCACGTTGCGTGGTGCGGATCAGCCGCGCCATTTGTCGCTCCAAGCGAGGATTGGTCACCGGCAGAGAGCTTTCCTCCACCCGGGTCAGTAACGCATCCATGCGTTTGGGCAGGCGCAAGGTGAGAGATGCGACGTCGAACGCTTCCTTGGCGACGTCACGCACCAGGTTTCCGCGCTCATCACGGAGCAATTGTGAGGCAAAGGGCTCCACCGAGTCCCACAAATTGAACCGGGGATCCAAGGAGCTACACACCCCAGAGGTCAGGGACATGGCCCGAATGATGAGCAAGAAGTTCTCCGGCAGTTGGAACGGCAGGGAGCGGACTACGTCACCAAATTCCACGGCAAAATCGCGAAATTCATGCGGGTCCACATCTCGCAACTGAGCGAAACCCATCCCGCCAAACCGGGCAAAGAGTTCGGTCATGGCCCGCTCAAGCGCCGCGGTATCGGCAGACGGCACCAGCACGCCCACATCGCTGATCGCCGCAACCAGTCCCTTACCGTCACGGCCCGCAGCCGCGATCAACAGCTTCCGCAGACCGCTACGCGTCTTAGCCGAAACCTCGCCCATCATGCCGAAGTCGATGAACGTCACGGTCCAGGGGTGATCCGGCAACGGCTCGAGATTTGGCGTAATGAAGATGTTCCCGGGATGCGGATCCGCATGGAAAAAGCCATTCGTGAACAACTGCTCAAACATGATTTCGGCGAAGACGGGGGCAACCTTGGCCGGATCTATACCCGCCGCTTGGAGCCCTTGGGAGTCAGTAATCTTGATGGCCGTGACGTCTTCAAGCGTGAGCACCCGGCGCGTGGTCCGCTCCCAGACCACCGCGGGAGTGCTTACACGATCGTCGCTGGAAAAGTCTGCAGCAAAGCGCTCTAAATTGGCCGCTTCATTTAGATAGTCGATCTCCTCGCGACTGGTCTTGGCAAACTCCTCGACCAAGGCAGGCGCGTTTGCCCGGTCCGACACGAGACGCACATGGCTTAGCCAGCGGCCCACTTTGCGTAGCGCGGCTAGATCAACCTCGACGATTTCATCGATACCCGGCCGTTGCACTTTCAGCACCACAGCGCTCAGTCCCGTGTCAGCAACATCGTCGGGACGAAGCCAGGCCCGGTGCGCCTGGCCGAGGGATGCGGCAGCAATGGGTGTTTGATCCACCGATGTGAACAGCGTGTCCAGCGAGGCACCCAGCTCGGCCTCGGCCAAGTCCCGGATGGCGGCAAACGGGACAGGTGGCACCTCATCCTGCAGCCCTTCAAGTTCTGCGGTGATCTCCGGTGGGAGCACATCAAGTCGGGAGGACATGAACTGCCCCACCTTGATCATCAAGCCGCCGAGTTCCACCGCCAGGTCGTGGAATCGCTGTGCAAAGCGCCGCATCCGCTTGGCCCGATTGCGTTCGGCAATCTTGCCAAGGCCGATACGCGGCAGAACGAGTTCAAACCACCACGTCACCGCCAAATGCCATGCTGCAAACCGCAGGATCCTCCGGGAGCGGGCACGGTACTGACCGGCGCCGGGCTTTGGTTCCTTCCGACGGACCGAGGTCACCCAGTCAGTCCTGGGCGAGGATGGAGTAGAGCCGGCGTCGCGCTTCTTTGAGTACTTGAACGGCTTCCTCAACCTGCTCCGGTGAACCGGTGCGCCCCACTTGGGCCGCGGCTTGAGCGAGTTCCACCCCGGCCTTAGGCAACGCCGCGAAGCCACCACCCGATGCCGGGCTGGTGGAGTCCCAAGGTGCTTTCGTCTCAGAACTGGCGACGTCGGACCGGCCGGCTTCCGTCAACGAGTAGATTTTGCGACCGTTGGACTCTTCTGCGCTGACCAAGCCTTCATCAGCCAACAGTTGGAGCGTCGGATAAACGGACCCTGCGCTGGGCTTCCAACTCCCCTTGCTGCGCTCTTCGATTTCACGGATGATCTGATAGCCGTGCATGGGACGTTCGGCAAGCAGAGCCAACACCGCCGAACGTAGCTCGCCACGGCCAGCGCGGGTTCCGGACGGCTTCTCGAATCGCGAGCGAAACTCCTCCACGGCCTGCCACATGCCGTCAAAGTTATTGCCCATGAATCCGCCTGCAGGGAATGAATTGTGCATTTTACTCTCCTCAACCAATCGCGAACGATACTTACCGATACCTAACGATATACCTGGTTTTTTGGAAAGACAATGGATTCTTGGTGACTGGTTGGGCACTAAAAAGATGGACACTGGCGGCTGGCCATCGCGGCAGGGAGGCACTTTGGTGGAGCTAAGGAGATTCGAACTCCTGACCTCTTCGATGCGAACGAAGCGCGCTACCAACTGCGCCATAGCCCCAAACGCGTCCCGCATTGCTGCAGCTCGACGTTGTTTTTCCAGAATAAACCCGCAATGGCTCAACGGACAAAATCACGCGCGGACAAGGCGGAGCTGGCCTACGTTCAGGCCGTGGCCCGGCTGGCCAACCACTCGCCGAACCCCACTGAACCGAGTGCATGCTCTCCCCCGCCGGAACCCACAGACCCAGCAGCCAGATCAGGAAGCAAATTCTTCCCTGCTCTCAGAAATACACCGAGAGAACCCGGTAACGGCAGCGGCGTGACAACGGACTTACTGGCGGTGACCGACTTCCAGACTTGGGCCATCTGTTGCATCGACTGTGCATCCGGCCCGCCAGCAAACACTAGATGCTTTTCGGCTCCGTCACGCAACGCTTGCGTCACAAGAACTTCCGCCAGGTCCGGCGTCGAAAGTGATTGGAAGGAAATCCCTCTGAAGGCAGGGATAATCCCCACTTTGGCTCCAGCCGAGAAGATCCCAGCTACTAGGTTGTGGAATTGGGCGGCCTCCACCACAGTGGTGGGCATGCCTGATTTTTTGTAGCTGAGGGCACGCGCAGCCTGGGCCTGGTAGTACCCAGTGGCGCACTCCCCTGCGTTAATAATGGTCAGCAGCACGCATCGAAAAATTCCCGCCTTGGCCGCGGCATCAAGCACAGCGACGGACATGATCGGCAGCGCCCGCAACGCGGCCCCAGAGCGGGCATCGAGCGTTTCGATAAGAACGTCCACGCCCGCCAAGCCCGGCCTCACGCCTGTGCCTGCGCGGAAGTCGGCCGCAATATACTCGGCTCCGGCCACCCGTTTCTCAAGTGCGGGCAGATACCGGCTCAACGAGCGCACCTGATGCCCGGCGGCAACGGCATGGGCCACCACGGCCCGTCCGGCCAACCCGGTTCCTCCCGCCACTGCGATCAACACCATGGTGCTGACAGTACGCCAGAAAGGACAGCAAAACAGCCGGGCCCAAAGGACCCGGCTGTTGGAGAATCAACAAGTGTTAGGCTCTGCGTCTCTGGAGGACATCATCCAAGTTGTTCAAAGCGTACTGGCTGCGTTCTGCAACTGCCGGCGACACTGGCTTCACAGGAGCTTGGCCCTCTTCCAGCGGAGCATCCGGAACGGCTGCCACCCCTTCATGACCCGAGGCAGTTCCTACTCCGGCCTGATCAGCCTTGATGGAGGTACCGGCGGACTTTGGCGCCTCCGGCAGATTCAGGGGCTTCTCCAAGCTCAGCGCTCGAGCGGCCGTCACATAACCGGGAACGGGAACTTCAACGGGCTCCCAGGTTTCAGTTTCCAGTTCGCCTTCGGCCAGCGTCTGGGTATGTGCCAGTTTGGCATCGGCGCTGCCCTTAGCAGCCACGCGCATGGCTGCCGCGCGCAGTTCTTCAGCCGTGAGCGGTTTCTGTGCAGGGGCGGGTTCGGCACCCTCTGCGCGGTCAAAAAGTGTAGTTTCCCGAGGCTCAGGGGCCTCAACAGTGGACTCTGCAGCCTCAGCCCGAGTCGCAGCCATGGCCGCACTGCGGGCGTTCCGACGTGATGTCTGATCACGCACAGCGAGGAAGCGAAGGGCTACAATGACGCCAGCAAAAACTGCCAAGGAGGTCCAAGCCAGAGCCTGCGAGCCAAGAGAGAAAACGTTCAACGCGCCTGTTATGCCAGCGGTCAAGAGCGCCAGTAAACCCACACAGGCAAAAAGCGTCCTGCCCCATCGGATGCTTAGCGGTTTCACTGCTTCCGAGGGCACAGCGGATGAAGGTCCCGGCTCCACGTGGGTGTGGGCGTCGGAAGTAATGCTTTCCATTGACGTCTCCTGCAACTGCTGGATTGGGTGGACCGACTGCGCGCGTCCGGCCACATTTCAACCCTAAAGGGGAAACATGCCCCTTCCAGCATTACTGCCGGTGTGTCGTCACCCAAGCCGTAAAAACTGTCATTTCTTACGTTGTGGGACGCACGGAGTGTCACCAGCCATACTCTGCGTGCTAGCTACGTAGATATGTGCGAATCCTGACGGACGGACTCATCGAGCCAGCCAGCGGGCCAGAATCCCTTCAGGGACTTCCTCGGCTGTCAGGGCGAAACTACGGTGATCTGCCCACCGACCATTGATGTGCAGGTACCGCGGACGCAATCCTTCGTCACGAAAGCCTAGCTTCTCCACAACGCGGAGGCTTGCAGCGTTTTCCGGGCGAATGTTAATTTCCATCCGATGCAGCCCCAGCGTCTGAAAACAGTGGTCGGTAGCCATGGCAACGGCCGTCGGCACTATGCCCCGGCCGGCCCGATCCTGGTCCACCCAGTAACCCAAGGTTGCCGACATGGCCGATCCCCAGACAATCGAGGAAACGGTCAGCTGCCCAACAATGGCCGGTTTGGACAGCCCCGGGAGCCGCTCGGTGATGATGAACGGCAACGCCGCAGCGGCCTTGGCTTGCTGGTTCAGGACGCGAACCATCCCCGCATAAGTGGGGAGTTGGCTCGGGCCCGCGGGGCTGCTAGCCTCCCAGGGTTCCAGCCACGCCGCATTACGCGTGCGGACTCGTGTCCACTCCCCCTGATCGCGAATCTTGATGGGGCGCAGGATCAAATCGCCGGATTCCAGCGTTACTGGCCAGATGGCCCGTCCCCACACGAAGTTAGGCCTGAAGATCGGCTGTGAACTCGCCCAGCCACTCACGCAGATCCGCACCCAGCTCTTCGTTTTCGCAGCCTAGGGTAACAACGGCCTTGAGGTAGCTGAGCTTGTCGCCGGTGTCGTAGCGGCGTCCGGAGAACACAACACCGTAGACGCCACCGCCTTCGCCTTCCATGGTGGCCAAGGTCTGCAGCGCATCCGTCAGCTGAATCTCATCGCCACGTCCCGGAGCGGTGTTCTCCAGAACCTCGAAGACGGCCGGGTGTAGGACGTATCGGCCAATAACTGCCAAGTTCGACGGCGCATCCTCCACTGCGGGCTTCTCCACCAAGTGGTTGACCCGAACATAGTCTTCGCCTTCGATGACAGTCATGTCGGCGCAACCGTAGGAAGAAATCTTGTCCTTTGGCACCTCGATTAGGGCCACTACCGAACCGCCGGTGCGTTCCTGTACCTCGATCATGGTGGTCAAGAGTTCATCACGCTCATCGATCAGGTCGTCACCGAGCAGAACTGCAAACGGCTCGTTGCCCACGTGAGTCTTGGCACGCAACACTGCGTGACCTAGGCCCTTGGGGTCACCCTGGCGGACGTAGTGAATCTCGCCGAGGTCAGTGGCGTGCTGCACAGCTGCGAGGCGTTCGGTATCGCCCTTTTCCTGCAGCAGGAGCTCGGTGACCGGAACGCGGTCAAAGTGATCTTCCAGAGCGCGTTTGTTACGGCCCGTGATCATCAAAACATCAGTCAGTCCGGCGCTGACGGCTTCCTGAACCACGTACTGAATGGCAGGCTTATCAACAACGGGCAGCATTTCCTTGGGCATAGCCTTGGTGGCAGGCAGGAATCGGGTGCCCAATCCGGCTGCAGGAATTACCGCTTTACGTACATGCTGTGCAGAAGTCATGCCCCAAGGGTAACCGAACTCCCCCAAAATTCCTCGCTACTGTACGTTGAAGGCTGTTACCTCACTCTGAATGGATGGGTCTCATGATCATGGACAAAGCTGCGTTGCGTGCCCACATTCGTGCCCGACGCCGGGCAGGCGCCTCTCTCGCCTCGACGGCCGGCACGGTTGATTTAGATGGCGCCAAGTTGTCTAAGATCACACTGGAATGGCTTGCCATGTTGCACGATGGGCACCCGGGAGGTGTTGTCTGCGCCTACCTTTCAACCGGTCACGAACCGCCCACCCACAGCCTTCTCATCGCTTGCACGGAGGCTGGCTACACGGTCTACGTGCCCGTTTGTGAACCCAACTTCCAGCTCAGCTGGGTGCAATGGCACCAGGATGCCGAACTCGTCAGAAGTTCTTTGGCACCAGTCATGGAGCCTCGCGGTCCCCGCCTCCCGTTTGAGTCACTGACGGCCGCGACCGGCGCAGCATCCAGTGAGTCGGGGTCGGCCGCGTCGGAATCGACCGGGTCGGGGTCGGCCGCGTCGGCTATACGGGCCGTCATAGTTCCGGCTCTTGCTGTAGATACTGCAGGAGTGCGGCTTGGCCAAGGTGGCGGCTATTACGACAGGTTTTTGCCCCGCGCCGCCAAGATGCCTCTGGCCGCCGTGGTCTACGACGAGGAATGCGTTCCGGCTGGTTCGCTACCGCACAACACCTTGGATATGCCCGTGGGTTACGCATTGACACCGTCGGCGTGGATTCGGCTGGGAGCCGGCAAGGAAGCAACGTGAAAAAGCTCTGAGAAGCGCAAACTGGGGAAATCAGCGGCTGCATAATAGCCGGACATGTAGCCCGACAACCCCTTTCTGGAACTTACGGGAATGTTAGCCAGCAGCTAAGCGTTTTATCCTCGGTGATAGAATTCAAAAGTAGGGACCATGAATTGGCAACCGTGCAGTTGTCAATGAGCAGGGTCCTGACGCATGTATCCAGGAGGAACTTCAGTGCCCATGTACGCCTACGCCTGCAAAGATTGCGGCCACGCTTTTGACATTCAGCAGTCCTTTACCGAGGACTCGCTGACGGTCTGCCCCGAATGCCGCGGCACCCTGCGCAAGAAGTTCAATTCCGTAGGCGTGGTGTTCAAGGGATCAGGTTTCTACCGCACCGATTCGCGCAGCACCTCCAGCTCCGTTCCTGCGGCGGCTACAGCCGGCTCAACGTCAGGGTCCAGCGCTACCTCAGCCACTGCAGGATCGTCCAGCACGGGCGATTCGAGCACTGGAACATCCAGCGCTTCCAAGACACCTGCCACTGCCAACGCGGGCAGCTAACACCACGTCTTCTGCGCCCTGTTCCCTCACAGGAACCGCAGTACCCATTGTTCTCCACAATCTGGTGCCTGACCCTTTTTTCGTGCTGTCAGAATCTCTAGCGTGGATTCATGAACAAAGCATCATCCCCCACTCACCCCCGGAATTACCCGGGGCCTTCCTGGCAGTGGAACAGCGGGTCTAGTAGCTCCGCGCGTCCCAACGTTCTCCACAGGTTGAAACGGACAGTCAGGCGTCGGCGACGCCTACTAGCAGCGCTGCTTCTCTGCCTAGCTGCCGCCGTTGCCGTTGCGCAACTCACACCATCACGCCCGGCCACCGAACAGATTCTGGTGGCAGTCCGTGACTTGCCAGCTGGGCACGCCCTGACCAGCAACGACGTGAGAATAGCGGCGGTTGCCCGAGGCATGATTCCGGACGGCGCCTTTACCGCGTACCAAGCCGGCATCCTCGAACTACGCCAAAGTCCGAGCCAGCCTCTGAGTCAGGCGTCAGAGCTGGCTCCAAGCCCGGCACAGGATCTGGGGCCGCCACAGGAGTCACTACCGGAATTTGGTGACCCAGCATCAGCCCAGTCAGCATGGCTGGGGCGCCAACTTTCCGGTCCGGTACGCCGCGGAGAAGTCCTCACCGACGCCTCACTGCTAGGCAATGAACTACTGATCGGTTCGCTCCCGGGAACACAGGCTGTCCCCTTGCGGGTCAGCGATCCAGCTACACTCACGTTGTTGAACCAAGGCCAGCTGGTGACAGTGGTGTTAAGCCGCTCAGAAGCCATAGATGGTCCAGTACAAAACGAGATCCTGGCCAGCGCCGTCCCTGTCCTTTGGACACCGAAACTGGCCGAATCAAACAGCACCCTGCTACCCGCCCAGAACGTGGAAGGGATGGTGGTGGTGGCCGCGTCGGCTAAACAAGCGCTAGAACTTGCAGGGGCCAGCACACAGGGAAAAGTCTTTTTGATCCTGGTACCGCAAGACGGCAGCCAAACAGTTACGGGGAGCCCCGATTAGGGCCCGGTTGCCCCACATTCAGGATCGAGAAGCCTTCACGGCTACGAAGAATTTACTGGGTTCAGGCAAATAGCACAGAGCCACTGCCAGCGCACCAAGAATCACTTGGGCAAGAGTAGTAAACCCCTCCGGATAGCTGACACCCACCAGTTGTATGACTGTCAGCGCCACCAACACACCCGCACCCAACCGTGCCCATGATCGGCCCTTGCGTAGGTAGACGCCGAAGAGCACATAGGCACCAACTGTCACCAGCCCGGCCATAACCACTGTCAGGACACCCATGTTTTGGAGCGAGTTCAGGCTTGGCGCAGTACCGGTCATGGTGGCGATCTGCGCTTCCAAGGCAGCTCTGCGCTCCGCCGAAACCGAATACACCAGAGCAGAAATTGTGGCAATAATCTGCATGAGTGCTGCAACACCCAAGAGACATGCCGCAACGGTAACGAATGGCGGTGTAACAGGTCTGGGAGTCCCGGACTTATCGTCGAGGAAGGCACCCCGCCTCGGGAATTTTGGCAGAGTGGCCATGGTGGTCCTTACGTTCTTTATCCCCAATGCGGGGGTTTGTTCTCGCGCAACCATGCGTCATGGCCACGGTCCGAGGTGCGGTCCCCCCAGGTGTGGTCTGCATCGTTCGGCGCAATTTTGGGCAAAAGTTCTGAGTCCGGACGAGTTTCTACAGGCTTGTTGTCCTGCTCTTTTTCTTGCTCCCCGGACGGTCCCTCGCTAGGAGTACCAACAGAGTCTTCCTTGTTGTGATCATCCGCTTGCTCGCTCACCAGCGGCGCTCCTTTTTCTAATTCTTCTGACGTGTTCTCACTCGGTGCTGCTACCGGGAGGTCTTCGCCCGGCTCGGTGCTGGCATCCGCTTCTACTCCCTGGCGGCGGCGTGACCTCGGCGAATCAATGACAGCAGTCATGGACGTATCCGAAGACTCCCCCATCAAGGAGGTAAACTCCGCTTCAGCCGTAGCTGACCCCATGCCAAGGAACAACGCAATCTGATCGGCGCAGCTTGAGGGGTCGGTGAACACTTCAATGGTCCACAGTGAAACGTAACGCCAGCCCAACCGTTCAAGCATCTGTGGACGTAGCCGGCTACGTTCACGCACGCTCATCTTTTGGTATTTGGCTGTGCCATCGGATTCAACCGCAACAGGTGCTGGAATTTCGTGGTCCTCACGGCCCAGCAGCTGGTGGGGATCCGGTGCCGCAGCCATGTCCAACGCGCCGTCATAGTGGTGCCAAACCCGTGCTCCACGTGCACGGAGCCTATCGGCAAGATCGGCCACAAGAGGATCTTCGCCGGTTTCCTTTTCGCTATCCAACGCACGGCTGGCGGGAGTTCCCAAAAGTGAGTTTCCTGCCATCTCACGGTTAAGGAGCTCAAAGAAATCGACGGCCCCGTAGCTCAGGCGGCTTTCATCCAGGTCTTCGGGTCTAAAGCACGTGACGATGTGAATGTGTGAGCGCGCGCGAGTCATGGCCAAGGCGAACTTAGCCCGTCCGTCGGGCTCGGAGAGCGGCCCAAAGCCGTGCAGTGCGCGGCCGTGCGGCGTTCGTCCGTAGCCAAGGGAGAAGATCACCCGGTCCCTGACCAAGCCAGCGGCCCGGTCAACGGTGACGACACGGAAGGATTCTGATCCGGAGGCAAAGAACTCAGATAGAAGCGGGTGGTTGGCCATCTGCAGACGGATAGCCTGAGCCACCCTGACAGCGTGACGTTCGCTGGCAGTAATGATGGCCAGAGACTCGCGAGGACGTACCCTTGCGTGTTCAAAGACCAAGTCAACAACGCGGTTAACCTCGGCAACTACGGATTCCACGCCACCATTGTCATTACCGGGCAAGCCCTTGCCCTCCGGCAGGTAATCAACGCTCACGGCGCGATCCAGTCCCGTGACAGCACGGCCGTCAGGCAACCGTTCCAGCTGAGAATCATAGAAGCCACTGCTGAGCTGGCGCACCAGTTCTTCGTCGACTGCACGGTAAGAGACAGTCAGCCTATGGCGCGGGAGAACCCGCGACAATGCCCCGAAAACACTTTCAAGCGAATGCTGATCCGCATCGCGCTGGCCAGGGGCGCTGACGGCTACAGTGAAACTCTTCGGGCAGGCAGTCTGCTCATCACCAAAGGCGATCACCTGATCGGCACGCGCCAGCGAAGGCAGCGCCGATTGCAGCGAGGTTGACTCGGCATCAAGAATAACGACTGCATCAAAACGGTACCCAGCAGGAAGCGCCGATGGCACCACCAGCGGGCTCAACACAAACACTGGCGCCAGATTGCGCAGCAGGTCAGGAGCCTGAGTGCTCAAGGCAGCCAGAGAAACACGGCCGTCCTTGAGGACATTGCGGAGCATTTCACCCTGGCGATCACGGCCAGCCAAGATTTGGCCCCACTGCTGGGCAAGGCCCCAGCGGATGCGCCCGGGGTGGAAGCAACATGGGTTTGATCAGCCAAGCGGAACTCCGCTTCCAAGCGGCGGAGGTTCTCGCCGTCGGACATGGCAAGATACTCATCTCCGCTGATCATGGCTTCAAGGGCGGACTGCCACCAAGCTAGTTCAAGCTCGGAACTGGTCTGTGCAGCGGGTACTTCACGCCGGGCAAGATCATCCAGCAGTTCTCCCAAGCCCTGTTCGCGCATGCCTTCAAGCAACAGTGTGCGTTCTGGCAGGGTTTCCAAGGTGTCCTGCGAGCCAACCAGCGCCTCGAGGCGGCCAACCAGTTCACCGGAATTGAAGTTCAGCAGATCGCCGCCGTCAACAGTGCGCTCCAGAACGGCACCAAGCTTGAGCAGTTTCTCGCGCAGTTCAATGAACGTGCGGCTCAACTCGGCAAGCCCGGAAGGAACGGTGGGATGGCGCTTACTCGTGGCAGCTTCGGCCCAGAGAGCACTTTGCTCATTCACTAGCACCAGTGAAGCGTGCAGATCGGCAATGTGCACGCCCGGGCGCACTAGATCCCTGGCGTTGCGACGGAAACGGGCCCGTTGCAAGGCTGGCATGTCCACGCCGTGTTCGCGTCGCCACGCAGTGGTGGCCGTGGCGGCAATCATTTCATCCGTGGACCAGTCAAAATGTCCGCGCTGAACTTATCCAGGCTTTCCCTGATAGCAACAAGCATGTTCAGCTGGCGGCCCCATTCCGCAAAGGAGTGGCCCTGACGAATCTGGCCAAAATCAGCCACTTCACTCATCTTTTTGGCAAAGGCGGGTACCTGATCGTGCAGCTGCTCAGCCAGAGCATAGGCGGTTTCGGTTTCCTTGCGGGTGACCATTCGGGCACCGTGCCACGCGCTCGTGACAGCCACTTGACTGAAGGCACCCAGTTCGGCGGCACGGCGCAGTCTGGAGCTAAGTTCCTTGCGGTCGCGAATGCTATCGAGCACGCTGCGTTTCAGGCGCACCGTGGTGGCAGGCGCCGGATGGATAGAGGTCAACTCAGCCAGCGATTGCATCGCCTGGTAGGGCGAGCACCCCCAACGATCGCGCACATTGTGCAAGCTTGCTACGTGGTCAACCAGCTGGTGACGGTGGTCAACCAAGGTCTCATGCAGACTGCCGAGCTTGGGCTCCACAGCCTTTTCATTGCGTGTGATGGAGCGGATCAGCTGCGACTTGATTTGCTGCGGTCCGGTCTGGGCGCTGAGCTGCAGCAACAGGGAGTCAAGATCGTGTTCGTTCAGGATCTGGGCCAGCTCATTGAGCGTGCCTCGCCTTTCGCCCACAACCAAGACACTTTTGCCATCATGGACTAGCTGCGCAATGGCGTTGATGGCGGTCTGGGTTTGGCCGGTTCCGGGCGGGGTAGACACCAGCACGGATTCTCCAGCACGAATCATGTCCAGCACGTACTGCTGCTGCGGATCGGCGTCGAGCACCAAGATCTCGTCTTCGGGGAGACGTTCATCTAGTGCTGTGAATCGGGAAAAATCTGGTTCCAACTCAACCGGCAGGACGTCGTCACCGCTATGCTGCTGCAACGTTTCGACCAACTCCGGCGCGTCGAGCAGAGCCGGATCATTGAGGTTGTCGGCGAGAAACGCGAAGGAGGACACCACCAGGCTGTGTTCCACGGAGGCGCCGGGAATGCTGGCCAAGAGTGAGCGGACCCGGTCCAACACCGGTGCCGGGGCAAAGCGTGCGGTGCTGTAAGCCAGCCTGCCCAAGGCAGGCGCATCCAAATGGATCGTGGTGTTGTGGGCCAGATGTTTAACCAGGGCAGGGTTAATCTGAGCCTGCTCCATGAGCTGGAGTTCGTAATCATCTTGGCCCGGACGGACTGAAAGTGCGACGGCGGCCAGCAACACGGGCGCGCACACATCAGTGCCGCTGCGGCCATCGGCAGGCCAGCGGGCCATCCCGGCGGCGAGGTATCCGACGTCGATCCCGCGATCGGTGCTCAGTTCAAAGATTTTTGCCCGCAACGCAGCTGCGGCCTTCTTGGCGGCGGCATAATGTTCGGGTTCACGAATCAACGTGGAGAGGCGGGTCTTGCGGCCAGCCAAGAGCTGGGCCAGACCCGATGGGTTGGCGTGCGTGAGCGAGATACTGCCGTACTCGGTCATTGCGAAGGCAAGCGCGGTGTCGGAACCAGAATATGAGTCCAATCCCGCAAGCCAGGCTTGGAGCTCCAAAGAGCTCTCCTTGGGCCCTGCAACTTCGGACACGGGTGCCTTCTTCTCTGCACTTGAGCGGAACGGTCTTGACCATACTGACATGTAATTCAGGCTATCGCTCCTAGCCCTGCATTGCCTGTTCGGCACACTGGAGAGCACCAAATTAGACCCGAAATATGCGGGTTACTGGTGCCCTCCAGCGTTGCCTAGGGAATTACTCCCACTCGATGGTTCCCGGCGGCTTGGACGTAACGTCCAGAACCACGCGGTTAACACCATCCACCTCATTGGTGATTCGGTTGGAGATCTTGGCCAGCAGGTCGTACGGCAAGCGTGACCAGTCGGCCGTCATGGCGTCTTCGGAGGACACAGGGCGCAAGACGATCGGGTGACCGTAGGTGCGGCCATCGCCCATGACACCAACGCTGCGGACATCTGCCAGCAGCACAACAGGCATCTGCCATACTTCGTTGTCCAGGCCGGCTGCGGTGAGCTCGGCGCGGGCAATGGCATCAGCCTTGCGCAGCAGTTCCAGGCGTTCGCCGGTGATTTCACCGACGATGCGGATTCCCAGGCCGGGGCCGGGGAACGGCTGGCGTCCAACGATCTCGGCCGGCAGGCCCAGCTCGGCGCCAACTGCGCGGACCTCGTCCTTGAAGAGTGCACGCAGCGGCTCAACGAGCTCAAAGCGCAGATCTTCAGGCAGGCCGCCCACGTTGTGGTGGCTCTTGATGTTTGCAGCACCTTCGCCGCCGCCGGATTCCACGACGTCGGGGTACAGGGTGCCCTGGACCAGGAACTTGATCTCTTCGCCCTCGGAAGCGGCTTCGGCCATGATGGCACGCTCCGCTTCCTCGAAGGCACGGATGAATTCGCGGCCAATGATTTTGCGCTTGGTCTCAGGGTCAGAAACTCCAGCCAAGGCGTTCAGGAAGCGGTCCTGCTCGTTGGCGACATACAGCTTGGCGCCGGTGGACGCTACAAAGTCCAGCTCCACCTGTTCTGCTTCACCTTGACGCAACAGGCCATGGTTGACGAACACGCAGGTGAGCTGATCGCCCACTGCGCGCTGCACCAGGGCAGCTGCCACAGCCGAGTCAACGCCGCCGGAGAGGCCGCAGAGGACCCGGGCGGTGCCAATCTGGTTGCGGATGAGTTCAACTTGCTCATCCAGAATGCTGGTGGCAGTCCAGTTCTTTTCCAGCTTGGCGCCGTTGAACAGGAAGTTCTCCAACACCTTCTGGCCGAACTCGGAGTGCTTGACCTCGGGGTGCCACTGGACACCAAAGAGGCACTTTTCCTCATTGGCGAAGGCGGCAACGGGTGCGCCGGCGGAGGACGCGAGCACATCGAAGCCCTCGGGGGCTTCTTGCACGCTGTCCCCGTGGCTCATCCACGTGGTCTGGTCAGCATTGGTAGAGCTGAGGATGGAGCGGCTTTCGCCCAGGATCTGAACCTGGGTGGAACCGTATTCACGCAGACCGGTCTGGGCGACGGTTCCGCCGAGGGCGGCAGCCATGGCCTGGAAGCCATAGCAAATGCCCAAAACGGGGATGCCTGCTTCAAACAGGTCTGCACCAACGCTCGGTGCGCCTTCCGCGTAGACGCTTGAAGGTCCACCGGAGAGGATGATGGCAGCTGGGTTTTTAGCCAGCAACTGCGCAGTTGTATAGGTATGCGGCACGATTTCCGAGTACACATTGGCCTCACGCACGCGGCGCGCAATCAGCTGAGCATACTGGGCACCGTAGTCCACAACCAGGACGGGCTTCTGGGAAGTCTGGGCCGTAGCGGGATTAGTCACGCTTCAATCTTAACCCACTGCGCGGCACGCTGCTCCCCGTGCGCTCATTTCCGTGACCAGCACCTCAAACGCCGCACCACTTTCAGGGCTTAAAACCGTTTCGCTCCCGCACACATTGCAGAAGGGTATGCGATTAATGGCCGGAAAGTGATGCGGCGTTTGGTGGGGCTAGTAGCGCTTGCCGGCTTTGGGATTGGCTGCGACTTCGGCCAGCACTTCCTTGTGCACCTTTGCCTCAACGAAGAAGGACAGGAAGGGAATCACACCACCGAGGGCGATCAGCACCAACTTGCCGAACGGCCAGCGCATCAGCGTCCAGAGGCGGAAATCGGCAATCAGGTAGATGACATACATCCACCCGTGCACAATCAGCACCATGGTTGACAGGTTTACGCCACCGGTGACGGGCATGACACCGCCCGTAATGTTGACCAATCCGAAGCCATGCGCGGTACCGGTGGTGTCGGTGCCGCCAGCGACCAAGACGCTGTTGAAGCCGTAGCGAAAGATCAGTTCAATCACGAGAAGCAGCAGCATGGTGCCGGTGGCATAGGCCAGGTACTTATAGAACCTCAAGGACGTCATGATCTGCGCGGGAGTGCCGCCAAAACGGCGTTTGGGTGCCGCCTTCGCTGCAGGCCCGGTGGCAGCCTCCCGCGAGGTGGGGGCTGATTCTGTGTTCATGGGCTCTGTGTTCATGGGCTCGGTCACTGCCGGGGCTCCTCATTCTGTTCTGAAGCTAAAATCGTGGCGATAGGTGATACGGAGGTAATGCCGTGGTGAATTACGACGTCGGGAGCTGCTTTTCGCTGTCCACGTCGCCATCAGGTTCAACGTCGTCGTTATCGTCGTCGTTCCCATGATCGATGTCAAAGAGTTCGTCCTGCTCGCGGCGATAGTCATCGGCCACCAGCCGCCACCAAAGGAACAGCGCGAACCCGGCAAATACCACCCACTCAATGGCGTAGAAAATATTCAGCCAGTTGACCTTGTTGTTCTGGTCGGTTGCTGTGACGGTGATGGGTGTCAGCGTGCCGGCCGAGGCCGAAGCACCAACGTTCGCCCCGTCTAGGACTTCCTCGTGCGAGACGATGAAGGCCGCGTAGGTGCTGACGTTCCAAACGTTGGTCAGTTCTGAGGTGGAGAGTGTGGCGATCTGTCCGTCCGGAAGGTTTTGTGAAACTTCAGGACCTTCGGTGTTCAGCAGACGCCCTTCAATGGTGAGCGTGCCCCCTGGCGCAGCAGCTGCTTCATCAGGGTTGGCAATCCAGCCGCGGGCTACAGGAATAATCACTTCCTTCGTGGCTGCAACGCCTTCCAGCTTCGGCGCACCATCCACTACAAAGGCTGTGACGACCCAGTAGCCAACCTGCCCGTTTTCGATGCGGGACGGCACCAAAACCTGCTTGTTGGCATCGAAATGGCCGCTGGTTGTGACCAACTGGCCCTCAAGATCGCCTGTCATGAGCAGACCAGGACGCATGGTTTCCAACAGCGGTTGCACTTTTTCAGTGACCGAGGGTGGGGCCACGTCCTTCTCCAGCGAACGCGAAAGCTGCCATTGGCTCAGTAGGACAAGAACAGCGGCGACAACCAGCGCAAACAACAGCGCGGCAATCCATTTGGGCCTTAGGGCAGTTTTCAACACCCTTCAACGGTACTTCGTAACCGTGTAGAACAACGAATGCGCCTGATTGCAAGCGGTGGGAGGAACTGGGAGGAGTGGATGGGCCCACGCGCCCGAGGGCCCCGATTGGAGGGCGTGGATGGGCCCACAACTGCGAGGGGCCCCAAGTGCAGGTCGCTCGCGACCTGCACTTGGGGAGCAGTTGGGGACTAGTGGTCGAAGAACACCAAGCTGGAGTTAATGAGCTCGGCAATGACCTCGGCGTCGTGGGCTCGGCGCAGTGATTCACGGAAGTTTTCCTTGAAAAGGGACCTGGCCATGGTGGCCAGGACTTCCAAGTGAGCGGAGAAGGAACTGGCTGGGGTGGCAATGAGCAAGATCACGGTGGCGGGCCCGTCCACGGCACCAAAATCCAGGCTGTGGCCGAACTTGGTGATGCCCACGGCGATGGAGATTTGCTGGACAAATTCACTTCTGGCGTGTGGGATGCCGATCCCGCCGGGGAGGCCCGTGGCCATCTGATGCTCGCGGGCATTGACGTCCTTGAGGAATCCGGCAAGATCCGAAATTCGACCCTGCTCAAAGAGCTTGGCCGCCAATTGGGCTGCGGCGTCTTCTTTGGTCTCCGCCGCCATCTCCAAAATGACCAGCCCGGAGTTGGTCAATTCTGTTTCATAGCGTTCCAGCGAACCCGGTGTCATCAGTACCTTTCAAAGGCTGGTGGTGTGAGTAGAACTTCTGATCAGTCTATGCGCAGACCCTTGTTGAAGGGGAGTGAATAGCCAGTGACGAGAGGCATCCCACTGGGGCCACCATTTCGCGGAAGTGAAACGAAGTGACAAAAATGCCCCGATCCAGTGGATCGGGGCATTTTCAGGGACAACTGCTTAGACGTTGAGCATCATCGGGGGTTGACGATGACGTCGATCCGCTGGAATTCCTTCAAATCGGAGTAGCCGGTGGTGGCCATTGAGCGGCGCAGGGCGCCAATGAGGTTGGAGCTGCCGTCGGCGCGGTGGGCGGGGCCGTACAGCACTTCCTCCAGCGTTCCCACAGTGTCCATCTTCACGCGGTGACCGCGCGGCAGTTCCTGATGGTGTGCCTCGGCACCCCAGTGCCAGCCCTGCCCTGGGGCCTCGGCTGCGCGGGACAGTGCTGCGCCGAGCATAACGGCGTCGGCGCCCATGGCAATGGCCTTGACGATGTCACCGCTGGAGCCCATGCCTCCGTCGGCAATGACATGAACGTAACGTCCGCCGGATTCGTCCATGTAGTCGCGGCGTGCCGCTGCGACGTCGGAGATGGCGCTGGCCATGGGTGAGCGGATGCCCAATGCGCGGCTGGTGGTGGTGGAGGCCCCTCCGCCGAAGCCGACCAGAACGCCTGCTGCGCCGGTCCGCATGAGGTGCAGTGCGGAGGTGTACCCGGCTGCACCGCCCACAATAACGGGGACATCGAGTTCGTAAATGAACTGCTTGAGGTTCAACGGCTCGGTGGACTTGGAGACGTGTTCGGCCGAGACGGTGGTGCCACGGATGACGAAGATGTCAACGCCGGCAGCAATCACTGTCTTGTAGAACTCCTGGGTACGTCCCGGGGTCAAGGATCCGGCGACCGTCACGCCCGCGGCGCGAATCTCGGCCAGGCGGGCCGTGATGAGCTCAGCCTGGATGGGGGCGCTGTAGAGCTCCTGCAGGCGGCTGGTGGTCCCAGGCTCAATGACCGATCCCTCCAACGCGGCAATCTCATCCAGAACCGGCTGCGGATCCTCGTAGCGGGTCCAGAGACCCTCGAGGTCCAGCACACCGAGCCCGCCGAGTTTGCCCAGGGCAATGGCGGTCTCCGGGGACATGACGGAATCCATCGGAGCGCCAATCACGGGCACCTCAAACTGGTAAGCGTCGATCTGCCATTTCACCGACACATCCTGGGGATCACGGGTGCGCCGGGCAGGCACAATCGAAATCTCATCCAACGAATATGCGCGGCGCCCGCGCTTTCCACGGCCAATCTCAATCTCATAAGTCACGCCCCTAGCCTATCGCAGCCGGGGCCACAGGCCTTAAATGACGCCGGCAGCCGATTCCAGCGTCCCGGCGGCAGCGTGCTCCAAGACGGCAATAGCCTCTACCTGCGCGGCCATCGCGGCGAAGTCCGGGTCCCCCGGCGCCGCTAACAGGTCTATGAGCGCGTCCCAATGTGCCCCCAGCGAGGCATATTGTGCGGAGGCTTCTTGTAAACTGCCACGTTCGACGCCGGAGACCCCCTCTGCGATTTCCGCCACCTCCCGCAGGAATTGCGCATACAACGGACGCAAGGCGCCGGGTCCACTGAACCGCCGTCCGGCCAGCAAACCGTGCAACATGCCCATACCCACCGACGCACGTTTCGGGTCACGAAAAATCCGCAGCCAGCCGTGCTTTGAGGTGGCGTCGCTCAGGCGCTGCGCCCACGTGGACATGCCCCGGATGCCAAAGTTTTTGGCATAGCCCGCTGGCACCCCATGCGGGGCCTGTTCCGAGAGCAGTTCTTGCGCCGTCTGCGCCATCGCTTGGCGGATCACCTCGACCGTCAGTGCCTCGCCCACTAGTTCCTCTGGCAAGGCGCGGCTGCCCACCACAACGTGGGCCTGCCAGTGCTTATCCGCCTTGCGAGTGCCGCGCGCCTGCGCCAGCGCGGCGGAACTGATCCGCTCGAGCCTGCCGCCGCCGTCGTCCATCAGGTAGTCCTCGCCGTCACGGCCCACCACGGCCACGTCAACGGATTCCATGTCGGCCAGCGGGTCTTGTGCCACCCAGTGCAGTTTGCCGCGGACAACGCGCACGACGGAGGGAATTCCCGTTTCCAGCGCCGCATCGAGCCGGCTTTGGGCCAGGGAGGCGCTGCCAGTCTGCTGGATGTTGACGGCGGCACCGCTGCGACGCAGCAGATTTTCCGTGTACGGGCCGGGGTGGAAGCGCGTGACTGCCGATGCCGTGGTGATGTCCTTGTACTCAAAGGTGAAAATCATGAAACCAATACCGCCTGCCAACCCGGCCAGCATCGCCTCAGTGAACGCGGCGTCAGTGAGAGGGTTGCGCACCCCGGATGCGGCTAGGACGCGGGCCCAGAGTCCGGAGTCCCAATGCGAATATTCGGTGGTGTGGTCATAGGGGGAAAGCATGCGTTGATTCTATCCGGGGCGGGGCGCGGGGTTAGCCCTAAACTGGCTGTATGAGATTTCAGCCGCACCCGAAGCCCCCAAGATCCCGGGCCGGCCACTCAACACCGCCCAGTGTGCGGCCTGCAGCCACCATCCACGCATCGACATACGTGCAGACTCTCGACTACTGGCTCCATTCCGATGCAGCACGCATGGCACCCGTGGAATCAACGTCCGCGCTCCGGGACATGGCTTGGTCGTACGGACAGTGGCTGGGTTTCCGGGCCGCCGTTGCCGGGCTCGGAATTACCTTGATTGGCGGGAGTGCACTGACACTGATTACGGCACCGGGCTCCGTGTCCGTATGGCTCCTGCTGCTCTTATGCGGCCTTGTATTGGTGGTCACGGCATGGCTTGTGGCGCGGGCAAAACTACCGGGCGTGGTGCACGGCGGAGGGCCGGCAATCTCACGTGCCGCGGGAACAACCGGCTCGGGGCTGGGTCTTGCGCTGTTCATGGCTGCGGTCTCGTGGGTTCTGCTGTTCGTGGTCTTTCAAAGCCAGTTGGCGCAGGGTCTTACCGCTGCACTCACCTTCGCAGCGTATTGCTTGTTGTTCCTGCTGGGCTGTCTGAGTGTTTTTGCCGGCCCCGGCTACTGTGCCCAGCACGGCAGGCGTTTCTTCCGCCGCCGGATCGACCGAGATCCCAATGTCCGGCGGGAGCTGGAATCTCTGGCCCTTACCTGGCGCGACCCCGTGGCAGGGCGGAACTTCGGCCCCTTGTGAGGGGATACATTGCGCCCAGTCTGCGAGTCGCCAGTACGCTGGAGGAATGACTGACACCGAACTTCGCATGACTGACCACGAGCTCCTTGTCCTGCTATCGATGACTCCCACAGAATCTGCTGCCATCACTTTAGGGCTGCTTCGCTTGGATCAGCACGGCGACAATGAGCTGCTGCACAACGCCGGCTTGACCACCCTGATGGTGCGCGGACTTGCCTCGCCGCAGGGTGAAAAGATTGTTCCCGTGGACCGGTGCGCTGTGGTGGGTACAGTGCTTTCGCAGGCCCAGGAGTGGCTTGAAATTAAGCTCACAACACCTACCAGCGAACACGTGCTCTTTGCCGTGGGCTCCAATGTGGGGGCCGTTTTGCTGAGCATCAGCCCCTACGGCGTTCACGAGATTCAGCCCATTGAATCCGGTGCCGCCATGCTTGAGCTGGCCCTGCACTTGAGTAATGAATACCTGACCGGTGCCGCCGAGGGCTTGCCAGCCACAGCTGTGGTGCGCCGCCTACGTGTTGACGGCGAAGCGGTTGTGGCCCAGCTGACAGCCGTGGAATCCGGGGAATGGGTACTCCGCAGCGGCAGCGAATCCGAGTTCACCGAAGAAAACCACAGCGCGGCGGAGGCCATGACCGCGTTCAAGGCCATACTCGCAGCTTAAAATTGCGAACACGACCTAACACCCCGGATACCGTCGCACATTAAGCACGACCGCGCACGTCCCCGCTTCGAGCGTGCGAGAAGTGGGAGCTGGTGGTAGGCCCACACCCGCGAGGGCCCCGCTTCGAGCGTGCGAGAAGTGGGAGCTGGTGGTAGGCCCACACCCGCGAGGGCCCCGCTTCGAGCGTGCGAGAAGTAGGCGCTGGTGGTGGGCCCACACCCGCGAGGGCCCCGCTTCGAGCGTGCGAGAAGTGGGCGCTGGTGGTGGGCCCACACCCGCGAGGGCCCCGCTTCGAGCGTGCGAGAAGTGGGAGCGGGTGGGGAACGACGACGGCCGGTCACTTTCATTAGGAAAGGTGACCGGCCGTCGTCGTCATTAAGAGGCTGCCATGCTGAGGCGCCTGTGGACTACTTGTTGTAGTTCGGGGCTTCCACGGTCATGGTGATGTCGTGAGGGTGCGATTCCTTCAAGCCGGCAGCCGTGATGCGAACAAACTTGCCGCGGGCCTTGAGCTCGGGAATGGTGGGCGAGCCAACGTAGAACATGGTCTGGCGCAGGCCACCAACCAGCTGGTAAGCAACCGAGGCGAGCGGGCCACGGTAAGCAACGCGACCCTCGATGCCCTCCGGGATGAGCTTGTCATCGCCGGAGACGTTGGCCTGGAAGTAACGGTCCTTGGAGTAGGAGGTGTTATTGCCGCGGGTCTGCATAGCGCCGAGGGAACCCATGCCACGGTAAGCCTTGAACTGCTTGCCGTTGACGAACACGGTCTCGCCCGGGGACTCTTCGGTACCGGCCAAAAGTGATCCGATCATCACGGTGTCGGCGCCGGCAACGAGTGCCTTGCCGATGTCGCCCGAGTACTGCAGACCGCCGTCGGCAATCAACGGTACGCCGGCCGGGATGGCAGCCTTGGCGGACTCGTAAATGGCGGTGATCTGCGGAACGCCAACACCGGCAACCACGCGGGTGGTGCAGATGGAACCCGGGCCAACGCCAACCTTGATGCCATCGGCACCTGCGTCAATCAGGGCCTGAGCGCCTTCGCGAGTAGCTGCCTGACCGCCGATGATATCAACGTGGGCCGCAGCCTTTTCGCTCTTGAGGCGTGCGATCATTTCCAGCACGCCTTGGCTGTGGCCGTTGGCGGTGTCCACGAACAAGGCATCCACACCGGCCTCGACCAGCGTCATGGCGCGCTCGTAGCCGTCGCCGAAGAATCCGATGGCTGCACCAACACGCAGGCGGCCTTCGTCATCCTTGGTGGCCAGGGGGTACTGCTCGGCCTTGGCGAAGTCCTTGACGGTAATGAGGCCGCGCAGAATGCCTGCGGCGTCAACCAACGGGAGCTTCTCGATCTTGTTCTTTGCGAGCAAGTTGGAGGCGTCTTCGCGGCTGATGCCGACCTTGCCGGTGATCAGCGGCATGCGCGTCATGACGTCGCGGACCAGGCGCGTGGAGTATTCGTTTTCCGGGATGAAAACGGTGTCGCGGTTGGTGACGATGCCCATCAGGCGCCCGTCCTTGTCCACAACCGGCAGGCCAGAAACGCGGAAGCGGGCGCAGAGCTCGTCCAGCTCGGCAAGCGTGGCCTCGGAGCCGATGGTCACCGGGTTGGTGATCATGCCGGATTCGCTGCGCTTGACCAGGTCAACTTCTTCGGCCTGACGCTCGATGGAGAGGTTGCGGTGCACAACGCCCAAGCCACCCTGGCGGGCCATGGCGATGGCCATGCGTGACTCGGTCACGGTGTCCATAGCGGCTGAAAGCAACGGGGTCTGGACCGTGATGCGCTTGGAAACCCGTGAGCTGGTGTCAGCGTCGGAAGGGATCACGTTGGTGTGTCCGGGCAGGAGCAGGACGTCGTCGTACGTGAGTCCAACAAAGGCGAATGGATCATGAATTTCAGGCTGGGACACGAAGGCTCCTTGGCGGGGTAGAACCGGTGGGGTGTGTGCATCCAATGGCCGGTCCCGTAATTACGAAGCTAGCCTGTGCGTTGGTTACAGTCTAAAACGAAAGCGGCCGTTGCCCTATTCCCGTTCGTTGCGTCACACCGAGGCCAATCAACGCCTGGCTTTGCGCCCCGGCAACAGCGCCCTCAGAGCGTTGAGGATGGTGGCCAGGTCAACCAGTTCCTGCGCCAGAGCTCCGGCAACGGCAGGAACGAACCCAAAAGCGGCCACGATCATCAGTCCCACGCTCAGCACGATGCCAATCCAAATACTTTCAATGGCGATCCTCATGGTCCGCTGGCCAATTTCAACGGACTGGGCCACTTTGGCGATGTCATCGAGCATGATGACCACATCCGCGGATTCACTCGCCGCGGTGGAGCCTTTGGCTCCCATGGCAATTCCGACGTCGGCCGCGGCAAGCACCGGCGCGTCATTGATGCCGTCACCCACCATGAGGACAGGGACGGGGGCCAGGGAGTTGACGATCCTGACCTTGTCTTCGGGGAGAAGTGCCGCCTTGACCTCTGTGATTCCGGCCTGGCGGGCCACGTGGTCCGCCGTGGATTGCGCGTCACCTGTGAGGATGATGGTGTTGTGCACGCCCAAGGAATTCAGCGTCTTGATGGTTGCCGCCGCATTGGGCCGGATGGAATCGCTCATGACAAGCGTTCCAGCGAAAACACCATCGATGCCGACGTAGACCGCCAGCTGGCCGCCGGACAGATCAGCCGGCACCACGCCTGTGGACTTTTCGGCGACAAAGGCGGGCTTGCCGACAACAACTGTGCGGCCGCCGCACGTTGCGAGCACCCCGTTCGTGGCGTGTTCCACGGCATCATTCGACGGGAGCAGGGTGAGCCCGCGCGCCTCAGCTTCGGCAATGACCGCCGCGGCAAGCACGTGGGAGGAGTATTGCTCTGCCGATGCCGCAAAGGCAAGGAGTTCTTCTTCTGATACGGTGCCTGCGGTCCGGACTTCTTCGAGCGTTGGATGACCGCCGGTCAGTGTGCCGGTCTTGTCAAAGGCTGCGGTTTTGACGTTGGCCAGCAGTTCCAGCGTCCCACCGTTCTTGATAATGATGCCGGTCTTGGCGGCCCTGCTCATGCCTCCGAGGAACGCCACGGGCGCTGCAATCAGCAGCGGGCACGGGGTGGCGACCACCAGGACTTCGGCGAATCGGGAGGGGTCCTTGCTCAGGAACCAGGCGACGCCGGCCAAGGCCAGTGCCAGGATGGTGAAAGGAACCGCGTACCTATCAGCCAGTCTGACCACCGGCGCCTTGCTGTCTGCGGCCTCCTGAACAAGGGCAATAATCCGGCTGTACTGTGAGTCAGCCTCACGTGCCGTGACCTGCATCCGAACGGCGGCTGAGCCGTTGACGGTGCCGCTGATGACAGCGTCGCCCGCCACCCGGTCAACGGGTAGGCTCTCACCGGTGAGTGCTGCTTCATCAAAGGAGCCGGTGTCCGACAGGAGCAGTCCGTCTACCGGGACGACCTCCGCAGGTTTGACGATCAACACATCGCCAAGTTCGACGTCGGACGTGGGAATGTTTTCAACCACCCCACCCAGCCGCTCACGGTGCGCGATGCTGGGCGCGCGGCTCAGGAGGGCCCTCAGTTCCCGCTGTGCACGTCCGGCAGCAAAGTCCTCGAGCGCCTCGCCGCCGGAGAGCATCATGACAATGATCAGCGAGGCAAAGTACTCACCAACGGCCACGGTGCTGATGATGGCTGTGACGGCAAGGATGTCGATGCCCCAGTGCCCGCGCATGATGCCTTTGACCATGCCAACGCCCTGATAGAGGGCAATTCCGACGGCGTAGACGCTCGCCACCCATTGGGCCTGTACGCCCAGGCCGGTCAGGGCCAGGACGCCGGTGGCGACCATGACAACAGCGGTCAAGGCCACGATCGGATAGCGGCGGATGAAACCCCTGACCCGGGGTAATTTCCCACCTGCCGCCGTCGAGGGCAGCTCGCCGGGAGCCTCAGGCTTCATTGCCAGCGATGTCTGGTCCACAGAATCATTCATGCTATTAGTGTTGCCCTAGTCAACGTTTTCACCAAGTCCAACAAGTCCAACAAAAAAGGACGGCGTTTGCGGGTTCGGACGGCTGTATACAACCGTCCGAACCCGCAAACGCCGTCCCTTGTGCAGAGGAACACCAAACGTTGGGCCCACTCTCGCCAAGTGCCCGAGAAATCGCGTCAGCGATTTACCGGGCCGGCGAGTGGGGACTAGTGCTGGTGTGCTGCTTCGTCCTCGGCAGGCTTGTCCGTCACGAGAACTTCGGTGGTGAGCACCAAAGCCGCGATGGAGGAAGCATTGCGCAGGGCTGAACGGGTGACCTTGACCGGGTCGATGACGCCAGCCTTGACTAGGTTCTCGTAGACGCCGGTAGCTGCGTTGAAGCCGAAGCCGTCTTCAAGTTCGCCAACCTTGTGCACAACAACGTAGCCGTCGTGGCCAGCGTTCTGTGCGATCCAGCGCAGCGGCTGAGCAACGGCCTTGCGAACCAGAGCAACAGCGGTTGCTGCATCGCCGGTCAGGGCTGCAACGTCGGCGTCGTCATCGAGTGCCTTGGCGGCCTGCACGAGTGCGGAACCACCACCGGCAACAATGCCCTCTTCCAAAGCTGCACGAGTAGCTGAGACAGCGTCCTCAATGCGGTGCTTCTTTTCCTTCAGCTCGACCTCGGTGGCAGCGCCAACCTTGATCACGCCAATGCCGCCGGCAAGCTTGGCCAGACGTTCCTGCAGCTTTTCCTTGTCCCAGTCGGAGTCGGTGCGCTTGAGCTCGGCGTGCAGCTGAGCAACACGATCTGCAACATCTTCAGCGGTGCCAGCACCGTCAACGATGGTGGTGTTGTCCTTGGTGACCGTGATGCGGCGAGCCGTACCCAGTACCTCGAGGCCAACCTGGTCCAGGGACAGGCCAATCTCCGGGGAGACAACCTGTGCGCCGGTCAGGATCGCAATGTCCTGCAGCATGGCCTTGCGGCGGTCGCCGAAGCCAGGAGCCTTGACAGCTACAACGTTCAAGGTGCCGCGCAAGCGGTTGACGATCAGCGTGGACAGTGCCTCGCCATCAACGTCTTCAGCAATGATGAAGAGCGGCTTGTTGGCAGCAAGTGCCTTTTCCAGCAGCGGCAGGAATTCCTGCAGGTTGGAGATCTTGCCCTGGTTGATCAGAACCAGTGCGTCTTCCATGACTGCTTCCTGGCGTTCTGCGTCAGTGACGAAGTACGGGGACAGGTAGCCCTTGTCGAACTGCATGCCCTCGGTGAGGACCAGTTCGGTGGAGGTGGTGGAGGACTCTTCGATGGTGATGACACCATCCTTGCCGACCTTGTCGAACGCCTCGGCGAGCAGGTCGCCGATTTCCTGGCTCTGAGCGGAGATGGCAGCAACTTCTGCAACCTGTCCACCCTCAACCGGGCGGGCGTTCTCCAGCAGGCGCTTGGCAATGGCTTCTACTGAAACCTGAATGCCGCGCTTGAGCTCGCTGGGAGCCGCACCTGCGGCTACGTTGCGCAGGCCTTCCTTGACCAGTGCCTGTGCCAAAACGGTGGCCGTGGTGGTACCGTCGCCGGCAACATCGTTGGTCTTCGTGGCAACTTCCTTGGCCAGCTGTGCGCCAAGGTTCTCGTAGGGGTCTTCCAACTCAACTTCGCGAGCGATCGTCACGCCGTCGTTGGTGATGGTGGGGGCACCCCACTTCTTATCGAGCACAACGTTACGACCGCGCGGGCCCAACGTTACTTTGACGGTGTCCGCCAACTTGTCGATGCCGGCCTCGAGGGCCTTGCGTGCATCGTCATTAAACTGAAGCTGCTTTGCCATGCGTTTGTCCTTTCACGCAAAGACCCCGCACCGGTCCCTAGGGAACAACGGGCACGGGGCTTTACAAAAGTGGTTGACGAAAGTCGTTACTTAACGACGATTGCCAGTACGTCGCGGGCAGAGAGAACCAACAGCTCTTCGCCACCGGTCTTCACTTCAGTTCCACCGTACTTGGAGTAGATAACAACGTCGCCAACGGCAACATCGATCGGGACGCGGTTGCCGTTGTCGTCAACGCGGCCGGGTCCAACTGCCACAACTTCGCCCTCCTGGGGCTTTTCCTTGGCAGTGTCCGGGATAACCAGACCGGAAGCGGTAGTCAGCTCTGCTTCGAGCTGGCGAACAACAATACGATCCTCAAGAGGCTTAATAGAGACCGACACTTAGGACCTCTCCTTCACACGAAAATTTTATGGACGGCTGTCTTGGCGGCCATGTTTGTGTGGAACCCAACCGTCGTCGCGGTGCCGGTGATGTTCCCATGGCCAAAAAATCAGCGCGTTAGCACCCTCGGGGTGAGAGTGCTAACTCTGACTCTATGGAATCGATTAGCACTCGGTCAAGGCGAGTGCCAGTTTCACCCCAAAAAGTACGACGACGGCGGGCCGGGTTTCGCTCACGGCGCACCTTTGTGTCCACCCTGGTGAGCGGCGCTGGTGGGCGGCGCGAAACGTTGTTGTCGCGAACGCGGCCGAGTGCAAAGATGCAGTCATGACCTCAAGCCCAGTACAAGTGCGTGACCTGAAGAAAAGCTACGGCAGCTTCACGGCCGTGGATGGCATCAGCTTCGACATCCACGAAGGCGAAACTTTTGCACTTCTTGGCCCCAATGGGGCGGGCAAGAGCACCACCATTGAGATCCTGGAAGGCTACCGGGACCGGGGCAGCGGTGAGGTCAACGTTCTGGGTGTTGATCCACAGCACGGTGGCTTGGACTGGAAAGCCCAATTAGGCATTGTCTTGCAGTCAACGGGCGAAAGCGGCAACGTCACGGTGCTTGAACAACTGAATCACTTCGCCGCGTACTACCCTCATCCACGCAAGGTGGCCGATGTTATTGAGGCCGTGGGTCTGGGCAGCAAAGCCAAAACGCGGATCAGTAAACTCTCTGGCGGGCAGCGCCGGCGTGTGGATGTGGCTTTGGGGATCATTGGCCGGCCCAAGCTTTTGTTCCTCGATGAACCCACCACGGGGTTTGACCCAGAAGCCCGGCGGCAATTCTGGGACCTCATCAATCAGCTGAAAAGCGAAGGAACCACCATCTTGCTGACCACACACTATCTCGACGAGGCAGCCACGCTGGCTGACCGGGCGGGTGTCATTGCCGGAGGCACCTTGGTGGACATTGGTCCCATTGACGAGATTGGCGGGGCCAGCGCACGGGTCCCTCTGGTGCGGTGGCGCCAAGGCGGAGTCGAACGGTCCGAGCGCACCAGCGAACCGGCAGCACTAGCCGCCCGGCTGTTCGCAGAACATGGCGGGGAGGTGCCGGGTTTGGAAATCACCCGGCCAAGTCTCGAGGACATTTATTTGGACATGGTGGGCGCTCATGCAGCAGGCCTGGAAGATGGTGCGGCATGAAAACTTTGCAACTGGGCCTATTCCGCATTGGCTATGAACTCAAACTGTATTTCCGTCAGGGCGATTCGGTGTTCTTCACGTTCTTGTTCCCGATCGTGATGCTCTCCATCTTTGCCGTCGCCTTCAGCACTACCGAAAACGTTGGTGCAGCCCCTGACGGCAGTGGCGGCATCTCCTGGGCTGCGTTTTATGTCCCGGGCATGGTGGCTGCGGGCATGCTGCTCAGCGGTGTCCAGAACTTGGCCGTGGATATTGCCACAGAAAAGGGGGATGGGACGCTCAAACGCTTGGGCGGCACTCCCCTGCCGGTATTTTCCTACTTCATTGGCAAGATTGGCATGGTTCTTGTCAGTTCGGTGGCGCAGGTACTCCTACTGCTCTTGGTGGCCAGATTTGCCTTTAACGTAGAACTGCCTGCCGAGGCGGATCAATGGCTGACTTTTGTCTGGGTATTCCTTTTCGGCGTAATCACGAGCTGCGTTTTGGGCATTGCCCTCTCGGCGCTGCCACGCACCGGCAAGAGTGCCACGGCCGTGGTCATCCCTCTGGTGTTGGTGCTGCAATTCATCTCTGGCGTGTACTTGAACTTTGCCCAGCTGCCCGTCTGGTTGCAAAACTTCGCCAGCATTTTCCCGCTGAAATGGATGGCTCAGGGCATGCGCAGTGTGTTCTTGCCAGCATCCTTCGAGGCCGCAGAGTCCAGCGGTTCCTGGGATTTGGGGCTGGTGGCTTTGGTGATGGGACTGTGGCTCGTGGCCGGACTGGTTCTGTGCCGCATCACATTCCGTTGGATTCGTAAAGATAGTTAGTAGTAAACGGCTAGCGGCCCACGGGGGCCCTCAATAACCTCAACTGGGGTGTCAAAGACACGGGTCAGAACCTCGTCCGTCATGATCTGCGCCGGGGTGCCAAACTCGATGACCAATCCGTCCTTGACGGCGCAAATGTAGTCGGCATAGTGCCCGGCAAAATTGATGTCGTGCAACACGATCACAATGGTGCGCCCCAGTTCCACGGCGGCCCGGTGCAGATGTTGCATCATCTGGGCGGAGTGCTTCATGTCCAAGTTGTTTAGCGGCTCATCCAGCAGGACGTGCTCGGTATCCTGGGCCAGAACCATGGCAACGTAGGCACGCTGGCGCTGACCACCGGAGAGCTGGTCGAGGTAGCGGTTTTCCAGCTCTTCCAAGCCAAGGAAGTCAATGGAACGGCTGATGATCTCCTCATCCCCGGCGTTAAGTCTGCCCTTGGAGTAGGGGAAGCGGCCAAAACCCACCAGTTGGCGGACTGTGAGTCGGGTGACGAAGTGGTTCTCTTGGCGCAGGATTGAAACAATCTTGGACAGGTCTTTCGATGAGGTGCTGGCCACGTCATAGCCAGCCACCTCGATGGTTCCTGCGTCCAGTCCCAGGAGTCGTCCCACCATGGTCAGCAAGGTGGACTTACCTGCGCCGTTGGGGCCCACCATGGCTGTGATTCCACCGGTGGGGATGACGAGGTCCACGGGCCCGATGGCGACGTCGCTGCTGTATTTCTTATGGACGTCCTTGAGCGTAATCACAAACGGCCCTTTCTGAGAATGAAGATGAGGAAGACGGTTCCGCCAATGGCCTCGATGAGGATTGAGACCACACCCTGGGCGTAGAAGACGTTCTTCATGATGAAGTAGGCGCCGGAGAGGACCACAAATCCGGTCAGGACGGCAACGGGGAAGATGTAGCGGTGATCATAGGTGTCGGCGAGCTGGTAAGACAACGTGGCCACGAGGAATCCTAGGAACGTCATGGGTCCCACCAGCGCCGTCGAAACGGCCATCAGGATGGACACCAGCAGGAGAACTCGCATCACCTCAAAGCGGTGGTTCAAGCCAAGGTTGATGCTGGCGTCTTTGCCCAACGCAATGACGTTGAGGCGCTTGGCGTTCAGTAAGAGCAGTACGCCTGCCACCACAACCAAGGGGATGGCAACGGGCAAGTAGCTGACATCGGCGTTGGAGATGGAGCCGAAGAGCCGGGCCGTGAGAATGTCGAATTCGCTGGGCGTCAGCAGGCGTTGCATGAACGTTGACACGGAGCCGAGCCCGCCGCCAATGACGATGCCCACCAAAAGCATGATCTGCAAATTTCCGTATTTGCCGGACAGCAGCCACCCAAATAGTGCCAGCGAGAGCGCCACCATGATGGCCACCTGCAAGATGAATTGCGGGACACCTTGAACGGCCACAACTCCCGCCGCGCCCATGAAGAATACGGCAGCGGTCTGCACAGCCATATAGAGCGATTCGAAGCCCAAAATGGAGGGTGTGATGATGCGGTTATTGGTAGCCGTCTGGAAACTGACGGTTGCCAGCGCCTGACAAATGGCCACAATAAGCATGACGCCAACGCTGGTGGCACGTAGTTCGGCAATGAGCCAGAATCCGGAGGATCCCACGGGCATCGGGTTGTCCCAGGCGAGCAGGCCGGCTCCAAAACCCAGTGCCAGAACAATCAGCAGGCTCAGGACAATCCAGTACCGGCGGCTGACACCTTTGGTGGGTAGGGGACCTGAGCTGCGGACCCGTGAGCTGATTTTCGGGGTCTTGCGGGCAACAGCGTTGGGTGCGGTATCAAGCATTTCGACGCTGCCTTAAGAGAAGTCCAATGAATACCACGGCGCCCACAATGCCCAGGATCAGCGAAACCGGCACCTCGAAGGGCATGATGATGGTGCGTCCAATTAAGTCGCAGACGGTCACAATCGCGATGCCGAGCAGGCATACCCATGGAAGGTTGCTGCGCAGGTCATCGCCTCGGAACATGGAGACAATGTTCGGAACAATCAACCCCAGGAACGGGAGATTGCCCACCACCACGGTAACTACGCCGGTGGCCACGGCGATCAGTGCTGTTCCGAGCAGCATGATCTGGTTGTAGTTCAAGCCCACGTTGGTGGCGACATCCTCGCCGAGACCGGCCACGGTAAACCTGTCGGCCACAATGAAGATCACCACAGCCACAATTGCCACGATCCACAACACCTCGTACTGCCCGCGCAGGACGGCGGTGAAGCTACCGGCAAACCAGATACCCAGGCTCTGCAGCATGTCGGTTTGCAGGGCGATAAACGTGGATATTGCCCCAACAACCGAGCCGAGCATGATGCCTACAATGGGCACTGTCAGCGATGCTTTCAGGGAGACCCGGCGCAGGAACAAAAAGAAGATCATGGTGCCAATGAAGGCGGCCGCAATGGCGCCTGACATTTTCGCCAGGATGCTGGCCGTGGGGAAGATGATCATGACCACCAGCAAGCCCAGCCCCGCCCATTCGGTTGTTCCGGTGGTACTGGGTGAAACAAAGCGGTTTTGAGTCAGCAACTGCATGACCAGCCCGGACATTGCCATGGCCGCACCAGCCAGCACCAGCCCTATGGTGCGTGGGATGCGGGTGATGGCAAACATTTCGCCGCCATCCTTGCCACCGAAGATGTCATACACACCGGTAAACAGGGAAATCACCAGCAGCAGGGCCACGATGGCAATGCCGATGATGAGTTTAGGGTCAAAGAGTTTGCCCTTGGAGGGGGCTCTGGTGGTTAAGGCCGTCATTCGTCCAGCCGTCCCTTTCAGATTGCTCACGGAAATCTACGCACTGCAAAATACGCAGTCAATTCACTTCAGAAAAAACACCACAGTGGCGGATCTGGCCAAAAGGGCCGGATCCGCCACCATAGGAGAAGAGCAGACGTTACTTGCCTTCGAAGGCGTCAGCAATGGAGTTGAAGAACTCCGTGTAGGTCTGGATGCCTTCGTTGGTGTAGGAATCGTTGGGCATGAAGACCACATTGCCCTGCTTGGAGGCGGTGACATTCTTCAGCGCCGCTGACTTGGTCAGCAGTTCCTTACCGGCAACGTACTTGGGGTCATCTGCACTGGTGGCAGCGTCGCGGTCCATGGCGATGATCCAGTCCGGGTTGGAGTCGGCAATGGCTTCAACAGAGATGTCATCGCCTTGGTGATCGGTGCTGGCATCCTTGACTTCCAGAGCCGGTGTCAGGCCCAGGATGTCAAAGACCGGGCCCAAGCTGCGGCCGTTTCCGGGGGCGGCGTAGTTAATGTTGCCACCTGAGGTGATCAGCGCCATGACGGTGGAGCCCTTGGGGTAGGCCTTCTTGGCACGGGCGATTGCCGCATCAAGGTCATTGTTGAGCTTCTTGGCTTCAGCCTGCTTGCCGAATACCTCGCCCAATACCGTGGTCTGGCGCTTCAATTCAGCGTCGTAGGACTCGCCATCGCGGGGGTCCAGTTCAAGAACCGTGGCCTTGGGTGCGAACTTGACCAGGTCATCGTGGAACTGGGCGTAGCGCTGGCCGTTGACAATCAGGTCAGGCTCCACAGCCACAACGGCTTCGAGATTCGGTTCACGGTGGCTGCCCAAGTCGATGATTGAGGTATCGGTCTTGTAGGCGCTGGTTTTCGGCATTAACGTCACTGCGCCAGCGGTGAGCTTCACACCCCAGTCGGAGAGGGTTTCAAAGGTGCGGTTGTCAGTGGCAACCACTGACTTCAGTGGGAGGTTGATGGTCTGTGAACCATTGTTGTCCTCGACCGTGACGGACGTGGGAGCGGCAGTGCTCTCCTCGCTGGCGCCTGACGGGGCCTCGGCGCCACAGGCAGTGAGTGCCAGCACGGCGGCAGTGGCGGCAAGCGTCAGTAGGTGCTTCTTCAGCATCTTAGTTCTCCAAGGGTAGATAAGCTTAGGCAATCCTTATAAGCAGTCCCCCCAAGCTATTGCATCTGAAAATAATTGCGCAAATTATTCCTGCCGTATTTACCGTGACTCTTATCACAGCACGTATTCCGGTTAGGCTTGCGTCATGTCCCTAGACGCAATTTCCCCGCTCCTGACCCTTGACGGCTGGGAACTTTTGTCATCCCTGGGCCCTTACAGCGAGGCAGACTCTCTCAAACTTAACGAAACTCTTCGTAAAGCTGGCCACTCCCCCGAGCTGGTCGTAGCCGCATTGACCCAGTCCCGGCTACGAGCCAAGGCCGAAGCCAAGTTTGGCGAGTTCGCGCATCAAATGCTGTTCACCCAGGCTGGGCTTGAACAAGCCACTCGATTGAGCATCGCTGCGCTGCACGCTCAAAGATTTACGACGGCGGGCATCACCGATGTGGCCGATCTTGGCTGCGGTCTCGGTGCGGATTCGTTGGCCATGGCGAGCCTGGATATCAATGTCACGGCTGTGGAAATGGATGAGATTACCGCCGCGTGCACCACTGTGAACCTGATGCCGTTCCCGCATGCAAAGGTGCTGTGCGCCAAGGCAGAAGACGTGGACCTTGAGGGAATTACGGGTGTGTGGCTGGATCCTGCCCGTCGCACCACCAGCACATCTGGGACTACCCGGCTCTTTGACCCCGAGGCTTTCTCACCACCGCTCTCCTTTGTGGAGTCACTCGCAGATCAGGGATTGGCCGTGGGCGTGAAGATGGGCCCAGGCATCCCCCATGAAGCTGTTCCGGACACCGCAGAAGCTCAGTGGATCTCCATCAATGGCGATGTGGTGGAGGCCGGTCTGTACTTCAACCAGCTAGCCCGGCCGGGCATTCGACGCTCCGCTCTGGTCATTGGCAAGCATGGAAGCTCAGAGCTGACCAGCACCGAAAAGTACCAGCCGCAGGAGCAGGACGCCCAGATCGGCCCCGTCGGTGGGTACCTGTACGAGCCCGACGGCGCCGTGATCCGTGCGGGTCTCGTGGCGGATTTGGCCAGGGTCATGGACGCCCATCTGCTCGATGAACACATTGCCTACCTGTCCTCCGATGAACCGATCGATACCCCGTTTGCCCGCAGCTACAAGGTCCTGGAGGTCAAGCCGTTCAACGTCAAGGCCCTCAAGGCTTGGGTTAAGGCCAACCGAATCGGCGTGCTGGACATCAAAAAACGCGGTGTTTCCACCACACCGGAAGAGCTCCGGCGCCAACTCCTCACCGGCTCCGGCAAGGGCCCCAACAAGGCAACTCTGGTACTGACCCGCATTGGTGAGGATCGGGTCGCCATTGTGGTGGAGCCCCACACCCCCTAACCACCCCCTCGACGCTTCCTCACCTTTCGGGGCTTTCCGGCAGACGCGTCCTCACGTTTCGGGGCTTTCCGGCAGACGCGTCCTCACGTTTCGGGGCATTCCGGCCGACGCGTCCTCACATCCTGTGCTTCGAGCCGTCCGGCTGACGCTCTCTCAGACAGTGGGCAGACGGTGGCTGTGGATAACTTCTGCAGACATCGAATTTTTGGGACACCATTTAACCATGGAGACCAACGACGAACTCCCCGTCCCCGGCAGCCCGTTCACGCTTTCTAAGGCCAGGGACCTCGGACTCGCGCCCGAGCAGCTAAGAGGCCGATCCTTTGCCCATGTCAGCCGTGGCTTGTACCGCCCGGCGCAGTGGGACTTCGACCTGCTCGAAGCTGCCCAGGCCCTTAGTGCCGCCACTCCGGGCGCCTGGATTTCGCATTCCACGGCTGCCCGGCTGCAGGGGCTCATCCTGCCTCCGTGGTTGTCCGATTCGGACGAGCTGCATTTGAGCAAGCCCCAGTTTCTGCCATCTGCAAGGAGGAAGGGCATCCACGGTCACGCCACAGTTGCCTTTCCGGATGAGGTGGAAACCGACAGGCAGCTGCGCATCAGCACCCGTGCCCGGACCTGGCTTGATCTGGCACGCATCCTGCCATTGCCAGAGTTGGTGTGCATCGGCGATCAACTGATCCGGGTGCCACGGCCTCAATTTGAAGAGCGGAGCGAACCGTACGCCACACGGGGATCCCTCCGGCGCATGGTCTTAAGGCATGGAAATTTGCAGGGCATTGTTTGTGCCCGGGAGGCTCTGGAGTTGATGAGGGTGGGCGCCGATTCCGGCCCGGAGACTCTCATGCGGCTGGCCATGGTCGACGCCGGACTGCCGGAGCCGGAGCTGCAAGTGAAACTTTGGGACACCCGAACAAGCCCTTCTGCCGATGCCGGGTACCGCGACAAGAAGATCGCCCTGCAGTACGACGGAGGGCATCATTTGGACGAGATACAACGCCAAAGCGATGTCCGCCGCGACAAGGCGTTCAGGTCAGCCGGTTGGCAGGTGCTAATTTTCACCGACGAAGACTTGGCAGATGGGTTCGACCAAGCCGTCAGAAACATCAAGCAAGCACTGCGGCAGGCATGGACAGCCCCATCGATTGCCTCGGGATTCGCCTCCGGAGGGTGACAGCGCCGCAGAAGCCACCAGCCAAAAGTGGCGGCTGAGGAAGCGTCAGCCTCCAAACCCCGAAAGCTGAGGAAGCGTCAGCCTCCAAACCCCGAAAGCTGAGGAAGCGTCAGCCTCCAGACCCCGAAAGCTGAGGAAGCGTCGGGGTCAGGAGCGGGAGAACTCGGACGCTTCGCGGACCAGTTCCGGGCTGGGGCGCACACCGGTGTACAGCACAAACTGCTCCTCCGCCTGAATGGCGATGACCTCGGCGCCGGTGATCACGTGCTTTCCTGCTGCCCGGGCGGCCTTGATCAATGGGGTTTCGGCGGGAAGCGCCACGACGTCGAACACCACCTGCGCGGCGTTCACCAGTGAGTCACTGAAGGACTGCACCAATTCGTCGGCGCCTGACATGCCCAACGGGGTGACGTTGATGAGCATGCCGGCATCGCTCGCATCGCTCACCTCGGCCAGCCACGAGAATCCATAAAGCGCGGCAAGTGCCCGGCCCCGCTCTTCGTTGCGAGCCACAATCGTGACGTGCGCAAATCCGGCGTCGTGCATGGCAGCGGCAACAGCCTTGGCCATACCACCGGAACCGCGCAACAAAACAGTGGTCGCGGGATCAATGGCGTTGGTGGCCAGCAGCCGGGCGATGGCGAGGTAGTCGGTATTGTAGGCGGTGAGCACGCCGTCGGTGTTCACGATGGTGTTGACGGAATCAATGGCGGTGGCGGAGGCATCCATGACATCGATGAGCGCAATGACGTCCTCTTTGTATGGCATGGAGACGGCGGCGCCACGAATGCCCAGGCCCCTGATGCCAGCGACGGCCTGTGCGAGGTCCACCGGGGCGAAGGCCTTGTAGACGAAGTTCAGTCCGAGGGCGTCGTAGAGATAATTATGAAAGCGCGTCCCAATATTGCTGGGGCGGGCCGCGAGGGAAATGCATAAGGTCATGTCTTTGTTCAGGATCGGCATGCATCCATTGTGCCGCAGATCCTGAACTACAATCAGATTGCAGCTGGTGCCGTACCGCGTTGCAGCCATAGTCCCAGCATTGCCAAGGAGGCATCGTACGTGAAGATTGATTTCGCCAAATCTGAGCAATCTACACTGGGTTTGGAGTGGGAAATTGCGCTCGTTGACTCCGAAACTGGGGATCTAGCAGCGCGCGCCAATGATGTTTTCGCCAACATTGAGGCCGCTGATCCTGACATCTGGGTCGATGGTGAGCACCCCCAAATCAAGGGCGAGATGCTGCAGAACACTGTGGAGTTGGTCACTGGCGTCAACCACACGGTTTCTGAAGGCCTGGAAGATTTACGCCGGAGCTTGTACACACTGCGTGAGGCAACAACTCCGCTGGGGCTGGACTTACTCAGCGCCGGAACGCACCCTTTCAGCGACCCCTTCGCCCAAGCCGTGACGGACAAAGAACGTTACGCCAAGCTGGTGGATCGAACCCAGTGGTGGGGCTCTCAGATGCTCATCTACGGCGTGCATGTCCACGTGGGCCTGGACCATGTTTCCAAGGCCATGCCGGTGCTGGATGGGTTGGTTAATCACTTCCCACATTTTCAGGCGCTTTCGGCGTCCTCCCCTTATTGGAATGGTCAGGACACCGGCTACGCCTCCCAACGGGCTCTGATGTTTCAGCAGCTACCCACCGCTGGCTTGCCGTTCCAATTCCCCGATTGGGCCGCGTACGAATCGTATGTACAGGACATGTTCACCACCGGTGTCATCGACGCGCACAATGAAATCCGCTGGGACATTCGCCCCGTGGCTGGCCTGGGCACCATTGAAATGCGTATCTGCGACGGCATGTCCACGCTGGCGGAAATCGGCGCCGTTGCTGCCCTGACTCAGTGTTTGGTCCAAGACTTTTCTGACACCCTTGACGACGGCGGCACCATCCCCACCATGCCGCCGTGGCACATCCAGGAAAACAAGTGGCGCGCGGCCAGATACGGCATGGACGCCATCATCATCCTCGATGCCGCAGGCAAGGAACAACTCGTCACCGAGCACTTGGTGGAACTGTTGAACAAGCTGGAACCCGTAGCCGCCAAGCTAGGCTGTGCCGACGAACTCGCAAGTGTGGAGAACATCATTGCCACGGGCGCTAGCTACCAGCGCCAGCGCCGAGTCGCTGCCGCCCACCAGGGTGAGCTGCGCGCCGTCGTGCGTGAACTCGTGGCAGAGATGGCCAGCAACTAGGCCCTTTACCCTCCCAAAGTACAGCCGGTCGGGTCCCTATTCGGGCAGGATCACCAATTCCAAGTAGTCACGCAGACAACCGGCCATGTCGATGCGCTCCGGGGCCATCATCCACTGGGTTTGAATGCCGTCCCACAGTGCGATCAAGCTTGCCGCGGCACGCTCGGGGTCGACGCCAGGGCGCAGCCGGCCTTCCTTGGCGAGCGCTGAGAACGCCCTCAGGTAGCTGCTGCGCAACCTTTCAAAACGTTCGGTGAAGAAATCCAGCCCGGGGTGATTGTCAGTGATCGATTCCGCGCACAAAACCGCGTAGAGCTCAATGACTCCGGGCACCGTTTCATTGAATCGTGCCTGGCGGACCACGGCATCCACCAATGATTCCTCCGGGTCCCGGGGCTGCCCGCCTCCCGTCACGCTGTCACGCCAATTCAGCACAGCCAACAGCAGATCACTCTTGGACGGGAAATAGTGCAGCAGGCTTGTCTGACTCATTCCCACCTTGTCGGCCACGTCCTGCAGCGATCCGCCCCGGTAGCCTCGTGCCGCAAAAACCTCGTGGGCGGCGGTCACAATGCTCTCCCGACGCTGCTTGGATTTGGCATAAGGACCGCGTTTGGCGGACGGGGCGGTTGGCGTGGTGGTCATGGAATGTCAGCTTAGTCCACATTCCCCAGTAACATAATTGAAATTCGAGTAGCCACTCGATAAATTTATTAAAATTCGAGTAAACACTCGAGATTTGTGGTAAATTTTCTCCCATCCCCAAAAAAAGGCGCTCCGGACCCGACGGCATTAGATTCACCCAGAGGGCTTACCGGGCCCACACAACGAAGTGAGAGAGCAGGCTATGCCCCCCATAACACGAAGGCAGCTGCTGCAAGGCGGCCTTGGCACAGCCGCGCTTGGGCTGTTGTCCGGTTGCGCCACGCCGGGAACCCGGTCCGTGAACGCAGCCCCCACCATTGCCTCGGCCTCCGGCCAAAAGATCACCCTTGAATACTGGTCCTGGCTCAAGAACCTGCAGCCGGTGGCGGACATCTGGAATGCCGCCAACCCCAATGTGCAGGTCAAGACGGTATGGATCCCCGGCGGCAACCAGGGCGGCTACCCGAAGCTGTACTCTGCGCTGGCAGCCGGGGCGGGCCCGACCTGGCCCATGTGGAGTACGGAGTCATCCCTTCCTTCATGATGGTGAACGGCCTGGTGGACCTCAACCGCTACGGTTCAGATGAGTTCGCCAACCGCTATGACAAGACCTTGTGGAACCAGACCAGCTACGCAGGCGGCGTCTACGGCATCCCCCAGGATTCGGGGCCCATGGCGACGTTCTACCAACCCGCTGTCCTGGACAAGGTAGGTGCCACGGCCCCAGCCACTTGGGATGAGTGGGCCGGGGTGGCCGCGGAGCTCCGCAAAGCCAAGACCTACATGGACTGCTTCCCGCTCGCAGAAGCCGGCTTCTTCACAGCCCTGGCCACACAGGCGGGTGCCCAGTGGTTCCGGGCCGACGAGGACGGCTGGGTCATCAACATGACCGACGACGCAACCCTGAAGGTCGCCCGGTTCTTCGACAAGGCCATCGACCAGGACCTTGTCCAGACCGACTTTGGCGCGTATTCGCCGGGCTGGTTTGCGGCCGCAGGCAAGGGAGAGATCGCCTCATTGACCTCGGCCAGCTGGGGTGACGCCCTCGTCCAGGGCATCAGCGGCGGTGCCGGCCAGTGGAAGGTGGCTGCCATGCCCCGTTGGGATTCGGCCGGCTTTGGTTCCAGCTACCTGGGCGGCTCCGCCGTGTCCGTCCTGGCCAACAGCAAGCACCCGCGCGAATCCCTGGAATTCGCGGCTTGGCTGACCTCCACCCAGCAAGGCATCGACGCCGAAATCGAGCACTGCGGCATCGGCTGGTCCCCCGTCCCGGACGTTATTGGCACCACGCGCCAACAGCCTTCGGACTTCTTCAGCGGCCAAAACTACAACCAGGACGTCTTCGCCCCGGCGGCGCTGGAGCAAAATACCCAGTGGTCCTGGTGGCCCTCACAACAGCAGTCATTCAACATCCTCAGCGACGGATTCCGGCTCAAATCATCAGGAACCAGCCTCGTGGATTCAGTGGCTGACGCGGAACAGAAAATCATGACCGTCTTCAAGAACAGCGGCCTGAGCATCAGGAAGGAATCGGCATGACCACCACTCCCCCAAGGACCGAGCCGGCCGGCGCAACAGCCGGCGGCCGGGCACCCTCCCCCAGCCGGCGGAACAGCGGAGGGCGGGCATCCGCCGTAGGACGCGCCCCCTGGCTGCTGCTGGCGCCGTTCCTTGCCCTCTTTGTCCTGACATTCATCCTGCCCATCCTTGCTGCCGTGCTCTCCAGCTTCACCAAGGTCACGCGTGGCGGCCTGTTTGGCGAGGCCGGCATTACGAGCACCTTTGCCGGATTGTCCAACTACGCCCAGGCACTGGCCGATGGAAACTTCATCGCTTCCATGGGCCGGATGCTCCTTTTTGGGGTGGTCCAGGTCCCGGTCATGATCATCATGGCGACCATTTTGGCGCTGCTGCTGGAATCTGCCTCGGCACGGTGGCCCGGCTTCTTCCGGGCAGCCTTTTTCCTGCCCTACGGTGTGCCCGGGGTGATCGCCACGATCCTCTGGTCCTTCATGTATGTGCCCGGTTTGAGTCCCTTGATCGATATTGCCGGCTGGTTCGGCCTGTCCCCCGATTTCCTGGGGCCGAACACCGTGTTGTGGTCGATCGCCAACATTGTCACGTGGAGCTACACCGGCTACAACATGCTCATCATCATCGCGCAGCTCAAGGCCATACCCACCGAGGTGTATGAGGCTGCCAAAATGGACGGCGCATCCCCGGTCCGGGTGGCGCTGTCCATCCAGCTGCCCCTGATCAAGCCGGCCCTGGTGCTGACCACCATCTTCTCCATCATCGGCACCCTGCAATTGTTCGCCGAGCCGCAGGTCCTCAAAACAGTGTCCCCGGCGATTGACAGCCAGTACACGCCAAACCTGAGCGCCTACACCACAGCCTTTGCGTACAACGACTACAACGTGGCCGCCGCCCAGGCCGTACTCATCGCCTTAGTCGCTTTTGCGCTCTCCTTCGCCTTCCTGGCGTTCACGAATAGGAAGTCATCATGACAGCACAGCTGAGCAACACGCCCTTGAAATCCGTCTCAAAGACGAATACACGGACGAAAGCACCGGGACGCAACAAGGGCACCACCATCCTTGTCACCGGCATTCTCGTAGTGGCTGCCCTGTACTTTCTGGCACCCGTTTACTGGGTAGTGGTCGCATCAACCAAGTCCACCGCGGATTTGTTCGCCACCAACGGTTTTGCCTTCGCCGCCGAATTCAACCTGTGGAACAACCTGTCCCAGGTGCTCAGCTACGACGGCGGCATCTTCGTCCGCTGGTTCGGCAACTCGGTGCTCTATGCCGGCATCGGCGCTGTGCTGGCCACCTACATTGCCGCGGCCGGAGGTTACGCCCTGGCCAAATACCAGTTCAAAGGCAACAACCTGGTCTTCGGCATCATCTTGGGCGGCGTGCTGGTGCCCGGCACGGCCACGGCCTTGCCTCTGTTCCTGCTCTTCAGCCAGATGGGGTTGGCCAACACCTATTGGAGTGTCCTGCTGCCGTCGATGGTCTCCCCATTTGGGCTGTTCCTGTGCCGCATCTACGCTCAGGCCACTGTTGATCCCGCCCTGCTCGAAGCGGCCCGCCTCGATGGTGCCGGCGAGATCCGGATCTTCCACACTGTGGGGCTGCGCATGCTCACCCCGGCGCTGGTCACCGTGTTCCTGTTCCAGCTGGTGGGCGTCTGGAACAACTATTTCCTGCCGCTGGTCATGCTCTCCGACACCAAGCTGTACCCCATTACGCTGGGATTGAACAACTGGCTGACCCAGGTCAACCGCCTGCCCGAGTTCTACCAGCTCACCACCGGCGGCGTGCTCCTGTCCATCATTCCCCTCGCCATCGCAATGGTCGTGCTGCAGCGCTTCTGGCGCGGCGGCCTTACAGAAGGATCCGTAAAATAGTGACCCCCGCAGACGTTTCGTACATCACCGACCAGGGCCCCGGCTCCGGCCTGCGTGTGCCGGCCCGTTCCTGGCTGAATTCCGACGCCCCCTCGCTCTCACTGAACGGGGACTGGCGCTTTCGGCTCCTTCCGGCCGCCCCCGGAACCCCGGGCGCCGGATCCGTGCTGCCCGACGGGGAATCCGTGGAAGGTGTGGCTGCCGAATCCTTCGACGACTCCGCCTGGGACACCCTGCCCGTCCCGTCCCACTGGGTGCTGCATGGAGAGGGCAAATATGGCCGCCCGATCTACACTAACGTGCAATACCCCTTCCCCGTCGATCCGCCCTTCGTCCCCGACGCCAACCCCACAGGAGACTACCGCCGCAGCTTTGACGTCCCCGCCGCCTGGTTTGAAAGTACGACGGCGGCACTCACCCTGCGCTTTGACGGCGTCGAATCGCGCTACAAGGTTTGGGTGAACGGGCAGGAAATCGGGGTGGGCTCGGGCAGCCGACTCGCCCAGGAGTTCGATGTCACCGCGGCGCTGCGCCCCGGCTCCAACCTTCTTGTGGTGCGCGTCCACCAATGGTCGGCCGCCAGCTACCTGGAAGACCAGGACCAGTGGTGGCTGCCGGGCATCTTCCGCGACGTCACACTGGCGGCCCGCCCCGCCGGCGGCATCACCGACGTCTGGCTGCGCACCGGATGGACGGCTGACACCGGCGCGGGGCAGGGATCCGGCACCGGCACCCTCGATCCGGAAATCATTGCCGAGGCGGACGCCTACCCGGTGACCCTCACGGTGCCCGCGCTGGGAGTTGCGGTGCGCTGGGACTCGCCGGCCGACGTCGTCCCCTTCACAGTGGACAACGTGGAGCCCTGGTCCGCCGAACTCCCCCGGCTCTACGAGGCCACGGTGTCCAGCGCGGCGGAGAGCATCACGCTCCGCCTGGGTTTCCGCACCGTGGAGATCGTGGGTGACCAGTTCCTGGTCAACGGCCGCCGCGTCGTGTTCCACGGCGTCAACCGGCATGAGACCAACCCGGACCGCGGACGCGTCTTTGATGAAGCCGACGCCCGCGAGGACCTGGCGCTCATGAAGCGTTTCAACGTCAACGCCATCCGGACCAGCCACTACCCGCCGCACCCGCGCCTGCTGGACCTGGCCGACGAGATGGGCTTCTGGGTCATTTTGGAATCCGACCTGGAAACCCACGGCTTCCACCGGCAGGGCTGGGTGGATAACCCCAGCGACGTCCCCGCGTGGCGCGATGCCTTCGTTGACCGGATGGAACGCACCGTGGAGCGGGACAAGAACCATGCCTCCATCGTCATGTGGTCCCTGGGCAATGAATCCGGCACGGGCGCAAACCTGGCAGCTATGGCAGCCTGGACCCACGCCCGTGACGCCTCCCGTCCCGTCCACTATGAGGGCGACTACACGGGAGCCTATACGGATGTGTACTCCCGCATGTACTCCTCCATCCCGGAGACCGATTCCATTGGCCGCAACGACTCTCATGCGCTGCTCCTTGGCTGCGACGCGGCCGAATCGGCCCGGCAGCGCACCCGGCCGTTCATCCTGTGCGAGTACGTGCACGCCATGGGCAACGGCCCCGGCGCCATGGACCAGTACGAGGAACTTGTGGACAAATACCCGCGCCTGCACGGCGGTTTTGTGTGGGAGTGGCGCGATCACGGCATCCGCGCCAATACCGCCGACGGCACGGAATTCTTTGCCTACGGCGGCGACTTTGGCGAGGTGATCCACGATTCCAACTTCGTCATGGACGGCATGGTCCTCTCCGATTCCACGCCCACCCCCGGCTTGCATGAGTACAAGCAGATCGTCTCCCCCATCCGCCTGTCGCTGGCCCTGGACGACGGCGGTGCGCCGCGGCTCACTGTCGCGAACCTGCGGCACACGGCTGACGCGTCCGACGTCGTGCTTCGCTGGCGGGTGGAGCACAACGGCGCCGTCGCCGCCTCAGGGGAGCTGGCTGTCGACAGCGCAGACGGTCCGCTGCGGGCTGGCGAATCCGTCACGCTCACACTGCCGCCCGTCGCTGCCGCGGCGGAAGGCGAGACGTGGTTGACGATGGAAGTCGTGCTGCGCGACGCCACGGAGTGGGCCCCGGCCGGGCATCCGCTGGCCGCAACCCAGCTGGACCTCTCGGCGCCGCAATCCGCACCGCGCGCGCCCCGTCCGGCCGCGCCCGTCAGCGGCGCGGCTCCCGTTGAGCTGGGCCATGCCATGTTCGACGCCGGAGCGCTCGTTGCGCTGGCAGGCCTGCCGGTGTCCGGTCCCCGGCTTGAGCTGTGGCGGGCACCGACCGACAATGACAGGGGCAAGGGATTTGGCGCCTATGGCCCGGAAGATCCTTGGCTCAACAACGGGAAAGGTGTTCCGGCACCGTCGTCGGAGGCCGTGTGGAAGCAGGCCGGACTTGACCGGCTGACGCGCCGCGTCGAGGACGTTGCCGCGCTGCCGGACGGACTGCGGGTCCGGACCCGCTACGCTGCCGCGAACAGTGCCGCCAGCGTAGCGGTAGAGGAGAACTGGCAGCTGGCGGGCGAGGAACTGTGGCTGCGCCTGGACATCATGCCCAGCGCGGGCTGGGACCTGGTGTTCCCCCGGATCGGCGTGCGGCTGGACTTGCCCACGGACGTTGACGGTGCCTCATGGTTCGGCGCCGGCCCACGGGAATCCTACGCGGACAGCATGCATGCAACAGTTGTGGGACGGCACAGCGGCTCCATTGATGAGCTGAATGTCCCCTACGCCCGGCCGCAGGAAACCGGGCACCGCAGCGATGTGCGCTCACTGGAGCTCTCCCGCAACGGGGCTCCGTGGCTTCGCATTGAGGCCGATCCGGATGCACTGGGGCGCCGTCCCGGGTTCTCGCTGGCCCGGCACACGGCACAGCAGGTCACCGCGGCCGGGCACCCGCACGAGCTTCCGGCGTCAAGCCACAGCTACCTGTATCTTGATGCGGCGCAGCACGGCCTGGGCTCGCGGGCCTGCGGACCGGATGTGTGGCCCGACTTTGCCCTGCGCCCCGAGGCAAGGACGCTGGTACTGCGCTTCTCCGCACTGTAACCCAATGCCGCCAAACGCGGCAGCATCTAATGGGCACTTTTCGCCAACGCGGCAGCACTCATTGCTGCCGCGTTGGCGAAAACACGCCATTTGGTGATGCGGCGTTGCGGGCGGCGGGGAATTCTTAGAAATTTCTTAGACGGTGCGCGGGACAGTGGAGGAAGAGCTTCACTCTCCACTTTGAAAGGCGCCCGCCATGGCTTCCCCGCCCCCATCCATGCACGACGCCGGCGCCCCCTTACGCACCCGGCTGGCGGTGCTGCCCCTCCCACGGTTTTGGGGCCTGTGGGTCACCGTCCTGTCCGTGGCAGTCTTGGCCCTTGGGTTCTTCGCCGTTGCCACGCCGAGATTCACGGCCAGCGAGTTCGGTGTTGACCAGGACCTGAGCCGGAACCATGTGGGCGTGCTGACAGCCCTCGCCATGACACTGGACAAGGCGTTTTCCCCGGTCGGCGGAGTGGCCATCATCGCCCTGGTGTGCCTGTTCTTGCTGCTGGTCCGCAAAGCGCCCGTCAATGCCCTTGCCTTTGGCGGCGTCGCTGCCTCGGGGTGGCTGGCCAGCCAATTCTTCAAGGTCATTGTTGACCGGCAGCGGCCCAACCCGGCGCTGCTCCTTGACCCGCTGGCACCGGAGACGGGTTCCAACAGCTTCCCGAGCGGACATGTCGCACTCGCGGTGGGCCTGGCCTGGGCGTTCTGGTTCCTCCTGCGAAAGACCCGATGGGCACGCCCGGCCGTGCTCCTGGGCGTTCTGGTTCCGGTGGTGGTTGCATGGTCCCGACTCTACGTGGGCGTGCATTACCCCACCGATGTCGCCGCCTCGTTCCTGGCTGCGAGCGCGGCCGTGTTCTTCTTTGCGGGTGTGTGGAATGCGGCCGTGGCCTGGGCGATGTCCCGGATGAACCCCGTTCCCGGCGGGTCTACCCTTAACAGTGGGAGCAATACTTCTTCACCCACCCGAATTCACGATTGAGGCTTGCCTTGCTGCACACCATTGCTTTATCCCTTCCCCACGCCGTCCCTGCGGGTTTGCTGTCAGTCATGGATCCTGCTGCGCTGCTGAGCGGCCTGGGCCCGGCCACCTTGGCCGTCGTCGCCTTGATTGTCTTCATTGAATCGGGGCTCCTGTTCCCGTTCCTGCCCGGTGATTCGCTCCTCTTCACGGCAGGCCTGCTGCACAACCAACTGAACCTCTCCCTCCCGGTGCTGATCGGTGTGGTGGTGCTGGCCGCCGTGACAGGCGATCAGGTGGGCTACCTGCTGGGCCGCAAATTTGGCCGCCGCTGGTTCAAGGACGACGCCCGCATCCTGAAAACCAAATACCTCACCGAGACCGAAGAATTCTTTGCCAAGCGCGGCGGCTGGGCCATTGTGCTCGCCCGCTTTGTCCCCATCGTGCGCACCTACGCGCCGCTCGTGGCGGGCGTGGCCAACTACGACCACAAGAAGTTCACGCTGTGGAACATTGCCGGCGCCCTGGGCTGGGCCGGTTCCATCACCTTGCTGGGCACCTGGCTGGGCCACTACGAAATTGTTTCCAAGAACATTGACGTGATCGCCGTCGCGCTTGTCCTTGTTTCCGTGCTGCCGGGCGTCATCAGCTTCCTACTCAAGCGCCGCGCTGCAGCTTCCGGAACGCTGCTTTCCGCACCGGAAGGCGAGTCGGCGGGGGACAATAATGAGCATGCACACCCCTGAGCTCCCGCGACTGCTGCTGGTGGAGGACGACCCCGTCCTTGGCCCCCTGATCGCCGAACTCCTCGCCGATGACTATGATGTCCACCTCGCCGCGGACGGCCAAAAGGGCCTGCACCTTGGCCTCACCGAACAGTGGGACGCCATGGTCATTGACCGCGGTCTGCCCGTCATGGACGGCCTCGAGCTGGTGGCCGCGCTGCGCCGCAAGGGTGTGGCCACCCCCGCCATCATCCTGACGGCGCTGGGCGCCACCGCGGACAAAATAGCAGGGCTCGACGCCGGAGCGAACGACTACATGTCCAAACCCTTTGATGCCGGTGAGCTGAGGGCGCGGCTGCGTGCCATGACCCGCAGTTTTGTGCCTGCGGCTTCGCTGGTGGACGTGGGCGGCTGGCTTTTTGATCCCGCCAACCGTTCGCTGCGCTCACCCTATGGGGAGTTGGTGGGGCTGACGGCCAAGGAGAGCGAGCTGCTGGCGCTGCTGGCGGCCAGCCCGGAGAAGGTGTTCACCCGGGAGGAACTGCTGGCGGGTCTGTGCCACCCAGACGACTCCCAAAGCGTCATTGACACCTACGTGCACTACCTGCGCAAGAAGGTCTCCAAATCGCTGGTCCGCACCGTGCATGGGCTGGGCTACCAGATCGGGGACGGCGCATGACCGCCATGCGGGGACGGCCTGCCACTGCACAGTCGGCTGACTCCCCCGCCCTGAGGCGTGCCGCCCTCACAGTGGGAATCAGGATTGCCGCGGCCATCGCCCTCATGGTGGTGGCGGTCATCATCGCCGCTGCGGCCTACATACTGTACCTCTCCCACCAACCGGATGTGGCCGCCTCAAACACCTCCGCCCGCGTCTATGTTGAATCGAATGACATGCTCAAGGCCATGGTCCTGGCCGGATTCGCCGGGATTCTTGCCGCCGGGGCCATTGGCTGGCTCAGCGCCCGCAGCGCCATCCGGCCCCTGGGCCGGGCCCTTGAGCTGCAGCGCCGCTTTGTCCAGGAGGCCAGCCACGAACTGCGCACGCCGCTGACCATCCTCGACGCCCGCATCCAGCTGGCCGAGGCCAAGGTGCAGCCCGGCAGCGATGCCGCCCGCATCCTGGGACAGGTCCGCCAGGACACGGCCGCCCTTAGCGCCACGGTCCAGGAGCTCCTGCTCGCCGCCACGGCCGGGACGGAGGCCTCCGCCGACCCCATCTCCATTTCCCCCGTGGTGCAGGAGGCGGCCGCGAGCCTGAGAGACGTTGCAGTTTCCCGCGGCGTGCAGCTGGAAACCACGCACGACGGCGGCCCCCGGGTCCGTATCCAGGCCAACAGTTTGCGCCGGGCTGTCCTGGGCCTGGTCGACAACGCACTGAACCACACCCCGGAAGGCGGGCGCATCACGGTGGCCGTGGCACAGTCCGGGCGGAGCGTGGCCATCACCGTGCACGACACCGGCGGCGGCATCACCGGCATTGAGCCGTCCCGGGTGTTTGACCGCTTCGCCCACAGCACCGACCCCGCTGCCGGTGGCCGGCGCAGCTACGGATTGGGGCTGGCCCTGGTCCGTGAGATCGCGGTTGCCGCCGGCGGAACCATTGAAGTCGCCGCAACCGGCCCCGGCGGCACCACCATGGTCCTCACCCTCCCCGCCGCCTGACCACCCCAACCAAAAAACGCGCTCGCAGCAATGGCCAACTTTTCCCGGACGCGCTCGCAGTGGGTGCGATAGCGTTTGCGAAAATGCTGCCATTGCTGCGATAGCGCTTGTTTACCGCAGGTTCATGTGCAGGGGATAGCGTGGACCGCTGACACAGTGGGAGAGCTGATGAGCATGAGCAACACCCCGGGCCTGGCCCGCAAGCTAGGCACTTTCGACGCCGTGGTCATTGGCCTGGGCTCGATGATCGGTGCCGGCGTGTTTGCCGCGTTCACCCCCGCGGCTCAGGCGGCCGGTTCCGGCTTGCTCATTGCTTTGCTCGTGGCCGCCTTCGTGGCCTATTGCAATGCGACCTCCTCCGCCCAACTCGCCGCGGCCTATCCCACCTCCGGCGGCACGTACATCTACGGCCGCGAGCGGCTGGGGCCGTGGTCCGGCTTCCTCGCCGGGTGGGGTTTCGTGGTGGGCAAGGTGGCCAGCGCCGCCGCCATGGCCATGACCTTTGCCGCCTACGCCGCGCCCGCGGGGTGGGAGCGCCCGGTGGCGGTGGCCGCCGTCGTGCTTCTGGTTGCGGTGAATTACCGGGGCGTGACCCGGACGGCGGCTCTGGCCCGGATCATTGTGGTGGCGGTCCTGGCAGCATTAGCCATTGCGGTTGCGGCCGCGTGGGCGGGTAGCCCGGGCACAGGCGGCAGTACTTTTCTCGGCGATGGCCTGCTCTCGCACGGGTGGTACGGGATTCTGCAATCGGCCGGGCTGCTGTTTTTTGCGTTTGCCGGCTATGCCCGGATCGCCACCCTTGGCGAGGAAGTTCGCGCGCCCCGCCGCACCATTCCCCGCGCCATTTTGCTGGCGTTGGGCATTGCCGCCGTCATCTACGCCGCTATAGGCGTCAGTCTGCTCGCCATTTTAGGGCCCGACGGCGTTGCCGCCACTGCCTCTCCGCTCGCCGATGCGGTGGCTGCCGGGGGCTGGAATTGGGCGGCGCCCCTAGTACGAGTGGGTGCCGCTTTGGCCTCGCTAGGTGCACTGCTTGCTTTGGTGGCCGGGTTGGGACGGACCTCGTTAGCCATGGCACGGGAAGGCGATCTCCCACGCTACTTTGCCGCCGTCCACCCCCGATTCCAGGTACCGCACCGGGCTGAACTCGCCTTGGGCGCCGTGATCTGCATGATCGTCGTCTTCGCTGATCTGCGCGGCGCCATCGGGTTCTCGTCCTTTGGCGTACTGGTCTACTACTTGGTCGCTAACGTTGCCGCCTTCACCCAGAGCGGGGCCGACCGCCGCTATCCAAAGTTCTTGCAAGTGCTCGGTGCCGCGGCCTGCGTGGCCTTGGTGGCCACACTGCCGCTCAGCTCAGTGCTGGCTGGTTTGGTGATGTTCGCCCTAGGGATTGGCTATCGCCTGCTCCGGCTACGGATCCCGGGCGCTCCAACTCCCCTCGATGTGAATTAAAGGCTGATGCTGGTCACGGGCATGGAGGAATCGGGTGCGAAGGACAGGTCACTCGGAGCCACGCCGTTCATCACCAGCTGCGCACCTAGGGCCGCAACCATGGCCCCGTTATCGGTACACAGCGAGAGCTTCGGAACCAGGAGCGTGATCCCGGCGGATGCGCACCGCTGCCCGGCCAGTTCCCGCAACCGTGAATTGGCCGCTACTCCGCCGCCCAACAACAGCGTGGTGATGCCCTGTTCGCGGCACGCCAGCACTGCTTTAGCGGTGATGACATCCAGTACGGCTTCCTGGAACGACGCGGCAATGTCGGCCACGGGGACCGCCTCACCGCGCGCCTCATAACCCTCAACACAGCGGGCCACGGCGGTTTTGAGCCCGGAGAAGGAGAAATCGTAGCGGTGCGGGCCGGGGGCCTCGGCCGTGCCCATGTACTTGGGCATGGTCAGCCCGCGAGGGAAGCGCACGGCCTTGGCGTTGCCTTCCTTAGCCAAGCGGTCAATGGCCGGCCCCCCTGGGTAGTTCAGCCCCAACAGCCGGGCCACCTTGTCAAAGGCCTCCCCCGCGGCGTCGTCAATGGTGGCCCCGAGCAGCTGAACATCGGAGGCGATGCTGCGCACCCGCAGGATCTCGGTATGACCGCCGGAGACCAAAAGCGCACCCAGATTCTCAGGGAGGGCCCCGCCGTCGTACACGGCCGCGATGGACTCATCCAATAAGCCCACACCCACGTGTGCCACCAAGTGGTTGATGGCGTACAGCGGTTTGCCGGTGGCCAGCGCGAGCGCCTTGGCTGCGCTGACGCCGACCATGAGCGCACCAGCTAGCCCGGGACCGCTCGTGACGGCGATTGCATCCACGTCCTCGAGGCTCACGCCAGCATCGGCGAGCGCGGCGGCCAGGGTTGGCACAAACGCGTCGAGGTGCGCTCGGGAGGCAATTTCCGGGATGACGCCGCCGAAGCGAACGTGCTCCTCCATGGACGAGGAAACAGTATTGGTCAACAGCTCGGTACCCCGGACCAGTCCCACACCGGTTTCATCGCAGGAGGATTCAATCCCCAGGATTAGCGGGTTGCTCTGGTTCATGAGGGGTCCTTCGAAGTGGTGGAAACGGGAGGTTGCAGACGCATGATGAGCCCGTCCGAGCCGTCGCGGTAATACTTGCGCCGCGTGTGAATATGTTCAAAACCGTAGCGCTGGTAGAGCCGCTGCGCCCTCGGATTGGTGGAGCTAACTTCCAGCATGATGTTCTGCGCACCGCGCCGGATCGCCTCAGCAATGAGATCATCCAGCATGGCCCGAGCAATGCCGCGCCCTTCAAATTCTGGCAGCACACCAATGGTTTGAATGTCGCCGATGGGCGGCACACACATCAGTCCAGCGTAGCCAGCCACAGTTTTTCCCTGACCTTCACGGTCTTGATGTTCGACGCCGGATGGCAGCTCTGCGATGATGTACCGCCGGGTTTCTGGCTGGGCCAGCTCGTCCACGAACATGGTCCGGGGCCAGGAGTCGATTCCAAAAAGCTGGCGATCCAGTGCCGTGATGAAGTCAATGTCAGCGGCCACCATGTCGCGCAGCACTGCGGGCTGGTGCGTTCCCCCGGGGTGCTTGCCTCCTGCTGTCCCGCTGGGGAGTTTCCCTGCGGGGTGCTTCCCGCTGGGGACTTTCCCGCTGACATCTAGAGTGCCCGCTTTCGGGGGCCGGGAACCTTGGCGTCGGACTCGCGTAGATAGAGAGGAGTCGAATCCAATAGTCCGGCGTTCTCTAGGGAGCCTGCCGCGGCGATCTTGCGTGCGGCAGCGCGGCCCAGTTCAAGGGCTGTTGGCTGGGCGTCGGCAAAGAGTGGATAGACGCTGCAACCGTTGGCAGCAAGAACCTCTTCGTAGAGTCCAGCCCCAGCACCGAACACTTGAACTCCGCTAATTTCCTCGGCTGGGCCAACATGGGGCCCATCCAGCAGTTGGGCCCCGGCACTGTACCGCGCCCAGTAAACTTCCTTGCGCCGTGCGTCAGTAGCCACCACAAAGTCACGCATAGCCAGCGGACCCACAGCACGCCCGTCACGGTAAGCAGGGGCATCAAAAACCTGATGCGCCAACGCGTCCAGACTCATCATCCCGTACAAAGGGACACTCCACGTGAAGCTGAGTGTGCGGGCCATGGTAATTCCGGAACGCAGACCCGTGAACGGACCTGGGCCCGTGCCCACCACAATGGCATCCAAGGCCGGACCCTCCGTCACGGGGTCGGTGAACAGTGACTGCACGCCAGGGGCCAGTACTTCGGCATGGCTGCGGGTATCGGTGGTGGCAAAATTGGCCACCAGTTCCGCCGTTCGGACCGGGTCCAGGGGGTCAAAGTCGAGCAACGCGGCGCTGGCGATAGCGGAGGTGTCAATAGTCAGGATTCGCACTTTTTACATCTATTCTGTTGTGTTCACAAGCTGGCCCAGCGCCGAAAAGTCGGTGCCTTCCCAGCGCGGCCCCACTGCGTGCAAGCGCAAGGTGCGGGGTTCGTCGTCGTCTTCGTCGGTGAAGTCAAAGGTGCCCTCGAGCGCATCGGTACCCTCGACGTCGGAGGCACCCGTTCCACCCGTGCCAGCTGCGGGCGTGCCAGCTGCTGGAGTGTCGCCACCCACCGCGCGCACCAGCTCGATTTCCAGCCGGCTGGCGGCCAGATGCTCCACCCGTTCGGCACCCCACTCCACCACTGTCACGGAGCTGTCCATGGTGTTTTCCAGGTCAATGTCATCAATTTCGCCGGGCGAACCCAAGCGGTAGGCGTCAACGTGGACCAGATCGGGGCCGCCCGGGTTGGGCCCGTCAGGCAAATTGGGGTGGATGCGCACCAACACAAAGGTGGGCGAAATGATGCCTTCGCGCACGCCAAGGCTCCGGCCGAGGCCTTGGGTGAACGTGGTTTTTCCGGCACCCAGTTCTCCGCTGAGGATGATCAGATCGCCTGCCTGCAGCAGCCTGGCCAGGTTCTCGGCCAACTGCTGGGTTTGCGCAGCAGTGCTGGTGGAAAATTCCCAGGCCATCACGCAGCGCCACCTGCCTGCACTGCGCCACCGGTCTCGGCCCCGCCAACATAGCGCCGCGGTACCCGCTGGCTGATCCGGGTCACGATCTCATAGTTGATGCTCCCGGCAGCCGCCGCCCACTGCTCAACGAGGGGTCCGCCGTCGTGCCCGTTGCCAAACAGCTCAGCGGTGGCGCCCAAAGCAGAGCCCGGAACAGCGGCCTGGGCAAAGCCATCGCGGCCGTGCGGACCCAGGTCAATCACCATCTGGTCCATGGCAATCCGCCCCACCACGGGGTAGGTGATGCCGTTGACACGGACGGGGCCTCCGCTGGCGACGCGCGGAATACCATCGGCATAGCCCAGCGGAACAAGACCCAGCGTGGTGGGTTCTGTGGTGCTGTAGTTGAGCCCGTAAGAGATGCCCTGGCCGGCGGACACGTCCTTGCAGTTGGCAATTTGGGTTTGCAATGTCATGGCCGGGACCAAGCTCAGCTGCGCGGAGGTGCGGTCGGCAAAGGGTGACAGGCCGTAGATGCCCAGCCCCACGCGGACAAGATCAAAGTGCGAATCGGGCCGGGACATGGCGGCGGGTGAGTTGGCAATATGGCGAACTTCCAGCCAGGCCCCGGCTTGTTCGGCAATGGCCACGGCCTCACGGAAACGGGCCAATTGTTCATCCGTCTCGGTACGTTCGGGCTCGTCGGCCACGGCGAGGTGGCTGAAAACGCCAACAACGCGCAGCAACCCCTCCGCCTGGTAGGCCACGGCCGCGGCAACCAGCGCCGGCCAGTCTTCTTGAGTGCTGCCGTTACGGCCCAGGCCCGTATCAATTTTCAGGTGCACACGGGCGGGGTGCTGCCGGGCCCGGACCGCCGCCACAATATGTTCCAGCTCCCAGCCGGAGCACCCCAGATCAATGTCAGCGGCCACAGCGGCTTCGAAGTCCGTGTCTGGGGTGTGCAGCCACGAAAGCACGGGCACGTCAATGCCCGCGGCGCGGAGGGCCAAGCCCTCACTGACGTGGGCCGTGCCCAGCCACCCTGCCCCGGCAGCAACAGCCGTGCGGGCCACCTCGATCATGCCGTGCCCGTAGGCGTCGGCCTTCACCACGGCCATGAACTTCGCCGGGGCGACGATTTCACGGAGGTGGCGGATGTTGTTGGCGATTGCGGACAGGTCAATGATGGCTTGCCGTTCAGGGCCTGTAGCAGGCGCGGGAACCGGCACAACTAAGTGGCTCACCCATCCATTTTAGCCCTCTCAGCAGGCCAGCTGCGCAATCTTGGGGCCGCACTGCCACCTCGGCTAGCTTGGAGCTGCTGGCAGTGGCAAGATTGATTCAGTTATTGACACACTGAACGTCCCGGACCAGTAGTGTTCGGCAGGGTTCGCCACAGTTCAGTAGGAGAGGAACGCCATGCATCAGATTCGGCGCGTCGCCATGCTTTCCCTCCACACCTCACCGCTGGATCAGCCCGGTGGCGGTGACGCTGGCGGCATGAACGTCTACGTTCGGGCGCTGGCACTGGAACTCGCGGCAACGGGCGTGGCGGTGGACATTTACACCCGCCGCACCTCGCCCGATCAGCCTGAAACCGTTGCGCTGGACTCCCTGGTATCGGTCCACCATATTGTGGCGGGTCCCTTCGGCAAGGTGTCCAAGGAAGCTCTCCCTGAGCTGATCACGGAAATGGCCGACGCCGTCGCCGATCACGTCAGTGCCCTGCCGGGGGAACCCGTTCGGGTCATCCACTCCCACTATTGGGTTTCTGGGATGGCCGGAATCCTGGCAGCCAAACGCCTGGATCTCCCGCTCGTCCACACCATGCACACCATGGCGCGGGTGAAGAATCAGCACCTGCCTCAGGGTCAGAGCGCCGAACCCGGTGTGCGCGAGGACGGCGAACAGCACATTGTGGCCGCGGCAACGCGGCTGATCGCCAACACTACAGCCGAGGCCGCTGAGCTGGAGCGCCACTACGATGGCTGTGAACAACGCATCGATGTGGTCTCTCCCGGTGTGGACTTGAAAATATTCAAGCCGGCCTTCCGGGACCGATCGCGGCAGGATCTGGGCATTGCCCCCGGACGCTTCCACGTTGTCTTCGCTGGGCGGTTGCAACGCCTCAAGGGTCCCCACGTTTTAGTCAAGGCCGCCGCCATCTTGCGGGCGCAACGCCCCGACATTGACCTGCAGCTTTCCTTTCTGGGCTCTCGCAGCGGCTCTGACAAATATGATCTTCAAGCACTCATCGAAGAGTGTGGCCTGCAGGATTCCGCCACCATCTACCCTCCCGTGGAGGCCAGTAAACTAGCCGATTGGTACCGCAGTGCCAGCGTTGTGGCCGTGCCCTCTTCGAGTGAATCCTTCGGCTTGGTCGCCTTGGAAGCCCAGGCCTGCGGCACCCCGGTGATTGCCACGAATGTTGGAGGTCTCCCCCGCGCAGTCAGCGATGGACGCACCGGCTTGCTGGTCGAGGGCAGGTCCCCGCAGCTCTGGGCCGAGGCGATCGCCTCCCTGCATGACTTCAGCGAAACTCGCATCGATATGGGCCGCGCCGCCTCTGTTTTTGCCGGCCAATTTGGCTGGGAACAAACCGCCGCGCACACGGTGTTGAGCTATGACTTGGCCTTGACCTACCAATACATCGCCCCGCCAGGCTGCTAGAGCCGTCACGTCGATTAGGACCGTTAATTCGATTAATCCTGTCAAGAGCTAGGCAGGCGCTTGATCCATTCGGCTGCACTTCTATGCCAAAAGACAGTGCTTGCCCTAGCTTTACGGCTAGTTCCTTGATTTGCGGCTGTGTTAGGGGTCACAAGCAGGCTACCGATCGGTAGCCTTTTCCCGTTGGCTTCGTCGGCTCACAGCGCTTTGGGCACTCGTTCATCACTTGTCAAAGTTGTCTGCCGTCTTGCCATGTTGCACCCGTGAGGCAAGAGGCCGCACGGAGATCCTGTTGAAAGGTTCACCGCACCATGACCATGAAACGAACGGGAAGAACTCTCTTTCGAAGCTCAGGACTGCGGAAGGTCGTGGCGATTGGCGCCGGCCTGCCGTTGCTACTGGCCACAGTGGGGGCACTGCCAGCATCGGCCAACCCCAGCCAGCTGAGCATGCCCAGTATCACTCAAACAAATGTTGACCCTTTGAGCTTCCCCGCCGGACGCTACATTGTTGTCTTCGCCGAGCAGCCCATCGCCATGTACGACGGCGGCACGGCTGGCCTTCCTGCCACGAAGCCACAGTCGGGGCAAAAGCTTGATTCGACGCGCGCCGAGGTTAAGAAGTACAAGAAGCACCTTGAATCCAAGCAGGCTGCCGTTGCCAAGACGGAAAACGTCAAGGTAAAGCGGACCTTCACCGCCGCCCTCAATGGCTTTTCCGCGGATCTCTCCGCTGACCAGGCCTTGGCGTTGGCCAAGGACCCAAGCGTCTTGACCGTTGCCCCGGACACGGAGAACGCCCCTGACTACTCCAGCACCGATTTCCTTGGCCTGAGCGGCAAGAACGGCAGCTGGAACAAGAACTTCGGCGGGCAGAGCAAGGCAGGCGAGGGCGTTGTGGTGGGTATCATCGATACCGGATACACGCCGTCGAGCCCCTTCTTTGCCGGTGACGAGGTCCTTCCACTGACGGGGGACCCGGTGGTCGGCGTCCCGTATCGCACTGATGACGGCAACATTGCCATGCTCAAGGCCAATGGTGACACCTTCTCCGGGGAATGCCAGAAGGGTGTGGAATCGGGAGCCGATTTCGACGGCAGTGCCTGTAACTCCAAGGTACTGAGCGCACATTACTTTGCCGATGATTTCCTGAACTATGTGGCCCCTGAGGATCGGGCACCGCAAGAAGTGCTCTCCCCCGTGGACGTTGCCAGCCATGGCACGCACACCGGAAGCACGGCCGCCGGTAACGCCAATGTCGAGGCAAAAATTGGTGACCGTGCCATGGGCATCACCAGCGGTGTTGCTCCTGCGGCCAAGCTCTCCATCTACAAGATTTGCTGGGAAGACACCGATCCGGACACGGGCGGTTGCTACTCTTCCTCGGCTGTTGCAGCCATCAACCAGGCCATTTTGGACGGTGTGGATGTCTTGAACTACTCCATCTCGGGCAGCACTACCTCAACAACCGATCCGGTGTCCTTGGCCTTCCTCTCAGCCACCTCGGCAGGCATCTTTGTGGCTGCCTCGGCTGGCAACTCGGGCCCCACGGCAGGCACTGTCAACCACGGCGCCCCGTGGCTGACCACCGTCGCTGCCACCTCCTTTTCCTCCGAGCTTCAGGGCACGGCGGAATTCGCTGATGGCAGCAAGTTCCGTGGCGCCAGCATGATGGGTCAGGGCGTTCCTGCCAGCCACGTCATCCTTGCCACCACGGCAGCTGCCGCCGGTGCGGCCAACCCGGAGCTTTGTGGCCCCAATACCTTGGACGGCAGCAAAGTTGCCGGCAAGATCGTGGTGTGTGACCGCGGTGTGATTGACCGTACGGCCAAGAGCGCCGAGGTCAAGCGCGCAGGAGGCGCGGGCATGATCCTGACCAATGTCACCCCGTCCTCAGAGGATGTGGACCTGCACGCCGTACCTACTGTTCATGTGAACCCGCCGGCTACACAGCTCATCAAGGACAAGATCGCGGCCAACCCGGACATTTTGGTGGCTTTGGTTGACCATGACACCACGGGACTGCCGGTAACACCGCAGCCGCAGGTGGCAGGCTTCTCCTCCCGCGGCCCGCTGGAAGCAGTCGGCTCTGATCTGCTCAAGCCCGATGTTGCAGCTCCCGGCGTCGCCGTTCTGGCTGGGGTCTCCCCCATTGCCACCGGTGGGGACCAGTTTGGCATGATGTCCGGAACCTCCATGGCTGCACCACATGTTGCCGGTTTCGCGGCACTGGTCATGGCCAAGAACCCTACGTGGTCACCGGCCGCGGTCAAGTCAGCCATGATGACAACGGCCACGAATGTGGTCAATGCCGATGGCAGCAAGAACACCGATCTCTTTGCAACAGGTGCCGGTCAGACAGCCGTGGTCAAGGCGCTGACGCCGGGGCTCGTGTATGACGCCGGTGACACCGAATACCTGAAGTTCATTCAGGGCACCGGCATTGATCTGGGCATGCCCGGGCTCGGCAGTACCGCGCCGCGTGACATGAATGTGGCATCCTTCGCGGTGGGCTCTTTGGCCGGCAAGGTCACAGTCACCCGCACCGTCACGGCGTTGACTCCGGGCTTGTACCGGGCCACCGCCAACGTCCCCGGCGTCAATGTCAAGGTCACCCCGTCGGTGCTGAACTTCTCTCAGGCCGGCCAGCAGCGCACCTTCAAGGTCACCTTCGAGAACAACAAGGCAGCCCTGGGCGCGTTTGCCATGGGCAGCCTGACCTGGCAGGGCGCCGGAGCTACGGTAACCTCCCCGGTTGCTGTCCGTCCGTTGGCCGCTTTGGTGCAGCCGGAGATCAGCTTCAGCACCAATAACGGCAACAGCAGTGGCAAGATTCCGGTAGTTTCCGGTACCAACGCTCCTGTGGCCTTGAGCCTCAATGGCCTGTCCAAGGCTGACTCCAGCGCTATTGAGCTGGTTCCCGGTCCGCTCGCTGTGGGCAACAACGCCTCAAACTTCTTGAAGCAGGTGGTTGTTCCGGAGGGAACCGAGCTGGCCAAGTTCCAGGTCATTTCCGCGGATGAGGGTGCCGATTACGACATGATCGTCTTCAACCCGAAGGGGCAGTACAGCGATGTGCGGACGGCGTCCTCGAGTGAGACACTGACCTTGACCAATCCGGCCCCCGGGACCTATCAGGTGCTGGCTAATCTGTATTCCAGCGCTGATGGCGGGGCCGTGAAGGCCACGGTGGATGCTGCGATCCTCGGAGCAGATGCCGGCAACGCCAAGGTTTCACCGAACCCGCTCAAGTTGGCTAACGGCAAGTCCGGCAACGTCACGTTGAGCTGGACCGGGCTGGCACCGGGCAACTATCTGGGCCGGGTCTCCTTTGGCGACGCGGGCACGCAGACGTTTGTCTCCGTGATTGTCACCCCCGGTGGCACCGCCGTGGTTCCGGATGAGGACAATAGCGGTCCCGTCAAGGACAAGAAGGGCAAGGACAAGCCCAAGAAGGGTAAGAAGGGGCACTCGGAATTCTCCGTTGAACAAGCTCCCACGGACCTGCTGCTCTAGGGTCCAGTACCTCTAGCAAAAGCAGCACCTCTAGAAAAGTAGTTATTCCACGCACGACGGCGGCCATCCAGTTGAACTGGATGGCCGCCGTCGTGCGTGGCTGGCTTGGGCTGCTCCTCGCCCGGTTTAGATGTTGCCGGTTCCGCCGCCGAGTGCGCCAAAGAGTGGAGCCAGAGCCTGCCATTGGCTAATTTCACAGCCATCGGTGCGTTTGAAGGTGGCGTTGACTTCCTTGCCGTGGAACCAGCCGGTCACCTGGGCAATTTCCGGGCCACCATATTGCTGAGTGCACACCTTGTTGGGGTCCGGGACGGGGAAGAACATTTTCTCGCCGTACTTTTCCACCGCGGCCAGTGCCGCGGCAGGATCGGGCAAGGTGGATTCCGGTGCGGGTGTGGCGCCTTCGGCCACAAGACGGAACGTTCGCGCCGTGGCTTGGGGCGATTCCGTGAGGGTGATGGTGAGGTCCAGGCCGCTGGCGGAGGGGGTGGCGCTGGCAGATGGGGCCGCAGTAGCTGATGAGTCAGTGGATGCAGAGGGGGAAGCCGTGGCAGGGGTGATCTGCCCGTCTGTGCTGGGCGAGCCTGCGTCGGGGCCCTGCTGCGCGCAACCGGTAATCACTGCCACGACGGAGAGCAACAAAAGCGTGGCGGTTAGCCGTGAGGAAACTCTACTCATTGCATGTACCGCTTTCGCTGTGCCGCTGAGACGATGCGTTCTTGGCATGGTGACGCCTTCCTCGAGGTTCTGCCATGCTAACGCACCATGCTGGCAGCCTACAGAGTATGAATGCTGGCCAATACACGCTAGCGAATGAATGCTTGGGCCTGAATAGCCACGGCTGCTGCGCCACGGGCCCATTCGGTGAAATCGGCCGACGCCACCCGTACCTTCACCGGCGCCGCTTCCGGGTCCCGCCCCGCCGTCAAGGCAGCCAGCACGGTGGCTTCTTTTGCCGCGTAGAGGGCCACGCCTTCACCGCCTAGCACAACTGTGTTAACCATGGTCAGGTTTGTGGCGGCGGCGATCAGGATCCCCAAGGACTTTGCTGCCGCCTCCAGGACTGCCGCGGCGGCGCGGTTGCCTTCTGCGGCAAGGTTCAGCGCCTGACCATAGTCCACCGGACGGCCCAAGGCTGCTGAAATTTGCAGGCAAATGCTGGGGATGGACAGCATGGCAGTGGAACAGCCTCGGTGCCCTTCGGCACACAACGGACCGTTGGGATCCAACGGGAAGTGCCCGCCCAGCCCCAATCCTGTATCCACGGTTCGGATCACATGGTTGCGAATAGTGAGTCCGTAGCCAACGCCTGCGCCCACGGTAATCACGGCAAAATCGGGCACCTCGCGGCCCGCTCCAAACCATTGCTCGGCGGACACAAGTGCTGTCACATCATTTTCCACCACCACCGGGAGTCCCAGCCGGTCCTGCAGCAGGCTCTGCAGGGGCACGTTTTTCCAGTCCAGAAACGGTGCGCGGTGGACCACGCCATCCGGGCGCACCTGCCCACCCAGGGAAACGCCAACCCCCCTGACGGTGACGCCTGCTTGCGCCTCCAGCTGCGCAGTGAGCTGGGCAGTGCCCGCCACCACGGCAGCGGCCGATTTCTCAGGGAGAGGAAGCACAGCTTCCGCCAGGATCGTGGCACGAATGTCCGTGACCACGGCCTGCAGCCTTTCTCCTGTCACTTTCACGCCCACAAACCACGCGGCATCGTTGGGAACATCGAGCAAGCGCACGGGGCGTCCCACGGTGCCGTCAGCAACCAGAGGGCCTTCAATGAGCAAGCCCGAATCGAGCAGTGGTTTGCCCAAGCGGGTGAGGCTGGCAACGCTCAACTTCATTTCCCTAGCCAATTCCCCGCGGGAAATGGGGCCGCGGACAAGCACCAGCCGGGCCAGCTCAAGAGCTGACTCCGCGAGTGCTTCCGGCTGTCCGCGGTTCTCGCCAGGGCGGCTCGGAGCAGGCAGGATCGGTGTGGAGGCAACGGTGTTCATGACAACAAGTTTATTGCACTTCAAACATAATTCCATTCTGAAATCAAGTATTTCGCCGTAATTATGCAATCAGGATGACCCTTGACACAGCAATTACTTTCGCTGTAAAACTATTCCATGAGCACAATAACTTCTTCACGTCCCGCCCAGCTCCAGCTGCATCGCGGCGGCACCTCGGTCATCGTGGACCTGGACTCGGCAGGCACACCCACGATCATTCATTGGGGACCGACCACCGGCGCCCTCTCCCCCTCCGAGCTGGCCTCGCTCGCAGTTGCTGCCCGTCCGCAGCGGGTCTCCGGCGGCATTGACGTACCCGCCCGCCTGAGCATCCTGCCGCAGGAGACGTTCGGCTGGCAGGGCACCCCCGCACTGCTCGGCCAGCGCGCTGCCGGTGGGTGGGCCAGCGCCCTAAGCACCACGGCAGCACACGCCGATGACTCCTCCCTCACGGTCACTGCCGAGGACCCGGCCGGAGGGCTGCATCTGGTGACGGAGCTGGAGTTGAGCGCCACCGGGGTGCTGCGCCAGCGGCACACCCTGAGCAACACCGGGGACAGCGACTACCTGCTGCACCGGCTCATGACAGTGTTCCCCTTGCCGGCGAGCGCCACCACGGTCCAGGACTTCACGGGCCGCCATTTGAAGGAACGCACCTCCCAGCGCCGCCCGCTGACGGTGGGCGCCCATGTTCGCGAAAGCCGCCGCGGACGCCCCGGCGCGGATGCCACACTGCTCATGTTGGCGGGTCAGGACAGCTTTGGTTTCCGCAGCGGCTTGGTCCACGGCGTGCATACGGCATGGAGCGGCAATCACAGCCTGTCGGCCGAACGCACCATTACCAGTGACAGCTTCCTGAGCGCCGGGGAGCTGCTGCTGCCGGGGGAAGTGGTTTTGGCACCCGGGGACTCGCACACCACCCCGTGGGCGCTGGGTTCCTGGGGCCACGGTCTGGATCAGCTCTCGGCCCGATTCCACGAGGACCTTCGTGCCCGCCCCCAACACCCAAGCCGGCCACGGCCCGTCACCCTCAACACTTGGGAAGCGGTGTATTTCGATCACGAGCTGACCACACTCAAAAGCTTGGCCGAGAAGGCTGCCGTGGTCGGCGTCGAACGTTTTGTCCTTGATGACGGCTGGTTCCTGGGCCGCCGCGATGACACTGCCGGGCTCGGCGACTGGTTTGTGGACACTACCGTGTGGCCGGACGGCCTGGGCCCCATCATTGAGCATGTGCGCGGCCTGGGCATGGAATTTGGGCTGTGGTTCGAGCCGGAAATGGTGAACCCAAACAGTGAGTTGGCCCGCAAGCATCCGGACTGGATCCTGCACACCGACGGACGCTGGCCGGTCTCCGCACGCCAGCAGCAGGTGCTGAACCTGGCCAACCCGGAGTGCTTCGGCTACCTCTTGGGCCGCCTTGATGCCATCCTGTCCGAATACCCCATTAGCTACATCAAGTGGGATCACAACCGTGACCTGCTCGATGCCGCCGATCCCCGCACGGGCAACCCCAGCGTGCGGGAGTCCACGCTGGCCCTCTACCGGCTGCTCGCGGAGCTCAAACACCGCCACCCCGGTGTGGAAATTGAAAGCTGCGCCTCGGGTGGCGCCCGCGTAGATCTGGGCATCCTGGACTACACGGACAGGATTTGGACCAGCGATTGCATCGATCCGCTCGAACGCCTCGACAACCAGGCCAACACCGGGCTCCTAGTGCCCTACGAGCTCATGGGAGCCCACATTGGCGGGCCACAATCGCACTCCACAGGCCGCCAACACAGCCTGGGGTTCATGGCCCGCACCGCCATCTTCGGCCACTTCGGGATTGAATGGGACATCTCAACCATCTCTGACGCACAGACGGCGGAACTCGCCGGCTGGATCTCGTTCCACAAGGAGAACCGGGAGCTGTTCCACACCGGTACCAGCGTCCACGCGGACCTGCCCGATCCCGCACTGGATGTCCGCGGCGTAGTCGCCGCGGACGGTAGCCGCGCCGTCTACTCCCTCACTCAACGCACAGCGTCCACCACCTACCCGTCCGGGCGCATCACGCTGCCGGGCCTGCTGCCGGACATGCGCTACCGGGTACAGCTCTCACAACCCCTCAATGACCAGGTCGGCAACGGCCAATCACCCCTTGACTGGACCGTAGCCGAAACCATCCTCTCCGGAGGTCTTCTGGCCGCCACCGGCCTGGCGTCCCCCGTACTTTTCCCCGAACAAGCCGTTTTGATCACTGTTGATCAGGCCAACTAAGGAGTTCCCATGAACCATGAGCAAGAATCCGGCCCGCCTGCGCTGCTGCGCCAGCTGGCCAGGAAACCACAGCCCGGACGGCGCAATTTCCGCCGCAGGCTGATGGCCGCCGGAACTACCGCCGCACTGGCACTGACGCTGGTGCTGACCGGCTGTTCCGCGAACGACGACGGCCGTGTCACCTTGGACTTTTTCCAGTTCAAGCCCGAGGCGGTGGCCCAGTTCACCCAAATCGTGAAGGATTTTGAGGCCAAGAACCCCAACATCCATGTGGTCATCAACAACTCCCCGGATCCGGACACCGCCATTAGGACACTGCTGGTCAAGAACAGGACCCCGGATGTGCTGACGCTCAATGGCAACGGCAACTTCGGAGATCTGGCCAAGGCCTGCGTG